>NZ_JBHTDH010000004.1:0-405000 GCF_042666555.1 Herbaspirillum sp. GCM10030257
TTCAGGCCGGCCTCAACCTCTTTCAATACGCCAATTATTTGCTCTTCAGTAAAACGCTGTTTCATGACTGCCTCCTTCACTAGGCAGTTTCCATCTTAGCGCCGTACTAAATTAAGGTAGCAGGTCAGATTGTTGCATTGTCAGATTTGGAAATTGATTTGAGCAGTCTGGTAGCCGACCCCGAACCAAGCGACAATGACCAAGATATTCGTGATTTTTTAGAGGATCTCTCAGTCGAGATTGAGAACAATTATGCTGTTGCACGGTCGGGGCGCATCGCTACGTATAGTGGTATCTGGATATGCACAACGCTACCTACCGAGCATGTACAGCTAACGTCTGGTCAAACGCTCCCTGATATTGGCAATACCGAAGTTGTTTGGATGTATAAAACCCGATCCCCAGAAACGGCAGAAGATATTATCCGCGATGAATTTCGGACGTATTACATACCGAGGACGGTCTGGGGAAGTCCGGAATATATGGAACCCGATGAACACGCCGAATGTTCACTTGAAAGGCTGTCTAAAAATACCACACCCAATATATTGCCATCGTTACTGAGACTGTTGAAAGAGATGGAAAGTAACAGAGAGCATCCGCTCACGAAGCGGATTGAAATGGAAACCGGGTCCAACTGGACTAAAGAAGACACAAATTGGATGTGGTACACGTCGCTTCTGACACAGATCCGAAAAGGGCTGGCGGCATCAGTAGATCAGTAAGCGTACTCAAGATGAAAAGTGAAGTCCCTTGCCGTTTTCGAGACAAGGCGATGCCATAAGCCACCTTTGTGGCACAAACGGGATGGAATCCACACCGTTCTGAAGCCGAAATACCATACTTATGGCATGCACTGACGAGCGAGTTAAGGTTTAATTCCTTAACAATAAATTAATGACGCCGTATGCCGCTCGACAAGTACAAATGCATGAAACTAGCCGGTGCTGTCCTCGGTTGCGCCGGCATTCTCGCCGCGAAATTTCATTTGACTGAGGGGGCCATGGTGGCCTTGTCGGGCGGGACGTTGTTCCTCCTGTGCGGACTTGTCGGTTCGGGGGTGAATGATGAAGTCGTCGCAGACGATTAAATAATCCGCGACGACCTCCTCCGCATTCGTGTCAGGCCACGCTCGCGCGGCTCCCTCGCATCGCACCGGCCTTCGCCTGCCTCGCCAGTATGGTCAGCGGTGAACAATTCCATTCCGGTGCTTCCAGCATCTTCGATGCCTTCCACAGATAAGCGCCGTCGGCATGCGTATCCAGTTCGAACCCCATGCTGACCATGAGCCTGACCATCGGTTCGTTTTCCGCAAGAACGTCTCCCTGCAATCGCATGATGCCCGCAGCGCGCGCCACGCAGATCAGTGTCTGGATCAGTCTGGTGCCGAGGCCGCTGCGATGCCATTCATCGGCCACTAATACCGCAAATTCGCCGCTTACAGGATAGGGATCGGCGACATACTGTGCCATGCCGATCGCTATTTCCTGACCGTCGCGCTGGATGACAGCCAGCAGGGTCATGGCGCCGGTCGGATCGCTCAATGTAAAACGTGCCAGCATATCGGGCGGCACTTCCTGCAGTGGATAAAAGAAGCGATGGTAACGGCTCTCGAGGGACAAGCCGCGCACCAGTTGCTGAATGCGTTCGGCATCGCCGGCGTGGGCGGCGCGCAGGGTGACTGCGGTGCCGTTCTTCAGGCGCAGGATGTCGCGTACTTCGCCGCCGGTTTCCGGTGCATAGGTGGTGTCGGCATCGGTGCCGCTCAGGTCAAAAGGAAGATAATCCTTCCAGCTGAGGGAAAAAGGAAATTGGAAGCCCATGGCGCGCTCCGTTTCATGCGATCGACAGGCGCGCGCCGGACTGCAGCGTCGGGGCGGCAACGCGACGTGGTTGTGCCGGATTGTGGCAAGTATCGAGCCGCACGCTGATGCGGGCCTTGCCGAATGGCGACAGCAGGGTAGGTACGTTGCGGTCGAGTACGAAGGTTTCGCCTGCCTCGAGCACGACGTCACGGATATCGCCGTCCTGCGTGATCCAGACGCTGCCGTCGAGCGCACGGATGGTCCAGCCTGAAGCCTCACGCAGATGGGCGGTCTGCGTTGCGTCCAGTGCGATGGTTTCGCCGCATGGGTTAAGTGGAATCATGCCGGCCTGGCCGGCGGCGTCGGTGGCAAAAGTCTTGTGAACTCGGGCATTCATGGTGATCTCCTGTGATCGCGTAAGGAAGGCGACGGGTATTGCCTCCATGAAGCACATTATCGTTTGTGCTCAGATATTTACAATCCATCAAAATGGAATAAGATTGTTTCTGTATATGGACAATTTCGTGCTCCTGAATATGGGTAGGATCAGGTGTCGTATAAGCTCGTTAGCCGCTCTACAGGAGGAACCATGGAGCTTTTGGTGGAGATGATGGCGTTTGCCAAAGTCGTGGAAACCCGCAGCTTTTCAGCGGCCGCGCAGAAACTCAATACTTCCAAGTCGCTGGTCAGCAAGCAGGTCAGCAATCTTGAGAGCGCGCTCGGCGTGCGCTTGTTGAATCGCACTACGCGGCGCATGAGTCTGACCGAGATTGGCACAGCCTACTATGAGCACTGTGCGCGCATCACCCAGGAAATCGACGCAGCAAAGGAAACGGTGACGCAACTGCAGGTCGAGCCACGGGGCGTGCTGAAGCTGACTTCGCCAGTCATCTTTGCCGCGTTGCATCTGGCCCCCGCGTTGCAGACCTTCCTGCAGCGCTATGACGAAGTCGAAGTCGAGCTCGATGTCACCGACCGGCCAGTCGAGATTGTCGAGGAAGCGTACGACGTGGCCATTCGTATCAGCGACAATCCGCCGCCGAATATGATTGCCCGCAAGATTGCACCGGTACGCTGGGTAACGTGTGCATCGCCGGCCTATCTTGAACGATACGGCACGCCGCGTACACCGCAGGAACTGACCCAGCATCAGTGCTTGGTGTATCTGGGCATGCCTACCGCGCGTAGCGGCTGGCGCTACCAGTCCGGCAGCAAGGAGATCACCCCTGTGATCAACGGCAAATGCCGCGTCAATAATTCTTCCGTGCTGCTACAGATGGCGCTGGAGGGACTTGGCATCGTACTCTTCCCGACCTACATTCTCAGCAAGTACCTGAAGGATGGGCGCTTGAAGCAGATCCTGCCGGATGTCGTCGCCAGCCCCGGCATGAACATGTATGCCGTGTATATGCCGAACCGCTACATGCAGCCGAAGGTGAGGGCATTCATTGATCATTTGCTGGAGCACTTCGGACCGGATCCGCATTGGGACCAGTTCTGATCCTTGCCCCTGATCACCGTTGCATGCGATGCGGTCACACGCTATCTGTCGCCTGCAGGAATCATGATGCATCGTATGCGGCGGCTCAAAACAATAACTCGGCAACACGCAATCCCAAAAAAGCGCGAGGAAAATGCCATAACAAAACTTGTAACTTTTTATGTTTTATTAAGTACACTTTTTGGCAAATGTCTAGACTATTTATACGCAATGCCAATAACAACATAAGTCAACAAAGACGAAAGGATAGCCCTTATGAACAAACTGATCGCCATGCTGGTTGCAAGCGTCTTCGCAGGTTCCGCATTTGCCGCCACCCACACTGCAGCACCGGCCGGCTCTACCGGTTCCACTAGCTCATCCACCATGAGCAACGACACCAAGGCTGACGCCAAGGCCGAAGAAAAAGCTGCCAAGGCTGAAGCCAAGGCCGACAAGCAGAAAGCCAAAGCCGATGCAAAGGCTTCGAAGAAGAAGGCAGATGCGAAAGCTGACCAGGCGTCAGCAGCCGCGGATGCAAAGGCTGACAAGGCCGAAAAGAAGGCGGACAACGCTTCCAAGTAAGCGAATAACAAGCCGAACGCCCTCGGTTGCAAGGCAGGCCACGCCTGCCTTTTTTATTGGGTGAAGTTGCCACGCGCCGGAGTCATTGACATCCCGGCGTTGCGGGCTCTGGACCGCCAGAGTGCTTCCGGCCTGGCCCGGTCAAGCCCAAAGCACTCTATAATCCGCGTGCCGGTCAGAAGTGCCATTACACAACATGCAGGACGACCAGCAGCATATCAACGGGAATCAGAAGGATCGGTCGACTACATGAAGGAGCTGGTGAAATCGGGCGTAGCCGCGCAACATGCGCTGACAGCGGCATTTTTCTTCCTCCCGCTGTTCAAACCCGTGATGTTTCTGTCGCTGCTGGCGGCCATCGTATTGTTTCTTGCCAGTGATCGGTTCAGTGAAGCCTGGCGCCAGGCGACCCTGCAATCCTGGCTGCTGCCGGCGCTGATCCTCTCGATCCTGCCGGGCCTGTCGCTGCTACTGCATGACGACCCGACGCAGACCGAACTCAATCTCAGCTATTACTGGCTGGCCGCCTTCCTGGTTTACCTGGCGTCCAGCCGCATGCGCATCGTGCCGTGGCTGTGGGCCTTCGTGGCCGGAATATTCATTGTGTTCTGCTATGTGCAGATCCGCTTTCCCGGACAAGTGGAACTGGCGACTGGCCTGGCGGCGCTCGGTAATTACATCCTTTACTCGCAGCTGCTGGCGATCGCGGTCGTGCTGCTGTCGATTCTCTACAAACATGAAACTCGCCGGATACTGCGCCTGATATGCGTTGCCGGCATGGCGGTATTTTTCTTCGGACTGGTGTCCGGGGATGGTCGTAGCGGGCTGCTGTCTCTTCTGTTGCTGTTTCCGCTGGTAGCGGGCAACATGGTCTCGAAAAAGAACAGGCGCCTGGTGCTGGTCGTTTGCCTGGCCGGCCTGCTGGCAACCGCGATGGCGCCGCGTGTGCAAAAGCGTATTAATGCCGGCATCAACGACCTGAAGCTGATGCAGCAGGACCGCAAGGATACGTCGCTCGGTTACCGTCTGGATATGTGGCAGACGGCGGCCGATGTGGTACGCGCGCATCCGGTGTTTGGAGCCGGCCAGGCCGGTTTTGAGAAGGCATGGCATGCGCGCCATCCGAAAGGCCAAGCACAAAGTTTCATCGAACCGCACAATGCTTTCCTGTTTTTCGCTTCCGCCTTTGGCCTGATCGGGCTTGCGGCGCTGGTGTGGCTGTATGCGGCAATGTTATGGACCGGCTGGTGCCACCGGCATACGATGGAAGGCGGCGTGGTGTTTGCCTTTGCCGTGGTCTGTATTGTGGGCAGCGTAACCAATACCATGTTCATGGGCGCGGTCAGTCATACCTGGGTGATGCTGTTCATCGGTCTGCAGGGGAGTCTGCAGCATCCGGCGGTGCGGCGGGTGGCTTTGCAAAGCGCAGCAGAGTCCGAGCAGCGGCAAAGGCAACCGGCATGAGCGCACAAATGAAAGTGCTCCTGATCAGTCCGACCGTGGCCGGATATATCGGCGGCACGGAGACCGTCGTCAGCCAGCTCAGCCAGCGCCTGAAGGATAGCGTCGCCTTAACCGTACTGAGCGCCGTGCCACCCGGCGGCGAAGTGTTGATCGACACCCGTGGCTATGAACTGTTGACCCTGCCTTTTCTGGGGCGTGATTCCCGCGCCAACCGCGTGCTGAGCAAGCTGCTGATGACCAGCCGCTTCAAGATCGAAAGCTTCAGTTTTTTTCGGTCGCTGCGCAGAAGCGGCATCGACCTGACACGTTTCGATGTCATCGCCACGTTTTACGAAGCCGATGCCCTGCTGTTGCACAAGCAGTATCCGTCACTGCGCAAACGCTTCCGGCATCTGCTGCCGGGCGTTTCGATGCGGGGCTTCTTCCGCCGGGTGCCTGCAGAGGATGTGGTGTTCTTCGGTTATCGCGCGGCGCCACGGGCCAAGCGCAAATGGGGCGTGGACGTGCAGTCGCTTCCGCTGGGCGTCGATGACCAGTTCTTTCCTGCCGCGCCGCGCGCTTATCCGCGAGAAAAGCGACTGGTATTCGTCGGTCGCCTCGACCAGAGCAAGCATGTCGACTGGCTCGCCGGATTCTTTGCCGGCAGCGGTCTGGCACAAAAGGGTTACCGGCTCGATATCATCGGCGATGGTCCGTTGTTTTCCAGTTTGCAGGCTGCATGCGGACCGGATTCTGGCATCCGCTTGCTTGGCCGCCAGCGCGCGGACCAGGTGGCAGCCATCTTGCACGACGCTTTCCTTCTGTTGCATCCCACCGACCTTGAAAGCTTTGGCCTGACCATCCTCGAAGGCATGGCCGCGGGATTGCCCGTGATCACGCACGCGCTTGACAGCGTCACGATCTGGGCCGGAAAGCATCCACGCTATGCAGCGCATCTCGATGCGACGTCGTGGCTGCAGGAAATTGTTCGCTTCGAGGAGCGCGACTACTGGGAGCAGGTCAGCGCCGATAACCTGGCATTTGCACGTGGTCTGACCTGGGATCGCATTGCGAAACAGGTACTGAACATACTGCAGGACAAAAAAACCGTTGAAGTCTGACGCTGCCGGTACGGATGAGGGTGCTGTTGTCAGATCTATCAGCGCCGCGTCTTCCATAGCTGGTGGATGTCTAGGGTGTGTGCCTCCACCATGGGGTACATGCCAAGCAGGCAAGCGGCCTTGTCGTGCATAATCTTTCCCGCAAGCCGTATTTGACAGGCTATACCCAAGTACGTAGTACGGCGTTTGTCAAGCGAACTATTTTCCGGATGCAAAGCCATTGGAACGATCCATCGCCGGATTCTGGTGTCACAACATGGTTAGCTACCGATTGACCATCTACAATGTTGACCATTTTTATCATTGCATCGCGCCACTCCATCTAGCGATTCCATCTAAAACACTCCACTGCAAGCAATGTTGACCGGTTATTACGACACTCCCCTGGTACTTGTATCGATACTGGTTGCCATCTTTGCTTCCTATACCGCGCTCAGCATGGCCGGCCGTGTGACGACTTCCCACGGTACCGCCGAGCGACTGTGGATAGGCGGCGGCGCGCTCGCCATGGGAATTGGTATCTGGGCAATGCACTTCATCGGCATGCTGGCGTTCCGCCTGCCTATCCCGGTCGGGTACGATTTCTGGATCACGTTTCTCTCCTTGCTGCTGCCGGTGGTCGTGTCGGGCATGGCGCTGCACCAGGTCAGCCGGCCTGAATTGCCGGTGCAGCGACTGATCGCAGGCGCTGTACTGATGGGCATCGGCATCAATGCGATGCACTACACCGGTATGTTTGCCATGCGCATGGCGCCTGGCATCCGCTACGATCCCTTGCTGTTTGCGGCATCGGTGATCATTGCCGTTGTTGCATCGGCTGCTGCGCTCTGGATCGCTTTTCGCCTGCGCGGAAACGTGCCGCAGGTATGGCTGCCGCGTGCCGGCGCTTCGGTCATCATGGGTGTGGCCATCGTCGGCATGCATTACACCGGCATGGCCGCAGCCGGTTTTCCGGAAAATAGTATCTGCATGGCAGCAGGCAATGGTTTCGACCAGGACGAGCTTGCCCTCATGGTCATCCTCGCCAGCTTCGGAGTATTGACGGTGGCATTGCTGACGTCAGTATTTGACGCCCGCCTGGAATCGCGTTCGCAAGTTCTCGCCGCATCGCAGGCTATCGCCGAGGAACGGCAGATCCTGTTGCTGCGTGAGCGGGCCGCCCGCACGCAGGCTGAAAGTATGAGCGCGCTGAAAGATGAATTTCTCGCCACACTGTCGCATGAACTGCGCACCCCGCTCAACGCCATTCTTGGCTGGGCGCAGATCCTGGGCGGCGGCGCCAGGGATGAAGCCACCCTCGTCAAGGGACTGGAGACGATCGAAAGAAACGCGCGTGCCCAAGCGCAACTGATCGAGGACCTGCTCGACATGAGCCAGATCATTTCGGGCAAAGTGCGCCTCGATGTGCGGCCAATAGATCCGGCAAACTTTATCGAGGCGGCACTTGAGACGGTCCGGCCCGCCGCCATGGCAAAGAACATTCGCCTCGAAACCACGCTTGATCCGCAGGCCGGCCAGATCGCCGGTGATCCGAACCGGCTGCAGCAGATAATGTGGAACCTGCTATCGAATGCCGTCAAGTTCACGCCGAATGGCGGGCACATTCATGTGTCGCTCAACAGGTCTGCTGCAGGCATTGCGATCAGGGTAGTGGACTCCGGCATCGGCATCCAGCCCGAATTTCTGCCCTATGTATTCGACCGTTTCCGGCAGGCGGATGCCTCGACGACGCGACGCTACAGCGGACTCGGCCTGGGTCTGTCGATCGTCAAGCAGCTGGTGGAACTGCAGGGCGGGACTGTCACCGTTGCCAGTCGGGGTGACGGCAACGGCGCGGCCTTTACCCTGGATTTCCCGCTGCTCAATCCCAACGCCGCGGTCGCTCGCCACCAGATGGTGCCAGGAGCTTACCGCCCCACTATCGATTCCGATTTCACCCGCACCTACCTGTCCGGCATCAAGGTGCTCGTAGTCGATGACGAAGTCGATGCGCTCGACCTGATGGAGTGGATACTCAGGGAATGCGGCGCGACGATTTGCCGCGTGAGCAATGCGATCGAGGCCCTGTCGCTGGTGGAACGCGAGCGCCCCGACATCGTGGTCAGCGATATCGGCATGCCGGATGTGGATGGCTTCGAACTGATTCGCCGCATCAGGGCGCTCGGCGAAGTATGTGGCGGCACGGTGCCGGCGCTGGCATTGACGGCGTTCACGCGTGCCGAAGACCACCAGCGTGCGCTGCAGGCAGGATTTAACCTGTATATGACCAAACCTGTGGAGCCGTCCACGTTTGCGGCAAACATTGCCAAGATGGCAGGAAGTCGTGCCACCGTTAAGTAAGGAGAGGAGCCTCGTTGCTGAACATGCGCAGCTAAAAACCAATTGAGCCACACGTGCTGGCAAACCGGAACGTCAAAGCTCAATTGCACGTACCTTGCCGTCGATGATGTCCTTGCCATATTGGATTGCACACGATATGGCATCGTCGGCGCTTGACGGCACGGTTTGATCAAACAACACCGCATAACGATGAGCATGCTCGTCAGATAGCGGCATTGTGTCAATACGCACGACTGCGGAAAATTGTTTAGTGCCACCGGCATAAGGATCGCGATAAAGAGGATAGACCTGCGTCGAGTATGCACGTAGTTCGTGTCCTCTATACTGCATTGTGGGGATGGTCATGATGTGCTCCTGAAAAGAAGCTGACCGTCAATGCGGTAGTGCGTGTTTCGCGCGAGGGAGGCGGTCAGGAAAAGCGCGTGGATTCATAATGCGCGCAATACCAATGTGACACAAGGACTTCTTGTCGTGTCCCCGTGTCTCCGTCTTTAGCATCGCGCGGACTTCTGTGTCGCGGAGACACAGACAATCTCTACGGGCGTTCTCCGGCAAACGTGCAAACAGGTGACCCCCGCTGGTTCAGTCGAGAACGTCGTTGTGAGCGTTCTTTTAGCGGTCTTTTACACTGCCGATGCCATACCTCGGCAAGCGAAAACTCAATGCGATCGGATCGCTTGCAGGGAAGGTGCAACGCAGTGCCTCGTCCAATGCATCCTCACGATGGGCTGTGTCCTGCATGCTGGATTTCTGTGAAATCGAATACTTGTCGCGTTCATCGAGCAACTCCGGAGTAAGTCGTTTGTCCATGGTCAGGTCCTCCATTTCAGCCTGTCCAGACAGAATCCGCCAAGGTCGGATGGCTGTCGGTGCGCAAGCACACATAACATGCATGAAATACTACCAACTGATCTTCTGTCTCCCGTTACAAAGGACCAGGGGCTTGCTAGAGACCAATAACACTTCTCTCGGTAAAGCAGGGTAGCTGGCGCAAAACCCGCATTCAGGAGTGGTGTATGCTCATTCTGTCCGGCACTTGATACCGACGATCGAAAGCTCATGATGGCTGTCGTAGTTCGCCCTCAGCAAAATCATCTACTGGCGGCCTTGTCCCCTGCTGAATTAGCTCGTTTGTTGCCAGACCTTGAGTACGTTCCGATGGCCCTCGGCGAGGTTCTGTATGAGTCAGGTAGCCAATTGCATCATGTCTACTTTCCCACCACCAGTATCGTGTCCCTGCTGTATGTGCTGGAAGATGGCGCTTCCGCAGAAATTGCTGTCGTCGGCAATGAAGGCATGCTCGGCATTGCTTTGTTCATGGGCGGGGAAACCACGCCCAGCCGCGCGGTCGTGCAAAGCGCCGGTTACGGATATCGCCTGAAGGCTCAGCTGTTCAAGAATGAATTTAACCGTGCGGGCCCCTTGCTGCACTTGCTGTTGCGCTATACCCAGGCGCTGATCACACAGATGACGCAAACGGCAGTCTGTAACCGCCACCATTCGGTGGACCAGCAGTTATGTCGCTGGCTGTTGCTCAGCCTCGACCGCTTGCCTTCGCAAGAGCTGGTCATGACGCAGGAGTTGATTTCCAACATGCTTGGTGTACGCCGGGAAGGTGTAACGGAAGCTGCGCGTAAATTGCAAAACGCCGGGTTGATTCAGTATCGTCGCGGACATATTACGGTGCTGGACCGCGCCGGCCTGGAAGCGAGGGCGTGTGAGTGTTACGCCGTTGTAAAGCGTGAATCTGACCGGCTATTGCCTCAGCAGACTGTCCTGTAACCCGACGCGCCGCTTGCCGCGCGCATGTGCCGAGTGTGCCTGAATGTGTCTTGTCGCCCCTGTTCTACTGCGCGCCTTCCGGCAGAACGGTATGATCAATCAGCTTGTTGACTCCCGGCGTGGACAAGACCGCATTGCGTGCCGCTCTGCGATCCGAATGCGATTGAACGGTGCCGCTCAGGGTAACCTTGCCGCGCAAAACTTCAGCGTACAGGCTGGAAGGTATGCCGCCGCCTTTGCCAAACAGTTCCGACAATATGGAATTCAGATTGTTTTCCACTTCACGCTGCGCGACGATCGGCCGCACGGTAACCTGGCTGTTGACACCGGTAACTCCCCTGAGACTGCTCACAACGGCTTCGGCGGCCCAGCGCTCATATCCCCAGGCGACTTTGCCCGACAGTGTCACCCAACCGTTTGACACCATGACCCTAATGTCATGGTTGGGTCCGGGCATTGAGACGTCGAGTGCCTTTTCACACTCCCGGCCAATCTCGTCATCCGTGCTTGTTTCGCGCTGCGGAGGTCTGACGTCGAGCTGGCACTTGATACTCTTGACGCCGGCGATACGCCGGACGGCACGCTCGACCAGCCACTTCTCGGCGGGAGTTTCCACCCAGCCGTTGAGGGAGGCGACGCCGTCCACGCAACTGACAATAACCGATGCGGGATTGACGGTTCGGTCTGAACGTAATTCATTCATGGCATCCTGGCTGATCCTGGAATCACTCTTGGTCATGAGAACTCTCCTTTAGGTTGCTGGCTGTCAGAACTTTTCCTTTGCCTGCCGCCGTGTCATCCAGCAATAGCCGTTGCGACTGTGCCGCCGTGCGTTTTGTGGTGCTTCGCAGTACCTTCCATGATCCTTCAAAAGGATCAGATGATGATTGCGTATTGCCCGCTTCATGCTGGTTCATGTTGGCTCCGTGGTGGGGTGCCCGTTGCGGGGGCGCGTGCGGATGTCTGCTTCGGGATTCGGTAGGAAGAAGATGCGCCAGTTTCACGAAGATGTATGTGCGGTGGCGTACGTATGACAACCATATCGTGCATCAGGCGCTTGCACTAAAGTGAGCGCCCGGCGTATTGGGGCGGGCTCGGGAATATATGCGCTTTCATGCGGGGATGCTGCGGCTTGTGCGATAACTCTGCTTCAAAGCGGCTGCCTATCTCCCTGCGCCTTGACCACTGCATGTAATGCTCCCGCCATCTCGGCTTCAAGCGACTCCACCCAGTATCCTGCGCTGCTCAATTGTTTGAGGGTTTTGACATAGTCGGCGACGCCGTCGACGCCAATGAGCCGGTACACTTCTCCCGAGTCATTTTCAATGCCGAACCACATGGTCGAATTCTGGTCTGTTTCAGCGTCCTTCGGCAGGCCTAGCAGTTTCGACAGGGCATCATCCGAAGCGGGCTTTCTGTTGTTTTGGATTAAAACCGTTTTCATTTTCATCTCCGGAGAGTCGGCATCAATGTCAATTCGACAGTGTGCGCCATGTCGGCGAATAAGTCCGCGAATCTTTCGTGATGAAACAATGACTTTACGCGGAATTTTTGTCCGGCAACATCGTTCCGGTTCCGTGTTTGAGCGAGCGAATCTTTAAAATTGAAATAACTTGTCTGGCCCATGGCCTGTTGATCTGCAATTCCTTCAGACGGTATCGCGCTATGCAACGATCGCGTCTATCCTGTCCTCGGGCTTTGGATGGTCTCGCAATCCAATATCCGCCTGCGTGACACCGGTTTTCATGCGCTCTTCGACACGCTTGCGGTTTTCCGATTCAGTGGCGCGGGTGTTTTCCCGATGCCAGAGGTGGAATACCTCGGTGGCGAACGCGCCACCCTTGCGGCGTACTCCGTGACGGGCCAGGCGCAGTACCAGGTCCGCGTCTTCATGCCCCCAGCCGACGAAGCTTTCATCGAAGCCGTTGACTGCCGCATAGTCGTCGCGCCAGATGGCAAGGTTGCAACTCTTGATGCGATTCCATTTGACCGCGCGGTAATGCCGCATCGGCGTATCGGGAAACTGCAGCAACGGCACGATCTTGTTGGTCTTGCCAGCCAGCCGCTGCTTCAGCCAGTAGGCCAGTCCACGTTGATGGGCGGGTAACGGCGATGCATCGCTCAGCAGCTCCGCGGTGAATTGCTCGGACAGCAATACCCGGCTGCCCGACACCATGAACCCTCGTTCGGCCAGTTCGCGATGGCGCTGGACATAGTTGGGCCGGGGAATGCAGTCGCCGTCGAGGAACACTAGATACTCGCCACGCGCCGCATAGACGCCCAGGTTACGCGCCGCCGAAGCGCGGAAGCCGTCGTCCGGCTGCCACGCATGCACCAGCCGCTTCAGTCCGGGCGCATGGGGTGTGGACGCAAAGGCATCAAGCGCATTACGGGTCGATTGTTTCGATCCGTCGTCGGCGATGATGACTTCAAACTCCGGGTCGGTCTGGTCCAGCAGCGCGCGGACCACGGCGCCAAGGGCATCCGGCCGGTTATAGGTGGTGACGATGACCGAAATCAGCATGTTGGTTCTTTGGTAAGGGTGAGCAGCGGTATTCCTGCGAAGCAAATCAGGCAGCCACGCAGTATACCGGAGCGCAGCACAAGCCCGGCAGCAGACAGTGTTGCGGACCTGTGCACGCAATAAGTGTTGCCTGCCATGGCATCCTCTATAATCTCAGGCCAGTGACCCGGGTTATCCCGGGTTTCCTTTTGTTCAAGCATTCCGCATGGTCGCCGCAAGGCAACCTGCAAACAAGTATCGAGCCGACTTATGAATTTGCCCCCAAACCTGGTACGACTATTTCGCATGGTAGGGCCGTACAAGGGGCGCCTGTTGCTGGCATTCGTCGGCATGATCATCACCGCCGCGACCGAACCGATGTTTCCCGCCGTGATGAAAGAATTGCTCGACAACGGTTTTACCGGCAAGCCCAATTTTCAGCTGTGGCTGGTACCGGTCGCCGTGGTCGGCATCTTTGTGCTGCGCGGCCTGTCGACCTTCGCGACCAGTTATCTGATGACCTGGATCACCACGCAATTGCTCAGCCTGCTGCGCGGCCAGATGTTTGCGCGCATGCTGCATGTCCCCGCAAGTTATTACACGACTAACTCGATGGGCAAGATCATCAACTCGATGATGTTTGAAGTGCAGCAGATCGTCGACATGATCCGTAACGTGCTGACGTCGGCGATTCGCGATGCACTGACCGTGGTGGGCCTGATGGCGTTTCTGATCTGGCTGAACTGGCGGCTTACGATCGTCGCGCTGATCCTGCTGCCGCTGACCGCGGTCGTGGTACGCCAGACCGGCAAGCGCCTGCGCCGGCTGACCAAGGAATACCAGGAAGTCAACAATGAACTGACCCAGGTGATCGAAGAGACGACCCGGGCCAATCAGGTGATCAAGATTTTTGGCGGCAGCCAGTATGAGCAGGAACGTTTCGAGCGTCGCGCGAACAAACTGCGCCGCTATTCGATGCGCATGGCCAGCACCTATGCGGCAACCGTGCCGATCACCCAGGTCATGGCGGCCTGCGCGGTGGCCGTGGTGATCGTGATTGCGCTGATTCAGTCGAGCCAGAACCAGACCACGGTCGGCGGATTCGTGTCGTTTATCACCGCCATGCTGATGCTGCTGGCACCGCTCAAACGCGTGGCTGAAGTCAACGGTCCGCTGCAGCGCGGGCTGGCCGCTGCCGAAGCGGTGTTCAACCTGATCGATGCGGTATCCGAGCGCACCAATGGCAAGCGGCTCGACAGGCGTGCCTCCGGGCGTGTCGATTTTGTCGATGTCGGCTTTACTTACCCGGGACAGACGCAGCCTGCGCTGGCCGGCATCAACCTGAACATCAAGCCGGGTGAGACGGTCGCGTTTGTCGGCATGTCGGGCGGCGGCAAATCGACCCTGGTCAACCTGGTGCCGGAATTCCATCGCGTCACCACGGGCGAGATCCTGCTCGACGGACAGCCGATCGGCGATATTGCGCTCGACAGCCTGCGCGCACAGATCGCGATGGTGAGCCAGAACGTCGTGTTGTTCGACGACACCGTCGCGTCCAACATTGCCTATGGCGAAGTCAATCCCGACCGTGCCCGCATCGAAGCCGCGGTACGTGCTGCCCATCTATCGGATGTGGTCGCGCGCCTGCCGCAGGGGCTCGATACCATGGTGGGCGACAACGGCAGCCGCTTGTCCGGCGGCCAGCGCCAGCGTCTTGCGATTGCACGCGCAATCTACAAGAACGCACCGATCCTGATTCTCGACGAGGCAACTTCCGCACTCGATACCGAATCCGAGCGCGCGGTCCAGGCCGCGCTGGATGAACTGATGAAGGGCAGGACCACACTGGTCATCGCGCACCGCCTGTCCACCATCGAACGCGCCGACCGCATCGTCGTACTGGTCGGCGGGCATATTGTCGAAAGCGGTACACATGCCGGACTGCTGGATAAGAACGGCGTGTATGCCAACCTCTACCACCTGCAATTTGCAAAGGAAACCGCATCATGAGCCAGCCGATCTCCCGCTTTCCTGTCCCTGAACTGAAAGACTTGCCGGACGATATACGCGAAACCATTCTCGCCGTACAGGAGAAGGCTGGCTTCGTGCCCAATGTGTTCATTACACTGGCGCACCGTCCGGCCGAATTCCGTGCCTTCTTTGCGTACCACGATGCGCTGATGCTGAAGGAAACAGGCAGCCTGACCAAGGCCGACCGCGAAATGATTGTCACCGCCACCAGTGCGAAGAATCAATGCCTGTACTGTGTCGTCGCGCATGGCGCCTTGCTGCGTATCTATTCCAAGCAGCCGCTGGTCGCCGATCAGGTAGCGGTCAACCACCTGAAAGCAGATATCACCCCGCGCCAGAAGGCCATGCTGGATTTTGCGATCAAGGTCTGCCTGAATTCGCAAGAGGTCGACGACACCGATTACGCGACGCTGCACAGCCATGGTTTCGACGATGAAGACATCTGGGACATTGCTGCCATTACCGCCTTCTTCGGTCTGTCAAACCGCGTCGCGAATGCGATTTCAATGCGCCCGAATGAAGAGTTTTTCCTGATGGGCCGCGTGCCGCGCAAATGACGGTGCCGGTACAGGGCGTACAGGGAGTTATGCGCACGCTCGTCATCTCCCCCAACTGGATCGGCGATGCGGTGATGGCGCAGCCATTGCTGCGTCTGCTGAAGGAAAAAAATCCGCACCGCCCGATCGATGTGCTGGCGCCGAAATGGGTCGCACCCGTGTGGCGGGCGATGGCTGAAGTCGATACCGTGCTCGAAGCGCCGTTCCGGCACGGCGCGTTGCAATGGCGCGAGCGCCGCGAGTATGCACGCATGTTGCGCCAGCGCGGATATGCCGATGCCTATGTGCTGCCCAATACCTTGAAGTTTGCGCTGATCCCCTGGCTGGCCCGGATTCCGAAACGGGTAGGTTACAAGGGCGAAATGCGCTACGGCCTGCTCAATGTGCTGCACCACGACAATCGCGATGCGCCCCGGCCCATGGTGTCCTTCTATGCGGCCCTGGCCGAGGCACCGCGCGCCGACGTGCCGCCGCCATCCGCGCTGCCACGTCCGGCACTGCAGGTTTCGGCCGAACGCATGCGGCAGGTACTCGCTCGCGTCGGCCTGAGCATGGACAGGCCGCTGGTGCTGTTTGCGCCAGGCGCCGAATTCGGATCGGCCAAGCGCTGGCCGGTATCGCATTTTGCGGAGCTGGCCAGGATCGTGGCCAGCAAACGCCCGGAAGTGCAGATCGCGTTGATGGGTTCCGGCAAGGACAAGGAAGTCTGCGACGACATCATCGCGCTCACCCCGGGTCTGGTGAACCTGGCAGGCGTCACCGCGCTTGACGAAGCGGTTGCGCTGATCGGGCGAGCCGATGTCATGGTGAGCAACGACTCCGGCTTGCTGCATATCGCCTCCGCGCTGAACCGTCCCATCGTCGCGGTCTATGGCCCGACTGATCCCAATCACGCACCGCCGTTTTCGGATATCGCACAATCCCTGTTTCTCGGCATTGAATGCTCTCCTTGCAGGCAGCGCGAATGTCCGCTCGGACATCATCGTTGCATGCGTGACATTTCGGCTGACATGGTGTGGCAACCTGTCAATGCCATGCTCACGACGCGTTGAAATTTGCATGCAACGCAGGATAAGTATGCCCATGGCCATGGACAGCACGCTGGCATCCCGGCTTGCCGCAGGCGTCGTATGCATTTCTTACTACGGGCCGTGAAAAAATCGGCATATTGCTTTTGGTCTATTCTGGACTCCTACAGCAACATGCATTCATAGGCAGAAAAGAGGCTGCCTGGCTTTGCAGGCAACTGCAGCTTTTACTTTCTCGTTTGCGCGTCGCCCGCCTTTACTGCCTTTACTGCATCAACTGTTTATTACCTGTACCACGTCTGCCGCTTCTCCCTCACTGCGCAAGCCGCCGCATGCGCTTTCGGCACAGCTTATGCAAGGACATCCGGATTCAAACGCAGGAGTCATGCCTTCCTGCATTAGACGAGGAATCATCATGTTCGAAAAACTTCCTGCCGCCATCGGTCATGCCTTGCATGCGCAACGTGCCGGCCTCGAAAAGATTGTCTTCAACCAGCTTGACCTGGGGGCAGGCACTGGCTCGATTACCGTCAGCAGTCCAGCCTTTCGCGAACAGGAAAACATACCGGCAATCTATACCGCGGACGGCGCCGGTATCTCGCCTCCGCTTACTTGGAGCAATATTTCCAACGGTGCAACCGGCGTGGCGCTGATCGTGGAAGATGCCGACGCGCCCATGCCCCAACCGCTGGTCCATTTGATCGTTGTCGATCTCTTGCCGAAGGAGGGCGTCTTGCCTGAAGGGGCGATCAAGCACGGCGGCAGCAATGACGTGAATGCCAGAACAGGAAAGAATTCGTATCTGCAGGCCGCCTGGTTGCCACCCGACCCGCCTACAGGTCATGGTGTGCATCGCTATGCATTTCAGGTGTTTACGCTCGACAGCACACCGGTGTTTTCCGACGCACCCGGGCGTGACGAGGTGATGGCCGCACTGCGCCAAACCGCGATTGCCAGCGGTTGCCTGATTGGCACTTACGAGCGCCCGGAGCGCTGAGATCCCATGCACCAGACGCTGTACACATGACACATGAGGGCGCCGTACTCAACGACTTACTTTTGAGGAGTAGAAAATGAACGCGAGTGATTCAAGTTTGCGCGGCACGCGCATTGCCATTCTGGTGACCGAAGGCTTCGAGCAGATCGAACTGACCGGCCCGCAAGAGGCGCTGGAAAAGGAAGGAGTCACTACCCGGATCGTTACACAGCAGCCGGGCAAGGTGCAGGGATACAAGCACCATGACAAGGGCGATCAGTTCGACGCCGACCTGGGTCTTGCCGATGCAGACCCGGATGACTTCGATGGCGTACTGCTTCCGGGCGGAGTCATCAACGGCGACCAGATCCGCATGATTCCGGAGGCGCAGCGCTTCGTGGAACAGATCGATGACGCCGGTAAGCCGGTGTTCGTCATCTGCCACGGCGGATGGCTGCTGGTATCGGCAGGCCTGGTCGATGGCCGCACCATGACCAGCTGGCCGACGCTGCGGGATGACATCCGCAATGCCGGCGGCAACTGGGTTGACGAAGAAGTCGTCGTCGACGGCAACTGGGTCAGCAGCCGCAAACCCGACGATCTTCCGGCATTCAACCGTAACATCATCGACATGCTGCACGGCCGGCAGGCCGGCCGTGCGCTATCCGGCAAGGGTGAGCAGCGGGGAATAGGCTTGCCGGGTTGATTTGCGTTGTCGGTAATCAGCCGGGCGTTACCGCTCGTTCCCGCCGAACACCGCCATTGACCACCCAGCGGCAAGGATTACCACCAATGCCATAGGCCAGGTCGCCGGGACGGTCAATTTGCCACAGCGCGAAATCGGCCCGCTTGCCGACTTCGAGCGTACCCGTTTCAGCCTGCAAGCCTAAAGCCGTGGCCGCATGGCGGGTGACGCCGCTGAGCGCTTCGAGCGGTGTCATGCGAAACAGCGTGCATGCCATGTTCATCGCCAGCAGCAGGGAAGTCATTGGCGAGGTGCCGGGATTGCAGTCTGTCGATATGGCAATGGGAACACCCGCTTCGCGCAGTGCCGCTATCGGCGGGTATTTCGTCTCGCGCAAAAAATAGAATGCACCGGGCAGCAGCACAGCCACTGTCCCCGCCGCTTTCATTGCATCGATGCCGGATTGCGACAGGTATTCAAGGTGGTCGGCGGACAGGCCGCGATAGCGCGCGGTCAGTTCGGCGCCACCCTGGTCGGACAATTGTTCCGCATGGAGTTTGACCGGCAAGTTGTGTTTCTGTGCCGCCTGGAACACGCGCTCGGTTTGACTGGCAGAGAAACCGATCTTTTCGCAAAAGGCATCGACCGCATCGACCAGGCCTTCGCTGACCAGCGCCGGCAGCATGTCATTGCAGACGCTGTCGACATAGCGGTCCGCTGCATCCGCGTACTCGGGCGGTAACGCATGCGCGCCAAGGAAAGTCTTGCGCACCTGAACCGGCAGTTCGTTGCCGATGCGACGGGCGACCGCCAGCATCTTGCGCTCGTTGTCCTTGTCGAGCCCGTAACCGGATTTAATTTCAAGCGTGGTCACGCCTTCTGCGAGCAATGCGAGCACACGCGGCAGGCTGGCCTGATACAGCGCGTCTTCGCTTGCGGCACGGGTGGCGCGTACCGTCGACATGATGCCGCCGCCACGCCGCGCAATCTCTTCATAATTTGCGCCGTTCAAGCGCGCTTCGAATTCTTCGCTACGGTTGCCCGCGTAGACGATGTGGGTATGGCAATCGATCAGGCCCGGCGTCAGCCAGCAAGCTTCGCCGTCGTATTGAACCTTGGCCTGGTAACCCGCAGGCAGATCTGCACGTGGGCCCATCCAAGCAATGCGCCCGTCCCGTACCGCGATTGCGGCATCATGGATTTCACCGTAGCCGTTGGCATCGGTGAGGGGGTCGAGCGTGGCAAGGTGCACATTGCACCACAGTGCATCCCAGTCGGAATTTTCTTTATTGGTCATTGCGTCTCGCAGTAAGGCGCGCGATGTAGAGCGTCGCCGTGCCGGAGGCGGACAGATCGACATGATCGCCGTCGGTCGCGTCGATCAGTACGGCCTCGCCGATCCCGCACTCCAGTTCACGGCCTGCCAGGGTGCGGCAATGCACTGTCGCACCGCGCGTGTTGTAAATAAAAATCTGGTCCGCCTGCATCGCACATTGCATGCTGCCGCTGAACTGCAGCTTTTCCAGGGTATGCGTCCAGCTCGTGCGCCGGGTCATGATGTTGAGGTCCTTGACCGGTCCGTCGAGCAGCGACACATGCACTTGCTGTTCGCCACGAAATGCAAAGGGCTTGTTGTCCGGCGTCAGCATGGTCGCATGCAGGCTGTCGAGTTCAAGCGCGATGCCGTTGCCTTGCAGGATCGCAATCGAACGGTCATAGCCGGCAAACAGCGAGAACGGACCAGCCGTGGTGATGTCCGCCGCGCTGACCCTCCATTCGAATGAAGCATGGTCGGCACCGGCAGGATAGGAAGCGAGCTGGACGGTCGTGCCGCCACCGTTCTTCCAGGGCATCGTAACGAAATCGTCGGACGTGAATTTTTGCATGGGGCCTCAGGACTCAATGAATCAGTGACCCGCGTGCTCCGCGATCCGGGTCAGGAGGCGGGCCGCAACGCGGGCGGTGCGTTGATCGATATCGTAACCGGGGTTGAACTCCGCCACATCGGCAACGCGCAGTTTGCCGCTGGCGGCGATCTGGTCCAGCACCGGTTCGACTACCTCCAATGGTACGCCACGCGCAGCAGGTGCGCTTACGCCAGGAGCCACTGCTGCTGGCAGAACATCCAGGCAGATCGTGAAATAGACATGATCGACATCCTTCAGGAAGTCCGCGACGAAAGCCTGCACTTGCGGCAACTGTGCCGGCGGCATTTCTTCATCACGCAGCCAGCGCACGCCCAGCTGCTTTGCACGGTCGAACAGCGCTTGCGTGTTGGCGAAATCACTAATGCCCAGACAGCAATAGTGGAACGGCCAGCCGCGTCGTTCACAATCCTCCGCAATCTGGCGGAACGGTGTGCCTGAACTGGCACGCTCCGCCATGCGCAAATCGAAATGCGCGTCGAGGTTGATGACGCCGATACGCGGTGCCGGTTCGCGAGACGCAAGGTGCTGTGCCAGGCCACCAAAGGAGCCGTAAGCAATCTCGTGCCCGCCACCCATGACCAGCGGAAGGAAGCCTCGTCCAAGGACATTTGCGACCGTGTCCGACAACTCCTGTTGCGCGCTTTCCAGCGCGTCGCCGGTGCAACTGACGTCGCCTGCATCCGTAATGGCGGTACAGCGTCGTACCGGCATGTTGCCCAACACGCGGCGCAGCGTCGCCGGACCTTCCTTGGCACCGGTGCGGCCGTGATTGCGTGCGACGCCCGCATCGCAGGCAAAGCCGATCAGGGCGATGCCTTTTCCATCGTTGCTGGCTTCACCGGCAAGCGGCGCAAGTGGTGCCAGCGGTGCCGGTGGTGCAAGGGGCTTGACGATCTGATGCCAGCGGCGTCCGCTCGCGCCTTCTTCCGCATCTACGCGGCCTTGCCAGCGTGTCATGTCCGGGGAGTGGATCATCATGCCTCCTTAATGAACGTAGAGTTCCCCGAACAGATCCTGCAGGCTGGTGCTCAGATCGCCGCGCAATACCATCTGCTTGGCCGCTTCGATGTCGGGTGCGAAGAAACGATCCTTCTCGTAGAAGGCAACACGCTGGCGCAGGCGCTGATGCACATCGGCGAGCAAGGGTGAAGTCGTCAGTGGGCGATGGAAGTCGACGCCCTGTGCCGCAGCCAGCAGTTCGATGCCGACGATGGTCGCAGTGTTGTGCGCCATCTCGTGCAGGCGGCGGCCGGCGAAGGTCGCCATGCTGACATGGTCTTCCTGGTTGGCCGAGGTGGGCAGGCTGTCGACGCTTGCCGGATGGGCATGCGATTTGTTTTCCGAGGCCAGTGCCGCTGCGGTCACATGCGCGATCATGAAGCCGGAATTCAGGCCGGATGAGGCGACGAGGAAAGGCGGCAGGCCGGACAGTGTGGCATCGATCAGCAGCGCGATGCGGCGCTCGGACAATGCACCGATTTCCGCGATGGCGAGTGCCAGCGTGTCGGCGGCGAAGGCGACCGGCTCCGCATGGAAGTTGCCGCCGGAGATCACATCGCCTTCTTCCGCATAGACCAGCGGGTTGTCGGTGACGGCGTTGGCTTCGATCAGCAGCGTGCGTGCGGCATTAACGATCAGGTCGGCGCAGGCACCCATGACTTGCGGCTGACAGCGCAGGCTGTACGGGTCTTGCACGCGTTCATCGTTGTCGATGTGGGAGCGGCGGATCTCGCTGCCCTTGAGCAGTTCGCGATAGATTTTTGCGGAGGCGATCTGGCCGGGCTGGCCGCGTACGGTATGCACACGCGGATCGAACGGCGCGTCGCTGCCTTTGGCGGCGTCGACAGAGAGTGCGCCGGCGACGGTGGCGGCTTCGAGCATGCGCTCGGCGAGGAACAGGCCGTTGAGCGTCAGCGCGGTCGATACCTGGGTGCCGTTGATCAGCGCGAGGCCTTCCTTGGCGGCCAGCGTGACAGGGGTAATGCCGGCTTTTTCCAGTGCCTGTTTGGCGGGCACGATGCGGCCGTCAACACGAACCTCGCCTTCGCCCATCAGCGCAAGCGTCATGTGCGACAGCGGGGCGAGGTCGCCGGATGCGCCGACCGAACCCTTGCTGGGGATGCAGGGCATGATGCCGGCGTTGTACAGCGCGATCATGGTGTCGATGATCGACGCACGGATACCGGAGTAGCCGCGCGCGAGGCTGCCAATCTTGGTCGCAAGAATCAGGCGGGCGACGCTGTCGTCGATCAGCTCGCCGCTGCCGACCGAGTGGGAGAGGATGAGGTTGCGTTGCAGCTCTTCCAGCTGGTCGTTGGGGATGTGGGTCTTGGCGAGTTTGCCGAAACCGGTGTTGATGCCGTAGGCGGGGGCGCCGCGTTCGACGATCTTGCTGATCGTGGCGGCGGAGGTGTTGATCGCGGTGTAGGCGCTGGGAGTGAGTTCCAGGCTGACTGTGCCGCGCCAGATTTGGCGGAGGTCGGCGAGGGTCAGGTTGCCGGGGGTGATGGTGAGTTTGGTCATGGTTGCTCTCTTAACTTTTACAGGTGCTTGTGCTGTGTGGGTTTGCGATGCGTTGCCGGGTGTTGACTACTTAATGTCGAATGCGCTATTTGACTAACGTCGGATCAACCACCGTCCGGTTCCCTCTCCCATGCTGGGGGAGGGCTAGGGTAGGGGTAGTGCGGTCGAACCATCACCTAAGTTTGACGCAGAAAACAACGCATTTTCTTCGGTATTTCAACACGCTTACCTCTCCGATCAACCTGGCCGGGACTGGCCCCGGCGGGCCACTTACTTTCTTTGCTTCGCCAAAGAAAGTAAGCCAAGAAAGGCGACCCCGCTACCGCCGCCCTTCGGGTGCCCAAAAGAGTGCATGCCAAAACGGGAAGCGAAACAAACTCGCCTTCGGCTCAAACAGGTTTCGCTTCTTTTTCCGTTTTGGCATGCACTCTTTTGGCGTCGGCAGAGGGGAACTACCACCACAGCCTCTTTGTGCTTGCCTGGTCAGTTTGCTTCAGGTGATCGCTTTGCTACTGGTTTGTTGTAGGGTGTGTTTGCATTTGCATTTGCATTTGCATTTGCAATGCACACCCTACGTTTCCCACTTACTTCACCATCGGCAACTTCAAGCCATTACGCTTCGCACACGCCGCCGCACTTTCATACCCTGCATCCGCGTGACGCATCACGCCCGACCCGCTGTCGTTGACCAGCACGCGCGCCAGGCGCTTCGATGCCGCTTCGCTACCATCCGCAACGATCACCATGCCCGCATGCTGCGAGTATCCCATGCCGACACCGCCACCGTGGTGCAACGACACCCAGGTTGCGCCGCCTGCGGTATTCAGCAGCGCATTCAGCAATGGCCAGTCGGAAACCGCATCCGTGCCGTCCTTCATGCTTTCGGTCTCGCGGTTCGGGCTTGCCACCGAACCCGTGTCAAGGTGGTCACGACCGATGACGATCGGGGCTTTCAGTTCACCGTTCTTGACCATCTCGTTGAATGCCAGGCCAGCGATGTGGCGCTCGCCCAGACCCAGCCAGCAGATACGTGCCGGCAAGCCCTGGAAGGCGATGCGATCGCGTGCCATGTCGAGCCAGTGATGCACGTGCTTGTTGTCCGGGAACAGTTCCTTGATCTTCGCGTCGGTCTTGTAGATGTCTTCCGGATCGCCGGACAGGGCAGCCCAGCGGAACGGACCCTTGCCTTCGCAGAACAACGGACGGATGTACGCCGGGACGAAGCCGGGGAAATCAAAAGCGTTCTTCACGCCGGTGTCGAAGGCGACCTGGCGGATGTTGTTGCCGTAGTCGACCGTCGGGATGCCCATGGCATGGAAGTCGAGCATGGCCTGTACATGCACCGCGCAGGATTTGGCTGCGTCGGCGGTCAGCTTCTGTTGCTGCTCGTGGTCCTGCTGCGCCGCCTTCCACTGCGCGACGGTCCAGCCGATCGGCAGGTAGCCGTTGATCAGGTCGTGCGCCGAGGTCTGGTCGGTGACGAGGTCGGGTTTGATGCCGCCGGCTTTCGCGCGCTTCACCAGTTCTGGCAGGATCTCCGCCGCGTTGCCGAGCAGACCGATCGATACCGCTTCCTTGCGCTCGGTGTGGTATTTCACCAGTGCCAGCGCGTCGTCGATGTCCTTCGCCTGCTTGTCGAGGTAACGTGTGCGCAGACGGAAGTCGATGCTGCTCTGCTGGCATTCGATGTTCAGCGATACCGCACCGGCGAGCGTTGCGGCCAGAGGCTGCGCGCCGCCCATGCCGCCGAGGCCTGCTGTAAGAATCCAGCGACCGGCCCAGTCGTCGTTGTAGTGCTGGCGACCGGCTTCGACGAAGGTTTCGTAGGTGCCTTGTACGATGCCCTGGCTGCCAATGTAGATCCAGCTGCCGGCAGTCATCTGGCCGTACATGAACAGACCCTTGCGGTCGAGTTCGTTGAAGTGTTCCCAGTTGCCCCACTTCGGCACCAGGTTGGAATTGGCGATCAGTACGCGCGGTGCATCGGGATGCGTCTGGAAAACGCCGACCGGTTTGCCGGACTGCACCAGCAGGGTCTCGTCATCGTTCAGGTCGCGCAGGGTTTCGAGGATCTTGTCGAAGCATTCCCAGTTGCGCGCCGCACGGCCGATGCCGCCGTAGACCACCAGGTGCTTCGGGTTTTCCGCGACTTCCGGATCCAGGTTGTTCTGCAGCATGCGATAGGCAGCTTCGGTCAGCCAGCTCTTGCAGACCTTCTCGCTGCCGCGCGGCGAGCGGATTACGCGGCTTGCATCCCAGCGCGGATCATTGGCGAGTTCAATATTGTCGGTAACGGTATTCATTCTTGTCTTCCTTCCATTAATGCAAGCCGAGATAGGCTTCCGTGAGTTCAGGGTTATTGCGGGCATCGACGGCCTTGCCTTGCCAGACAGTGCGACCGGATTCCAGCACGCACACATCCTGCGCGACAGACAGCACGCGCTCCGTGTTTTGTTCCACCAGTAAAATCGTCATGCCGTCGGCCTGCAGCTGCCGCAGCGCGGCGTAGCAGAGGTCGATGACCTTGGGCATCAATCCGAGCGAGAGTTCATCGATCATGATGAGCTTGGGACGCGTCATCAGTGCACGGCCAATGGCCAGCATCTGCTGTTCGCCGCCGGACAGGTTGCCGGCCAGCGAATGCAGGCGTTCGCCGAGTCGCGGAAACAGACCGAGCACGTAATCGCGATCCTTCGTGAAATGGCTGGCCGGTTGCACCAGTCCACCGACACGCAGGTTGTCTTCGACCGTCAGGTCCTTGAACAGGCGCCGGCCTTCCGGCGAAATCGCGATGCCGCGACGCACGCGTTCATTGGGCGCGAGTTTGCTGATGTCGTGGCCTTCGAAGCGGATGCTGCCGCCTTGCAAGGCGACATGGCCGGCAATGCACATCAGTGTCGACGACTTGCCCGCGCCGTTGGCGCCGAGCAGGCCGGTGATGGTGCCGGGCTGCAGCGACAGCGACAGGTCGCCAACCGCATGGAAAGCGCCATAACCACAGGACAAATTATTCAGTTCAAGCATGGACGCCTCCTGCAAGGGTGGGTTGTGCCTGCTGGTCCGCGACGGTGTCGCCGCCGAGGTAGGCACTGCGCACCACCGGATCATTCATGACCTCGCGCGGATCGCCGCTGGCAATCTTGCGGCCATTGTCGAGCACCACGAGGCGTTGGCAGATGCGCATCACTTCACCGAGGTTGTGTTCAATCAGGACAATCGTCACACCCTGGCGATTGATATCGGCAATGGTGCTCGCCAGCGCATGCGCTTCTTTCGAATTGAGACCGGCCAGCGGTTCGTCGAGCAGCAGCAGCTTCGGATTGAGCGCCAGTGCACGGGCCATTTCCAGGCGCTTCAGAATGCCCAGCGGCTGAATGCCAGGCTTTTGGTCGGCATACGCTTCGATGCCGACCCGCTTGAGCAGTTCGCGACCGATGGCGGCTTCCTTCTCTTGCGATACATGCATCAGTGCGCGCAAGGGTGAACGTGTGTATTGCGCGCCTGCTGCCAGTGCGACGTTGTCGAGCACCGAGATTTCACGGAAGGGTTTGACCAGCTGTTGCGACAGCGATAAGCCCTTGCGGATGCGTTTGTGCGTTGGCAGCGCATTAAGGCTTTCACCGGCCAGTTCGACCTTGCCTTCGGTGACGCGTACCACGCCGGTAATCGAGCGCAGCATCGTCGTCTTGCCGGCGCCGTTGGGGCCGATCAGTCCGAGCAGTTCGCCTTCATGTACCTCGAAAGACACCTTATCGATTGCGGTCAGGCCACCGAAGCGGACTGTCACGCCGTCGACTTTCAACAAGGGATTCATGCCCGTCCTCCTTTGGCTGCACCGACCATCCGGGTCACCAGTGCGGCCATACCGCCCGGCGAAAAGCGCATCATCAGGAACAGCAGGCCGCCATACACCAGCAGCTTGTAATCGCCGATGAACTGGAACCAGGCGGGCAGGGCGCTCAGGACCGCTGCGCCGACTGCCACGCCGACGACCGAACCGATACCGCCGACTACCACCATGGAAAGCACGGTGACGGATTCGACAAAGCCAAAGCTGTCCGGCCCGATAAACTTCAGGTTCTGTGCGTACAGGGCGCCGGCCAGCCCCGCCAGTGCGGTACCGATCGCGAATGCCGCCAGCTTGTAGCGCGGGACGTCAATGCCGAGCACGCGCATGGTGTCTTCGTCTTCCGCTACACCATTGAACACCCTGCCCATCCAGGAGCGGCGGATGTACACGCAGAGCAGGGCGGTGGCGATGCACAGCACCAGCGTCAGCAGCATGAAGCCCATCTTCGACAAACCCGAATCGGGAATCGCCGACACGCCCATTTCACCGCCCAGCCAGTCTTGCTGACGGACGATGCCAACGAACAGGAAGCCCACACCCATAGTCGTAATCGCCAGAAAATCGGCACGTACCCGCAGGCTGGCAAGGCCGACCACAATACCGATGCATCCTGCCAGCAGCATTGCCAGCGGCAGGGTGGCGAGGAATGGCAGGCCGGCTTTGCACAACAGTGCCGACAGGTAAGCGCCGATCCCGAGGAACGCCGCGTGACCGAGACTGATCTGGCCGCAGAAGCCGGTAATCAGGTTGAGCGACAACGCGAACAGCACGCTGATGCACATCGACGTCAGAAGAGAAATTTCGTATTCCATGTCAGTCCTTTCAGCTCCGCGCAAACAAACCCTGCGGGCGCATCATCAGCACCACGATCAGGAAAGCGAAGGCAATCGCATTGCGGTCGAGCAGTTTGCCGAGATAAATCGTGCCGAAGGATTCGACCACGCCCAGTACCAGCGCAGCCATCAGCGTGCCGCGTACCGAACCCATGCCGCCCAGGACGATGATCGCCAGGCCCTTGTAGGAAGGCACGCTACCCATCGTTGGCTCAACGAGGTTATTGAGCAATGCCACCCAGACGCCGGCAAAGCCAGCCAGTGCGGAACCGACGAAGAAGTTGATGTCGCGTACCTGCTGCAGCTTGATGCCGAAGGATTGGGCCATCTGCGGATCGGAAACCGTTGCCTGGCATGCGACGCCGATGCGGGTGCGCGTCTGCAGGTAGAACAGCACGGCAATGATTCCCGCAGTACCGGCCATGACCAGCAGCTCCGCCATTTTGAATTGCAATCCGCCGAACAGCGCGATCTGCTGCTGCAAGGGTGGGGCGACATAGGACAAACCCGATGCGCCGAACACGATGCGAAAGACTTCTTCAAAGGCGATGTACAGGCCGATCGAGGCGATCAACGCGACGAAAGGCGGTTGCTTGAGCATGGGCTCGTAGCAGAGGCGATACATGGCAACGCCGGTCAGCCCGGAAGCCAGCATGGCGATCAGGAATGCCAGCGCGAGGCTGCCGGTGGCATTGGTGATCATGACGCCGAGATAACCGCCGAGAGTGAATAGTGCCGCATGGGCGACGTGGAGAATACGCAGCAAACCGTAGACCAGTGTCAGCCCCAGCGCGACGAGCGCGTAGATGCTTCCCTGGACCAGGCCCTGTGCGATCAGCTCGAAGAAGAGCATGATGGTTCCTTGGTGTTAAGAAGGGTGAAACGGAACAAGTGATACAGAGCGTTCGCGGCTTCGCGGACCGAGTCCCCTCCCCCTTGTAGGGGGAGGGTTAGGGTGGGGGTGTGAAGCTCGAGCAAGCGACTGCTTCTGCATAACCACTTCACCCCCATCCCAACCTTCCCCCTAAGAGGGGGAAGGAGCAGGTCAGCGATGGTAAAACCAGATTACTTCGCCTTGCTCGGCGGCGACAGCAACGGACCCGAAATCACCGAATGACGATGAAACGCCTTGTCCTTCACTATCTGCACCTGCACATCTTTCTTGACTTCATGCAGGTCATTGAACGCCAGCTTGCCGATCGGTGTATCGAAGGTGCCGCCCGCCAGTGCATTCTTCAGCGCTTCGCCACCCTTGCCACCGGTTTTCTGCAAACCTTCAATGAGTACGCTTGTCGCGGTATAGGTACCGGCAGCCACCATGTCGGCATTGACGCCAGTGGCTTTACGGAATTCGCTCATGAAGGTCTTGGTCGCCGGCGCATCAGAGTCGCGGTCCAGTGACGTCGTCAGGTAAGTGCCTTCCGCAGCGGCACCGGCAATCTCGATGAACTTGTCCGAGTCGTAACCTTCCTGGCCGATGATGGGAGCGGTTATCCCAGCGGCCCGCAACTGGCTGACCAGCGGGCCGGCGGTGAAGAAGTAGCCGGATGCATAGATGATGTCAGGATTGTCGGACTTGACCTTCGACACCAGCGCGCCAAACTGGCGGTCCTGCATGCCGTATTCATACTCATTGACGATCTGCAGGCCAAACTTGGCGGCGCCTTCCTTGAAGCCGGCGGCAAGCGCCTGGCCAAAGTCGTTTTTCAGGGTGATCACGGCAACGCGCTTCTTGCCAAGGTTGTGCACCAGCATCGAGCCGGCACGCCCCTGTACCTCGCCCATCGCGGCGGTGCGGAACATATAGTCGCCGGTCTGCGTGATTTCAGGATGGATTGCATAGGCGACCACGTAAGGTACTTTGCCTTGCTGGAAAATCGCCGCAGCGGCACGGGTCGAACCGGAATATGAGCCGGATACGGCACCGACCACCTTGTCTTTTTCGACCAGCTTGGTTGCGACCGGTACGGCTTCTTTCGGTGAAGCCTGATCGTCGTAAATTACCAGTTCCACCTTCTGGCCCGCAACGCCGCCTTTGGCATTAGCTTGCGCAACGGCCAGCTTTGCACCTTCCAGTGCCGACTTGCCATCGGCAGCGGCAAAGCCGGTTAAAGGCACATTGAAACCAATCTTGATGTCGGCGAATGCCGGTGCGGAAAAAGCCGACAAAACCAATGCGGCAGTAAGTAGTTGCTTACGTTGAAACGTTGCCATCTAGTGTCTCCTCTGGATGCTGATGTCTGCACGCGCCGACGGTGCGGCACGTGTTCAATAGTTGAACTCTGCCTGGCAATCCCACCTTCAGCCGTTGGGAATGCCTGCGAATTGAAGTGTAAGTTGTATAGACAACTTACGCAAGTAAAATGTAAGTTGACAAGACAAATTAAATCCCTAGAATCGGGCGCATCGAATCAAGGTGATTAAAAATTGTCATCTATCATTGTTTGTCACAAGGAGAAGGGTGTGCGGGTGCAAGAAGAAGAAAGCGGCGAAGCGGAACGGATCCCGGCTTTCCAGCACATCAAGAATTATTTGCTGGCGGAAATCCATGCCGGGCACTGGAAGGAAGGCGACGCTATCCCGTCCGAACAGGCGCTCGCAAAACAGTTCGGCGTGTCGCGCATGACGGTCAACCGTGCCGTGCGCGCGCTGACCGACGAGCAGGTACTGAGCCGGATACAGGGCTCAGGCACTTACGTCGCCCAACAGAAGTACCAGTCGACACTGGTTGCGATCAAGAGCATTGCTGATGAAGTCAGAATGCGTGGCCATGTGCATCGCAGCGAGTTGCATTTACTGGAACGCAGCAAGGCCTCCGAACACATGGCGCCGCCTTTTGAAGTCAAGGTCGGCCATCCGCTGTTCCACTCCGTGATCGTACACTTCGAAAACGATGTCCCGATCCAGGTCGAAGACCGCTGGGTCAACCCGGAGGTCGCACCCGATTACATGCAACAGGATTTTTCCACGGTCACGCCAAATGAATATCTGATGGCGGCTGCGCCACTGCAAGGCGTGAATTACAGCATCGAGGCGCTGAGCCCGCCGCGTGACATTGCCGACATGCTGCACATCCAGAAAGAGCCCTGCCTGGTGCTCAAGCGCCGCACCCTGTCGAAAGGGCAGGTAGCCTCTGTGGTAACGATGTGGCATCCGGGGACCCGGTATCAGTTCGCGGGAAGTTTTTGAGCGGTTGAAGTAATGCCATCAAAGTATGAGCCCTGACTGCCTTCCCGGGGCAGGCCGCCGAGCAGCATCGGCGGTCCTTCTGCAACGCGATTGGGAGCGAAATCACCCATCGGTCTCTTCCTGTGGATTACTGGTTACTGTTGCTGTCGATTTGTCCGAGCAGCCACTGTATGCCGGCCAGATGTTGCTGATCGTGGCTGCACAGGTAATGGGCAAGGCTCTTCACCGTGACATGACCATAGCCTTCAAAGTAACCGCGCCGGGTCCACTGATGTGCATCGAGGCTTTCCAGAAGTGCGACGGTCTTTTCACGTGCCCTGTGAATGACTTCAAATACATCGGACGCGCTCGCCTCCGCATACCGCCGTTCGATCGCAAGCTGATAGCCGTCGATGGATTCCAGCTCTGGCCTGTCCTGCTCCAGCAGGCGACGGAAACGGACATGATAGCCATCGATTTCGATATCGCGGACATGGCAAATCTGTTCGATCGCAGTGAAGGTTTCGCTTGGAATGCCTTCCCACGAGGCTGGTGTCCAGCGCACATACTCAGCCGGAACGGCTTCATAAAATTGCTGCAACTGTTGCGGGAATGCGCGTAATGACGACAAGGTGGCTTCTTGCATGTTGAGGCTCCTCCGGTGGTGCGCTCAGTGAAGAGCGGGAATGTCACGACGTGTTTTTATAACACAAACGAGGACGCTCTCCGGTGAAGCCTCACGCGGCATGCGAGCAGTTAATTGCCGTCCAGTTCAGTGTGGCAGCAGCGATGCCTTCTTCACCGGTTGCCTGAACCCGATCGCAATGCGGTTCCATGCGTTGATGATCGCAATTGCGAATTCAAGATCGACGATTTCCCGCTCTGAAAAATGCTGCCGCAAGGCTTCGAACAAGGCATCGCTCGCATGATTGCCGGCGATCAGGGTGATGGCTTCAGCCCATGCCAGAGCTGCGCGTTCGCGCTCGCTATACAAGCTCGTTTCGCGCCAGGTGACGAGGCTGTTGATGCGCTGGAAATCCTCTTCTTGGGCGAGCAGGTCGCGGGCATGCATGTCGACACAAAACGCACAGCCGTTGATTTGCGATACGCGCAGGAAAACCAGTTCGATCAGTGATTTGCCGAGTGTCGATTCCTGCAAGGCAATGTTGACTCCGGAAAGCGCACGGTACAGTTCAGGGGCAAGGGTTTGATAGGGAAGGCGAAGCGCGGACATGGTGGTTTCTCTCTGGTGTTATCGACAAAAAGGGTACTTCCACCATAAGACGACGCAGCCTTCCGGTTTGTGACATTGCGATGAAGATCAGGCCACCGGCACGCTCAGACTGGCACGCTCAGTATCTGCCTGCCGGTCCAGCTTTCTCCGGGCTGCAGTTTTACCGGCTCGATGACGCAGGCCGCTTCCACGCATAACATGTGCAGCCAGTCTTCGTCCGGGAAATCCGTCAGGGCGGCTGCCTTTTCGGGGCCGGGGTTCCAGACCACGGTGTCTTCAAAGCCTTCCTGTTCAATCTGCAGCGAAGGTTTGCCGTGTTCGACCAGCGTCAATTTCTTTGGCGGCGACATGTAGACACGGTCGAGTTCCGCCGTAATCCTGATCGCCGGGTCCTGCTGCTCGACCACGACACAGTTTGCGGTCGCATCTTGATAGCGCACATATTGCAATCCTTCCAGCCCGACTTGGCGAACATCATCCACATGCAGATAGGTATGCAGCGCAGCGGTGAATTGCCATGGCTGGTCACCGCGGTTGACGGCGGTGAGCGAGACGATCAGGCGACCGGCTTCAAGCGTCACATTCACCTCGGCATGGAAGGCATGCGGCCAGATGCCGCGTGTCATTGCATCGTCATCGATGAACAGGGTTGCGGCTGACTCCGTACGGCCGTCGGACAGAGACCATGGCATGCTGCGTACAAAGCCGTGCTTGACGATGGGGCCACGGTCCGAGAATTGCGGAAAGCAGACCGGAATCCCGGCGCGTATCGCCGCCGCAGGCACAGCAGGGTTGGTGACGGTCATGCCACCGGTCATCGATGACAGGTACATGCGCTCTTTGCCTTCGGCGGTTTTCCACGACACGACCTGTGCGCCCTGGCGCGTGACGAAGGCGCTTTCACCAAGCGGGTTCGACAAGGATAGGCCGGGCAACTGTTGCAGTGTTTCGCTGAAACCGCCGCTGAAACCATCACTGGAAGCAATCGCTGTGCTGGCGATGCCAAGATCAATGCCGCCGGCATCGGTCACCTCGCGCAGCGAAGTCGTATGTCCAACGAACGGGCTGCGTTCCTGCCATCCGTTGTCGCGTGCAGGCACCAGCCAGTAACCTTGGTCATCGCGTACGATCCAGTAACGCGGCTGATTCGTGTATTCGTAAATGGTAAACATGTCTCGTCAGGGCAGGAGTGTCATGGAAAGGATGTCATTCAAGACCGGCATTCGCCGTCATGGTTCGCGCGGACGGTGTGCCCTTACCAAACCTGGCGTGTGATCGCGACTTTTACGATATAGGCAAAAATCACCAGGGCTGCAACAAATGCTGTAGTGCGGACCGCCTTGGTCTTGCCCGTCTTGAGCGCAACGGTGCCTACGCCGATATAGGCGACCAGGGCAATCACTTTTGCCGTCAGCCACGATTGCACGAAGGGGTATTGTGCACTCCATACCACCATCACCAATGCACTGACGAGCAGCAGGGTATCGATGACGTGCGGCGCAATCTTGAAAACGCGCCGTTGCAAGGCCCGCGAGTCGGCCAGCATCAGCATGCCGCGTAATAGAAACAGGCTGCCGCTGAGCGCGACAAAGGTCATATGGAGATGCTTGACTGCGAGATAGCTCATGGAAGGCATTCAGAGGTTGAGATGGATGACGAAGGGCAATATACATGTCCTCGCGCGGACTGCCATTCTAGCAAGTCTTACTGTCTCATAAGCTTGCCGTATATCACGCATTCATCAAGGCATTGACATCCTGAAAACGACATTCTCATCAGCATGATTTCTTCCCGGTAGATATGTGTATGTCGAATGTCTGTTATCTGTACTTCGAATTGGATTTATATCTGGGGCGTCCCTACACTAGTAACGTACTAAGGCACTATTGAGAGGAAAATCATCATGTCCAGCACTACATTTAATCCGTCGGTACAGAATGCCGGCCTCAGCTATACCGAGAACCTTGGCCGCGCAGCGCGCGCTTTCCTGACTGCTCTGCTCGCCATCACACCGGAAGCAAAGCCGGTTACAGAAAATGCAAAAGCTAAACGCAATGCCGGTTCCGTCGCAGAACTCTATCGCCTCGCACGCGGCTTCGATTCCATCCAGCCGAACCTGGCACAAGAGCTGCGCGCTATCGCCGCACGCGACATCGACTAATCTGTCGATTTAGAAGTACGGCATTACAGTAGGACAGCAGTACTGCAGCAGCTTAGGTCACATCAGACCCATCGACAAAGGCCTTGCTTTGTCGATACGGCGTTGCGCAACAGGCACGCCATGCACTACACGGGAGCCCGGATCGTCCTGAATGTCAGGTTGATTCTCGCCTCCCGCGGCGCGCGCTCCTTGGTGATCGTGTGCTGCCATTTTTTCTGCGTCTCGCCTGCCATCAGCAGCAGGCTGCCATCGGTCAGTTCTATCGAGACTGGCTTCACTTCCTTGCGCGTCTTGTGCCGAAAGCGGAAAGTCCTTGTTTCACCAAGGCTCAATGAAGCAATCACAGGCATGCGGCCGAGCTCCTGCTCGGCGTCGCTGTGCCATCCCACACTATCGTTTTCATCACGGTACAGGTTCAGCAATACGCTGTTGAACCGCTGCGCCGTTGCACGTTCGATATCGTCCCTGATGGCGAGCAGCGTTGCGGTCCACGGCAAGGGGTGAAATCGCTTTCCGGAATAGGTGTACACACTCAGCGGATCGCCATACCAGGCCGACAATCGTGGCTGCAAGCGCTCCTGCTCCCATAGCACGATACTTTCTTGCCGCCACTGCGTTTCTTCAAGCAGCGACTTCAGCAACACGGTGGATTGCGGCGGCCGATAAAAACCATGCATGAATTTCACATCGGCGTCGACCATGGGGATGGTTTCCAGGCCAGATGGCGCGTCGTCAAAGAGGGAATATGTCTGATTCATGCCACAGCGCTACCACGAGCCTTGATTGTGTTTTTGTAATTCGGTGATTCAGTGAGTCAGCCTATCAAGCGAAAACGCGGCATGGTTTTTCCATCAATGGTGACATTTTCAAAAAACATATCGGCGTTCCGATGTACCAGTTGTGGCCAGTCGGTTTCATACAAGGGACGGTACACCACGCAAACTTCGTTGGTTTCGGTATTGCGCGACAAGCCAAGTACAAAGTATTTCTTGCCCTTGTAATGCTCGTAGATACCGGGGGGCAGACTGGAAAAGGACATGGATGTTCGCTGGAATGCAGTAAAAGAAAGTCCACATGGTAAGCCTGCGTCTTCGGGGAAACTGTCCTTCGGCAGAAGTGGATTTGCTGCCCACGTTGTCAGGACAAGCCAGTAACAGATGCCTTACTTCGGCCACAGGATCATCTGGGTACAACGGAAGGTCGCGATCAGCTTGCCTGTATCGCGATGACGCACCAGCGCGTCCCAGACCTGGGTGTTCCGGCCGAGGTGTACCGCCTTGGCTTCACATTCCACGATGCCTTCACGCGCGGTGCCAAGGAAATTGATCTTCAGTTCGATAGTAGTGAAGTTCTGTGCGCCATCCGGCAGGTTCGCCACGCAGGCATAACCGCAGGCCGTATCCGCCAGCGTCACCACGCTGCCCGCGTGCAGGTAACCATTGGGCGCCAGGTGCGAGCGCTGGACGGCGAATTCCGCATTCAGAAAGCCCTTGCCGACTGCGGTCACGGCTATGCCGAGCAGACCGGGCAGATAACCCTCACCGATCTTGTTGTAATGCGCCAAACCCATTGACGGTTCCATGCGTGCTCCATGCGCGGCGCTCAGGCCGCCTTCTTTACCAGTTGAAATACGGTTCGTGTCAGCGCATCCATGTCGATGCCGTCCGCTATTTGAGCAAATTCTTTCTGCGCACTCTTCCAGAGAGGAATAGCTTGCTTCACCTTCTCTTCACCAGCTTCAGTGACCTTCCAGTGACGCTCACGGCGATCCTCGCCCGGGGCCGAAATAATCCAGCCACTTTCATGGATGATCTTCAGCGTGCGTGTCAGCGTGGTGCTGTCCATCGCCAGCATGTTGGCCATGGCGCCGGTCGTCAGGCCGGGATAGGCAAGCAGGACCCGCAGGATGCTGAACTGGGTAATCTTCAGTCCGGAAGGTTTTAAGGCCTGGTCGTACATTTGCGTTACGACACGTGACGCCTGTCGGATTGAACCGCAGTAGCAGGGTAGTCGCAGGGGTTCCACGAAATAGGGCTCGGAAGGATGTGAATGCGCCGAATATATATGCATGTACACCTATTGTCAAACTAGCCCGGGGGTCGATGCTTTCCCGAATCATGCATACACCAGGCATTTACAGACTGGCGATTTGCGCCTAAGGCAACATTGAACTTCATGCATCAAGCGCACTTCAAACCAGTTCAATAATATTTCGGGAGCAAAATAATGCCTCAGACTATGCAGCATATACCGCTTGCTCGTTCCGGTTCTCGCCGCAACACCTGGCTGATCGGCGGTGCCGCCGCCCTTGCAGCTGCCGCTCTGATTGTCCGGCAAAAGACGCGCCAGGCCGAGCACGATAATCCGCCGACCGGTGAATTCGTCCAGGTCGACGGTGTACGCCTGCATTATGTAGAACGAGGCCAGGGCCAGACTGTGGTCCTGCTGCATGGCAATGGCCTGATGATTCAGGATTATGAAACCAGCGGCCTGATCGATCTGGCCTCACGCAACTATCGCGTGATTGCCTTCGACCGGCCAGGCTATGGCTACAGTGAGCGTCCGCGCACGACCATCTGGACGCCGCAGGCACAGGCTCGTCTGATTCATCGGGCCTTGCTGCATATGGGCATCGAGAATCCTATTCTCGTCGGCCACTCCTGGGGCACGCTGGTTGCCTTGTCACTGGCGCTCGAACAGCCGGATTACGTTAGGAGCCTGGTGCTGCTGTCCGGCTATTACTATCCGACGGTCCGCATGGATGTGCCGCTGGTATCGCCCCCGGCCATTCCTGTCATCGGCGACCTGATGCGTTTTACGGTGTCGCCCTTGATTGGTCGTGCCATCTGGCCAGGAGTACTGCGCAGGGTATTCGGACCGGCGCCGGTGTCGGAGCGCTTCAGGATGGAATATCCGACATGGATGAGCCTGCGTCCCTCGCAATTGCGCGCCAGCGCCGCCGAAGCCGCACTCATGATCCCCGCCGCACTTTCCTTGCGCAAGCGATATCATGAACTGACCATACCGGTGGTTATCATGGCCGGCGATAGCGACAAAATAGTCGATACCCATGTGCAGTCGGAACAGTTGCATGGCGAGCTGCCGCACAGCACGCTGCATATCACTCGCCAAGGCGGTCACATGATCCATCACCTGGCACCGGAAGAAGTGCTGGCGGGGATTGACCAAGCTGCAACCGCAGTGGGCGCGGAACTGCGAGGACAGAACAGCCATGTGTTCCCGGCGCCATCACAAATCAACTGATATCAAAACTGATATCAAGTGAGTGATTCTTGCGGTACCTTGCCTTCAAGGTTGATGCGGAAACGGTTGCGCCCTGACTGTTTTGCTTCGTACAACACCTTGTCGGCGCGCTGAATCAATTTGCTCCAGCCACGTTCTGCCTCAGCTGGTGACAGGGAGGCAAGACCGACGCTGATCGTGACCGGGCGACCAATACTGAAGGTGTGACCGGCAACCGCCTGTACGAGTCGCTCGCCGACAATTGCGGCAGCATCGCTATCGACGCCGGGAAGGACAATGCAAAATTCCTCACCGCCATAGCGCCCGATCAAATCCACGCTGCGACAAGTTTCTGCCAGTTTGTTGGACACTTCGACAATCACGCTGTCGCCGGCTTCATGACCGAGCGTATCGTTAATCTGTTTGAAATGATCGATGTCGGCAAAGGCGACAGTGACGGGCGAGCGCAGTCGCGTCGCAAGCGCGAGTTCGCGTTCGCCCCCAGTCACGGTGGCACGCCGGTTTAGCAAGCCGGTCAGGTCATCATGCGTGGCGAGATGATGCTTGTCAGCGACCACCCGTTCGAAATAGAGCAGCAGCAAGCCATCGGACAGCAGCAGCGTGCCAATGATGGGTATGAAGTACAGCAGGGTGATGGCAATCGGATTGCTGGAGCTGGGCAGCAATTCGGCAATCTGAAACATGGTTGCGAAAACCCGGCAACCGTAGCTGATAATCAGCAGCAGCAAGGCGCCGAGCGTCAGCAGCCGCGCGAAGCTGCGCCGTAGTCCGTGGCCAGTCCAGACTTCATAAGTATTCAAAAGCAGCATCGCAAGGATGGCAACGGCGGAAAGCAATGCGCGCAGACCAACCGATGCGCCTGTCATCAATAAGCCGTTGAATGCGAGGAAAAAGGCGAGGGCGATTGCCCATCCAAACCAACCCTGTCGCTTGCGGAAAAAAGCGCGAATGCCGCACCATTGCAGGACTACCCCGAGTATCAGGGCGTTATTGCCAATGATAAGAATGGCAAAACGCGGCGCTCCAGCATTCAGGATGACCATCAACACGCCGACGGCAATGAACAGACCGGACAGTGCCCAGTAGCGGGTACATTTTTCGGTCGGTGCGGCAGTGAAGATGCCGCCCATCAGCAGTGAAACACAAAGCTGCACCACAATTAACGCGGTGCCAGCGGTTAATACGTCCATGGTCTTCCATTCCATGGGCAGGCTTGTTACGTCTGCATTTGATCGCCCGACCCCGTGTCATCTTATCTGATGAAGAACACTTGCAAAGCAGAAATGAAAGCGCCAAGTGCCGTGCGAGGCATACCTGTGTGCTGAATACAACGCGGACTAGTGTTATGCGTTGTAACAATACCTTTTCGATCAGTTAGCCAACTCTATTCAGGTCAGCAAGCTGCGATATTGCCGGGGAGATGCGCCCACGCTGCTACGAAAGCGATGGCTGAAATGGCTAAGATCAGCGTAACCGCAGGCATCGGCGACTTGCTGTAATGGCAATTCACTTGTCCTGAGTAATTGGCGGGCACGATCGACGCGGCGTGAGGCGATCCATGCGTAAGGCGGCATGCCGAAGGAAATGCGGAACATGCGGGCGAGATGGTATTCCGACAGGCAGGCAATGCCGGCAAGCATGCCAAGCGTAATCGGCTGATCCAGCCGTGCTTCGATGTAATCGGCGAGGCGCCGTCGCACCGCCGGCGACAGGCCGCCCTTCAAGACCGGATCGCGGCGCAGTGCGCCCTGGGATCGCAGCAAATGACTCAAAGCCTCATGCGTTGTTTCATTGACGCGTAACAGCGCATCCGGGCCTTGCCAGGGCATGTGCTCCAGCGACGCGCAGAGCTGAGCAATGTGTTGATGCTCGAAATACGTTCTGTCGGCCAGCGTCAGTTCGCGCGGTTCGCGGTCAAGTTCGACCACCGCACGTCGCGTGAAATGCTCAGGCAGGAAATAGATGTGCAGGAAGCGTAGCTTGTCGCGTACCACCCAACGTGATTCATGTTCATCGGGCAGCGTACACAAACGTCCGGGGCTGCCGAAGAGGCCGGGTAATTCATTGCGCTCGGTACGATAGCCGCCGCCGAGGTAATACGACAGGGTATGGTGGCCGGGGCGGATATAAGCGGTCTCTTCCTCCTCGGTCTGCCGACGCCAGATGGCGATTGCCAGTTCGTCGCCGAGCCAGGCAAAGCGTTCCAGTTCCGCATTGGTCGCATGCAGCGTCCTGAATACCGCATGGGTGATTCCGCCTGGGTCAGGCGACGGGTTTGCCGCAGTGTCGGGAGGAACATGCATGTCGGATACCTGGAAATGTGAAGTCAAATGTATCACTTTCACGCCGTTTGCGTCCTGACCGTCCGTCGCTGTACAACAAAGTGCGCAAGAATGGACAAGCTCGCCAATGGTCTTTTTGGCAAGTGTCGGGACGTTTGTCTTCACCTTGTCTCCACCGCACACAATGCAGCAATTCCAGACAAGTCGCGCCGACGCCGGCAAGGCATCCTGCACAAAATACTGAAATTCTCACAGGATGCCGCCATGAATGCCTTTCTCTACCTTCTTACCGTGCTGATCTGGGGTTCAACCTGGATCGCCATCAAATGGCAGCTCGGCGTGGTGCCCGCACCGGTATCCATTGCCTTTCGTTTCTGGATTGCGGCCGCGGTTCTGCTGATGATCCTTGTCGTCATGCGCAAGCCGGTACGCCCGCCGCGCGCCGCATGGGGTTATCTGCTGGCGCAAGGCGCGGCACTGTTTTGCTGCAATTTCCTTTGCTTCTACTACGCCAGCCAATGGGTACCGAGCGGACTGGTGGCCGTGGTATTTTCGACTGCGCCGTTGTGGAATTCGATCAATGGAAAGATTTTTCTTGGCAGGGCAATCCAGCCGCAGGTCATCCTGGGGGCCTTGTTTGGCCTGACGGGCATCGTGCTGCTGTTCCTGCCGCAAATGCGCGGGCACTGGGGCGATACGGCGATGCTGCGCGGACTCGGCTTGGCTTTTCTTGGCACGCTGTTTTTTTCCACCGGGAACCTGCTGTCGAGCCGCATGCAATCGCTTGGCCTGACTCCCTGGCTCACCAATACCTGGGCGATGTTTTTCGGTGCCGCCATCCTTACCATTATCGGCCTTGTGCTCGGCCTGCCGTTCGAGATCGATCCCAGTCCACTCTATATGGGATCGTTGTTGTACCTGGCGATTCCGGGTTCGGTGATCGGCTTTACCGCCTACCTGCTGCTGGTGGGAAGATTGGGCCCGGAGCGCGCTGCGTACTGCACAGTGTTGTTCCCGGTAGTGGCGCTGACGATCTCCACGTTCTACGAAGGCTATGTATGGAGTCTGCTCGCGGTTGCCGGACTGGTTTGTGTGTTAGGAGGAAACGTGCTCGCGTTCATGCCGGTGCGTCGGAAGTTGAAAGCGGTGACGGCTTGATGTCGCGGCCAGTTGCGAGGCTGTGACATCAAGTGTAGTCAGGGCAGGTAATGCGAGCATGTGTCCGGTACTGTTGTGACGTCTGCAACAACAGGCGCTGAATCGACTAAACTACACTTCGCTGATACGAGAAACCGAGAAAACTTCACCGGCGAAAGGGCAGCTAAGATTGCAGTCATTCACGCACCCGGCCTATGCATCTGATTGAGCGCACCCTGTTCGAAAACGAACTCCTGGCAGTTCGCCACGCGATCGCTCGCCCGACTTCGGCTGTGTGCAGTGACCTCGCCTATGCGGCCGATGACCTGTTGTTATTGCCGATCTCCGGTGTGTTTGCCCTGCATGAAGCGCCACGTCAGCATTTCATCGCCAATCCCAACCATGGGGTCTTCCTTGGACTGGGGCAGCCGTACCGCATGAGCTTTCCCGGGCGTATCGGCGACGAATGCCTCGTCCTCAGGTTTTCAAAACGCGTGCTGACACGCATGCTGGGCGAAGTGGCTGGCGTCGAGGACCTGCTCTCGCCTCGCATCGAGTCCCATTGCCTGCTCGCCGCTGCTTGCGTGCTTGACCGACACCTTCTGTGCATGGAGTTACTGCAAGGCGCACCCTGTGCGCTGGCGATCGAAGAGATCAGTCTCGCCATGATGGAAGCAGCCGTCCGGGCGGCTCGCACCGACAACCGGATGGAAACCCCCGCCGATACCCGGAACCGCCGGCGTCGCCAGGTCGAGGCGGTGAAGGAAATGATCACGCTGTTCCCTGAACGGGCGTGGACGCTCGATGCCCTTGCTCACCAGGCAAACACATCGCCCTATCACCTGGCGCGCGTATTCAGGGAGGAGGTCGGCATGCCTGTGCATCGCTACCTCATTCGCACGCGGCTCGGGAAAGCCCTGGAAGCCATGCAGGCGACCCGCATGCCGCTGACGACAATCGCACACGACTCCGGTTTTTCTCATCACAGTCACTTTACGTCGAGCTTCCGCTCGCACTTCGGTTTGGCGCCTGCCGAATGGCGCCGCCGGACAGGCCATCGCTGATTTCCTGTTTGTGCCGTTTTGTTCGTTCTCTTGTTGGTCTCGTTTGACCACATCCGCTGGCGAAGACAGTTGAGCAAGATCTTGATAGCCGTTCTCGGCCATGCTTTCTAAGATGGCGGACAGATCTCGTTCAAAGGACATCATGCCGGACTTTAGTGCTCGCAAAAAACTGACGACCAATGCAGTCGCTTACCTGGCTCCGATCGGTCTCATGCTGTTCCTGATCCTCTTTCCTTTCGTCGCCGCGCCGTTCGGCAACTCCTGGGTCCGCATCGCCGACATGGCGCTTCTCTATATCATGCTCGCCCTTGGCCTGAACATCGTGGTCGGCTACGCTGGCCTCCTGGACCTTGGCTACATCGCCTTTTATGCGGTCGGAGCGTACACGACGGCATTGCTGGCGTCGCCGCAGTTTGCGATCGTGCTCGAGTCGGTAATCAATACCTACCCGGCCCTTGGCCATGCAATGCTGGATCTGCTGGGACCGGGCATCGCCTTGCACGGCATCCATTTATCCGTCTGGGCTATCGTCCCGCTCAATGCCGCGCTGGCCGCGTTCTTCGGCGTGCTGCTGGGCGCTCCGACGCTCAAGCTGCACGGCGATTACCTGGCCGTCGTAACGCTGGGATTCGGTGAAATCCTGCGACTCTTCATCATCAATCTCAATGCGCCTGTCAACATTACGGACGGGCCCAAGGGGATCAACATGATCGACCCGATACGCGTCTTCGGCGTGTCGCTTGCCGGTGAACCTGGTTCGCGGGCTACGCTCGACATCTTGGGGTATGCGATGCCCTCGGTGAATGCTTATTACTTCCTGTTCCTGACGCTGTGTGCCGTCATCGTGGTCGTGTCGGTCCGGCTTGCACAGTCGCGCATGGGACGTGCCTTTATCGCCATCCGTGAAGACGAAGTCGCCGCCAGCGCCATGGGTATCCACACCCGCAATGTGAAGCTACTGGCGTTCGCACTTGGTGCGTCCTTTGGCGGGGTTTCCGGCGCCATGTTCGCCGTGTTCCAGGGCTACGTTTCACCCGAGTCCTTCACCCTGAACGAGTCCATTGCGGTGCTTTCAATGGTCGTTCTTGGCGGTATGGGGCATGTGCCCGGGGTGGTGATGGGCAGTGTCACTCTGGCAGTGCTGCCCGAAGTGCTGCGCCAGTTGCTGCTTGGACTGGCAATGGTGCTGATCATGCTGGTGCGTCCTGCCGGGCTGTGGCCCAGCCGACAGCGACAAGGCCCGGCAATGTCGCGCGCAAGTGTGAGCGAAGGTGTTGCCAGGTCAGATGTGGATCGCGATCCGCTAGCGGCATGACGATGTCACTCTTCGACAATATCGTCTGGCATACCCTTGTCGGTCCCCATTATCCGTACACGATTGGCGGCCACTCGGTGCGCCGGTACGCTCGGGGATTTCCACCCATTGCGGCGTTCCGCGATACCCGGGATCCGGACTGGCATGCCTTGGGCCGGCTGGTGGACCCGGGCGAACGTGTGTATTGCGATGGCTTTGCGAGCAGCGCGCCGGAGGGATGGTGCATCAGTTCGGAAAGCCTTCTGAACAAGATGATCTGGCAAGGTTCTGTGGATATGGAGCACGACCCCGCGCCGGAAGCGGTCAGGCTCGATTCACGCAGTGCCGCCGCAGCGGTCGAATTGGCAGGCCTGACTAACCCGGGCCCATTTACCGGCCGGGCCCTTGAGCTGGGAGAGTACTTCGGCATCTTTGATGGCATGCGGCTGGTGGCAATGGCCGGTAGTCGCGGATGCGCAGGCGGATTCAGTGAAATCACCGGGGTCTGTACCCATCCCGACTTTACGGGAAGAGGTCTGGCGCGACGCCTCGTAATCAAGATTCTCCAGCATCAACTTCTGCAAGGCCAACGTCCGTTCCTGCGCGTCATGTCGCACAGTGCCGCAGCACGCCGGCTTTACCTCAGGGTCGGGTTTTACGATTACGCGCAGTCAGCAGCACGAACCCTCCTGCGTTATTGAGTCCAGGCAGCGGACCTCTGCTCCAGCTGTTCCTTGTGCCGGCTTTGGGGGACGTCGCCTGGCTTAATACGACGACCTGTACCGATACCCCTTGTAATTGAGGATCATCCCGCTGGGGGTCATGCGTTCGAGGGTCAGCCCGGGGGCTATCTCGTCGCCATCGCGTAATAAACGCTTATTGATCAACACGGAACGGTCGGCCTTGTTTGCCGAATAGATGTAACCACCAATCGTGAGTGCCGGAATTTGCTGCTGTATCTGCGGCGGTAAATCGCGCACGCTTCCCACCGCCGGCTCGGTGGCTGGAGCGGCTGGAGTCGTGCTGGCCGTAGCGGTATCAGAGTTGGCAGCGTTGGAAGAAGCGGCGGGCGCAGTTGCCGGGACGGATTTCTTCGGAGCCTCGGGCTCGCGCGCCGGCTTTTTCTCGACTGGTTTGCGCGCAGGTTTTTCTGTACGTGCCTGCGGTGCTTCGGGCGGGCTTTCACGTGTTGCCTTGGGTGGTGTCACGGCTGAAGGCGGTACCTGCGCTGCTTCCGCCTTGGTCGGCGCAGGGGACGGTGGTGCGGGTTGCGTAGTCGCCGGTGCTGGCGATGCAATCTGGGCCGGTGGCGCAGCGGCGGGCGGGGCCGATTGCGTGACTGCAGGTGCTGGCATCTGCGGCGTGACAGGGACGACCGGCGCTTGCGCAACAACTTGCGGTGTTTCAGGCGAAGGTACCTGCACCGCTTGATCAGAACGCGTGGCGAACCACGTTGCGCCTGCTACCGTGACCACGGCTGCCGATAGCAATGCCCACGGCCATGGCTTGTGCCAGACCGAGTCACGTTGCGTGCGTTCGTAATACGTTGCGGGGGCTGGGGTCACCGGCGGCGTGGTGCCGCGTCGTTCGGCTTCAGCTTTTTTCAGTGCGTCGAGAATATAGGACATCGGTATCTCACTTCATCGTGTCGCGCAGACGCGGTTCGTCGACGCCCACGGCACGATTGATATGCATCGCAGTTACGGGGCCGAGGACGCCGTCGACATGCAGTCCATGCGCCTGCTGGAACATGTCTACCTGTTTCACCATGCGTGGACCATATGTGGTGCCGGCTACCGGTGGTTCGACGCCGTTCAGGGTCGACAGTTGTGTTGCCAGCCAGTCTACATGTGTTCCTGAATCGCCAAGTTTGACTGCGCCGGTGAAGCCGGGGGGAGTACGCCACAAGGTAACAAAGTCGCCCCGGAAGTAACGTCCCAGCACGGCGAGCTTGACCTTTTGTTTAACATCGCCTGCACGTAACGTCGCTTCGGTGTCGCTCAATTCGGTGAGCAGAAGGTGGAATACCTGCTTGCGCTGATCCTGCAGCTTGATGGCGACCGGTCGGTCGAGAGCGCGGATTTCACCAAAGCCGCCAGTGCTCCAGTGGCATCGCACGCCGATTTTTTTCGCGGCTTCGCAAGGGTCGTCACCTTCCAGCGTCACACCCCAGAAACGGGCAAGCTGGCTGACCGCCGCATGTTCGTCGCGAAGGCCGGCGCTCGAGCTGCCATCCTGCTCGGAAAACAAGGCCTGCGAATCAGCGGGGGCAGGTACAGTGTCAGTGCCAGCACCAACGCTGTCGGCACGCGCCTCCGTTGATGTTGCGAGTGTCACCTCGGCGACTGGCGATGGCGCCGGCGCAGCCTTCTCTGCAATCGCGGTGTCGGCACTTTTCGGATTTGCCGGCGTTGTCCGTGCGCGATCACGTTCACGATCAGCAGCACCGCTGGTCGTGGCCGGTTTCATCGCAAGCGATTGCCGCAAGTCCGGCGAAGTGACGGCATAGCCAATCCCGCCCGCGATAATCGCGCCCGCGAGCACGCCAACCAGCGCGCCTCGCCATGCGGGCTTTGGCTTCGCTGCCTGCATGCGGCCTTCATTGATCAGCAGCTCCTCACCCGCCATCTCGATGATATTGCGGTCGATCACCTGGGTATTGTTGGCATAAGCGCCCAGCATCGCGCGGTCGCAAAGCAGGTTGATCCGGCGCGGAACACCGCCGGTCAGCCGGTGGATTTGCCTGATCAGCGCCGGCTGGAATGGCGACGTCGTGTTCAGGCCTGCAGTGGCAAGGCGGTGCTGGATATAGCTGGCGGTTTCCTCTTCGGTCAGCGCGGTCAGGTGGTAATGCGCAATGACGCGCTGGGCGAGTTGTTCCAGGTCCGGGCGCGCCAGCATGGTGCGCAATTCAGGCTGGCCGATCAGGATGATCTGCAGCAGCTTGCGCTCATTGGTTTCCAAGTTGGTCAGCAAGCGCAACTGTTCCAGTACCTCTGCCGACAGGTTCTGCGCCTCATCGATGATGAGGACGTTGTTGCGCCCCTCCGCATGCGCTGTCAGCAGGAAGCTGTTCAGTGCATCGATGTAATGCTTGTTGCCACGTACGCCACGCGCATCGTCGGCCAGCGTAATATGGAATTCATCACAGACCGATTGCAGCAACTCACTGACACTGAGCTTGGGATTGAAGATATAAGCGACATTGCAATTCGGCGGCACCTGCTCGAGGAAACAACGGCATATGGTGGTCTTGCCGGTCCCGATATCGCCGGTCAGCACCACTACACCGCCGCCACTGTCGATGCCATACAGCAGATGCGCAAGGGCCTCGCGGTGCCGGTCACTCATAAAAAGGTAACGCGGATCGGGCGAAATGGAAAACGGTGCCTGGCGCAGCTGGAAGAATTCTGTGTACATAGGCGGTAGGAAAAGCGACCCGCAAGCATATCATGCATGTCGAACCGGCAATTTGCGGGGACACAACGTCGAACCGGTGGAAGGTGATGACGAATGCCATCGGTTTGATAGAATGCAACAATGCTATGTCGGCAAACCGTGCAAGACAGGCAACAGCAGTACGACAGCACTAATATATACGGAAAGCCTGCATGAATTCCACGACCTTTGTCCCCTTGGGCTGCCGTGAATGCCGCGACGGCGCGGGACTCGAATTTGATTTCACCATGGCATTTCAGCCTATCGTGAATATCAAGCATCGCACTGTTTATGGCTATGAAGCCTTGGTCCGCGGCGTGGATCAGCAGTCTGCAGGCTGGGTGCTCGGACAGGTAAATGAAAGCAACCGGTATCGTTTCGATCAGGCTTGCCGTGTCAAGGCCATCGAACTTGCGGCCAGACTGGGCCTTGCCGACAAACCGGATTGCCTTTTGCATATCAATTTTCTGCCTAACGCCGTGTACCGCCCTGAAACATGCATCCGGGCCACGCTGCAAGCCGCGCAGGAATTCAACATACCCACCAGTCGGCTGGTGTTCGAGGTCACCGAAGGCGAACAGGTGCACGATGAAGCGCATCTGCACGGCATTTTCACGGAATACCGGAGACAAGGTTTCTCGACTGCGATCGATGATTTTGGCGCTGGCTATTCCGGCCTCAATCTGTTGGCCAACTTCCAGCCCGACATCATCAAGCTCGATATGGCGCTCACCCGCAACATCGACAAGGATCGCGTGCGACGCTCCATCGTTTCCGGCGTCATGCTGGTATGCCACGATCTCGGTATCCGGGTGATTGCGGAAGGTGTCGAAACCGAAGAGGAGCTTTACACGCTGGAGGATATGGGCATCGAACTGTTCCAGGGCTACCTGCTGGGGCGGCCGGCCTTCGAAGAACTGCGCGAACCGACCTGGCCCGCCTGAGCGCTGGTCATTCATGGGCCGCCGTTACCACTATCACGTCTACGTCGTTGAATTGTCCGGCGACGTGCTGTACGAAGCACGTTTTCGTAAAGCCAATCCCGACTATGTCAGCGGCAAGCCATGTGTCTATGTCGGGATGACGGGCTTGAATCCCGATCTGCGCTTTGACAAGCACAAGGCCGGCATACAGGCCAATCGCTTTGTACAAGAGTACGGCCTGCGATTGCTGCCGCAACTCTATGCCATGTATAACCCCATGCCCTACAACGGTGCGCGCGACATGGAAGTCGAACTGGCGATCGGCTTGCGTGAATCCGGTTATGGCGTCTGGCAAGCCTGACACCTCGTCCTGCCTGCACACGAACTTTTCCTGACAGCTAGCGCACTTGCCGCCTGCTCCTTTTCGTACCCCGGCTTGTAATCAGCCTTTCAACGAAGGTGTGTTTGCCACAACAGTGTGACAACTTTCAGCGGTTGCCGGTATACGGAGCGCTTGAGTTACGGCAATATTTGTATACAAAAAATAAAATACACGTTACACCATTGGACGGCTAATTTTAATGCGTTCCTACCGTCACATCGTCATCTGGAGCCTTGTAGTGAATCTGATAAGCCGACTCTCCATCAAGCAAAAGCTTTTGTGCAGCATGGCTTTATGCCTATTCCTCTATGCGATTATCTCGTCCGCGCTGAGTGTCATCCTGACCGGCAAGGGAGCCCGGGAAAGAGTGGTTGAACAGGAATTGCCTGCGGTGGTCGGCGAGATTCGCAACGACATTCTGCGTCAGATCGGTGATCCGCTCGCCATGTCGCGCAGCATTGCCCAGAACAGCTTTTTGCTGGATTGGGAAGCGCAGGACCTGCCTGATGCAGGCATGGATGCCTGGCTGCGTTACGCCAGACAAATCAAGGACAAGAACAAGGCTGCGTCAGTGTTCTGGGTATCGGGTGCGACCGGCAAGTATTTTACGGAGGCGGGCCTGAACCGCACCCTCGACAAGAACGCAGCGAGAGATCAATGGTTGTACTCCTTTCTGTCCAGCGGCAAACCCTATACCCTCAACGTCAATAAGGATGTGGGCGCCAATTCCTACATGTTGTTCATCAACACGCGGGCCGACGCCGGCACCGACAAACCGGTGGTGGCTGGCCTCGGCCTGTCTATCGACGCCCTTGCGAATGCCATCCGCTCTTATCGCGTCGGTGAGTCCGGATTTGTGTACCTGGTACGTGCCGACGGCAGCTACCTTGTGCATCGCGACCCGACCGTCATCGACGGTAACCACTTCATCAAGGATAGTCCGGGATTTTCGGCAGAGTTGAGCAGCAAGCTGCTGGGCGGCGCAAAATTTACGCATGCCACCTATTCGGCAAAGAATGGGACGCAAATCGTTGCGTCGTCCTTCGTGCCCGAGTTGAACCTGTACGTGATCGCTGAAGTGCCCGAGGCGGAAGTGCTGGGCAATGTCGCCCGATCAGCGATGATTTCCGCGCTGGTTGCTGCACTGGTTGGGGGAGGCATCGGCCTTCTGGTGATCTTTCTGATCAGTCGCGCGATTGCCGCGCCGGTGGCGCGCGCTGCCAACATGTTGGGCGAAATCGCCGACGGCAACGGCGACCTGAGCCGTCGCATGAAGGTGGAATCGGCTGACGAAATCGGCGCACTGGCCGATGCGTTCAATCGCTTCGTCTCATCACTCAACCAGACGGTGGGTGAAATCCGCAAGAGCTCCGATACGATTGCTGCTGCTTCAACGCAGATCGCGGCGGGCAATATGGACCTTTCCTCGCGCACGGAAGCACAAGCATCGAGCCTCGAGGAAACCGCATCCGCCATGGAAGAACTGACCGCGACGGTAAGGGCCAATGCCGAAAGCGCAGAACAAGCGAATCGCCTTGTGATGACGGCGTCGAGCCAGGCCGTCAAAGGTGGGGAGGTGGTCGACCAAGTGGTGCAGACGATGGGGTCCATCAAGGACAGCTCACGCAAGATCGTCGACATCATCGGCGTTATCGACAGCATCGCATTCCAGACCAATATCCTCGCATTGAATGCCGCTGTCGAAGCTGCGCGCGCAGGTGAACAGGGCCGGGGCTTTGCGGTGGTCGCCGCGGAAGTGCGTACTCTTGCGCAACGCAGCGCGGGTGCCGCGAAGGAGATCAAGGCACTGATCGACGACTCGGTGGACAAGGTAGAGGCCGGCAGCACACTGGTCGACCAAGCCGGAACAACCATGGAGGAGATCGTGGCGTCAGTCAAGAATGTCACGGCCATCATGAGCGAGATCACCACGGCGAGCCATGAACAGAGTGACGGCATCGGTCAGGTCAATCTCACGATCACGCAGATGGACAATGCGACACAGCAGAACGCCGCGCTGGTGGAAGAAGCCGCTGCAGCCGCGCAGTCGTTGCAGGATCAGGCGGCGAACCTGGCACGGGTCGTCAGCGTGTTCAAGCTGGATGAAGCGCAAGGGATGGCAGGAGGGCGTTAATCTGTGTTGGGCCAGAAGCCTGACCGCTAAAGAGAATACTTAAATGGCCGGCGACCGAGCGTCCAAATGCAATTAAGGTACGTTCGCTCTTGAATGTACGGCTCCTTCCTCCTAACAGGGGGAGGGGACCTGACGGCGCTTGTTGCAAGGTCGATTAATTCGCTTGCCTCGCTAAAAGCCCAAAAGTGACGCCGCTCCTGAGTTGACGTTCAGGCCGGTAGTAGTCATGCCGGTACCGGTTCCTGTCCCAGTCAGGGTTGTGTTAAAGCCTGCACTGGTCCCGGTTCCTACGATGCCGGTTGTCCCGGTACCAATGCCAGTAGTACCAATGCCGGTAGTACCAATTCCCGTAGTGCCAATCCCGGTCGTCCCGACCCCGATAGTTCCGATGCCCAGCCCTCCGGTGCCGGTCGTAAACCCGCTCGGACTGGCGCCCAGTCCCGATGTGCCGATTCCGGTTATGCCCGTCCCTGTCGCAGCCCCAGGGGTGCCGCTGCCAATCGCGGTCACGCCTGTACCGATGCCGGATGTTCCAAAGCCGCTACCTACTGCGCCGACTCCCGTACCGGTGGCGCCGGTCCCTATACCCGTAGTGACATTTCCAATACCAGTAGGGAGGGTTCCCGCACCGGCACCAATCGTTCCGGTGGCACTGGCGGGAACGGTACTCGATGCAAAGCGTGTCTGTGGCAATACCGCGCCGCGTATTTCTCCCGCGGGGAAAGATGTGCTGCGCACATTGATAAAGAAATTACCTTGCCGGAGCGCCGCATACTGTGTTTCCGTCAGCGTGCCGCGCGCGGTCCAGACGCCGCTGCCCGCACTTGTTTCGGCGAGAGCAATGACCGCTGGTACAGTGAAGCCTGTTGGGTTTTCCCGAAGTTCAGCGCCATTGCTCACCATGCCGGTCGTCAGCACTGCAGCGCTAAATATCCGGTTCACCGGATTGATCGTGATTGCCGCCGCACCTTGTGCCGCGGTAGTCGTAGCTGGTATGGCCTGCGCGCCGCTCAGCGCTGCAATAAAACTGACGGTGGAAGGCAGAACGGTACCGACAACAGAAGTGGCAGTGCCCGCACCGGCCACTTGTGGAATGATCTGACCGCGTATTTCGCCTTCGGGAAACTGCTGGCTCAGGGCGTTCAAATGCAGGTTGCCTGCGATCAGGTTGCTGTATTGGTCTGCGGTGAGCACCGTGTTGGCTGCCCAGATGCCGCTGCCCGGCAAGGCTTCCGCAATCGAAAGGACCACTGGTCCCAGTGTGCCCGGAGGCGCCTGCCCGAGCTGCAGCAAGCTGCCGGCAAGATTGGTCGTGGTTGTTACGATCAGCGCCTGTCGGCTTGAAGCATTGGCGACCACGACTGCGGCACCCTGTGCTGTCGTTGCGCGAGGAGGCACTTCATCCAAGCCCGTCAGGGTTGCCGCGAAAGTTTCCTGCGCTACCTGAACCGCCGGTTGCGTTGCTGCGGGAGTGAGTGCTGCGTTGCCAGTGCCACTATCGCCGCCGCCACCGCCGCAGGCCGTCACGCCAAACAACGTTAGTAACGCGACACCGCGAGTCAGGCGAATGCGGATATCTTGAGGAACGAAGTTGTATGGCCACATGGCATCTCTCCGAAATCGCCGCCGACACCAGCGGCTGGGCGGCTATCTATACCGGCTAGACGAAATCTTCCGCTGCCTGCGCACGCTTGCCGCATCCGCGGTGCATGCAGCGTTTGTGCCAGGCCCGCGCCGATGCACGCCAAGTCATCGGCTCCTCTATAGCGCACTGGATGCAGATGAAACTTTTGCAGTCGCTGAATTACATGTCAGGTAAGAACTACGCGCGGCAATGCAAAATCTGGACGATGCGAGTGTCTGCACATGTCTGCACATGCATGCAAGTGTCTGCCGAACGATGCAGCTCATGCGGTCCGCGTGCTTCTAAACGGGACCGGGTGCATCCACCAGGCCGCACCGGCGAGCACGAGATAGGTCAGCAACAATTGCTGCGCGACGGCAGTACCGTTATCCGGCTGCTCCAGCAAACTGTAGACCTGGACAGCGCTCATGGCGAGGCCGAGCAGCAGATAGCGTTTGTTGTAATCCCCAGCCAGCGGCAGGCACCAGGCGATACCCATCCACAGCAGCGCAAGCTCGAGCAGCAAGGCAAAGACCTTGTAATTCCACCAGCCGAGGCCGACCTTGGCGCTGTCAAACCAGAGCGGCAAGTCCGGCATATGGACCAGCAAGTCGAGGAGCCAGTGCGATAGCACGGTCAACCCAACGACCGCCGTTATCCGGTTACGTGCATTGTTTTTGGGAAGGAGTAGCCAGCATAGGAAGGCGGCCGCCAGTGCCCAGGCCAATGCCGAACTCAGGCTATGGGTGTACGGCATGAAGTACAGATCGAGGTCGTTTGAAGCGTTGAAACCGGGGATGATCCTTAGCTTTTCGACGCCCAGCAAGACCAGCCCACCCCAGAACAAGTCGATCAGCTGGCAGGCGATAAAGAGAGCCGGCAACGGCAACTCCGGTGCCAGCCTTTTGGCGGCAAACGCTGCCGAATAATGTCCGATGAACATGGTTTTCCTCCTTTTTTTGCGGAACGTGTCAACTCTGTTGCGGGCAGCCTGCACGTTCGCTCCCTGCGGCGATTAAACCGGAACACAAAGGTTTAAGCCATAACATATTTATGGCATATTGCTATAGATAAACGTTTTTCGAGCGCGTCACGCGTCGGTGTTGCCAGACAGAGAAGAGGAACAGGGGGATATCCAATGCTATTTTTGAAAAGTACGGCAGCGCCGGTCGCACCAGGTGTATTTACGGTGGATGTTGCCGCCAAGCCGCCGGGTAAAACCTTCATGATCTATATCGCCGTCGATGCGGCCAACCCGCCAGCCGACTTCATTGGTGCCATCGAGGACATGGGTTTCAAGCAAGTGCTTACCAAGCCTTATACCCATCATGACGGCAAGAAGATCATGGACATCCATTTCCAGAAGGGTGGAACCGATATCTTCGAAGGCTGGAAGGAGTCCGAGAAGGAAGCGAATCTCGCGCAGATGCAGGACGTGCTGGGCAAGTTCAATGTGACATTCACGCCGAGAGTGATGTCGCTAGCGGAAGCGTTTCGTTAAGTCCGAGTGAAACGACTCGACCCGGTATAAAAAGGCATGAAGGGAGCCATAAACTTCGGACATGTAGGGTGGCGCAATATCTCTTCGCGCATAGCAGCTGGAAAGATGTGCATAAGGCAATAGCCATCCGGCCTGGCGCTCCCAAAACCGGCAACGAAGTGCTGCCATCTGCATTCCGGCCATGTTCGATTGGCCACATTGCAGGTTTGTGCTAGTCTACGATTCCCGTTGTCAACATGGTCACCGAGCATGTGCGGCGATGGGAAACGCTGTTTGATCACTTCCCCGATCACGGGAAATACAAGGCGGGACCGCGCTGGTTTGCGGCACCGACCTGTCCACGGAACGTCCGGCCTTACCAGGCCGGAGACGCACCGCAAACGATGGCGAAACGTTTGCACAACAATGCCTGTTGTGTCCCCGGTCTGCTTTACCGATGCGGCCGAGGGAATGCATTCCTTGGCGATGTAATGCGCCAGACCAGAATGAAAATTGCCGCGCGGCCGTTTTTCGGCACGCGCTGAAGGCGTTATTGCCGCGGCTTTTTTCATCGGCCGCATCGGACAGCGGCCGGTACGGAAACTTATTCTTAGAAAATACAACCATGAACAAGCTGGAACAAGACGCACTTGAATATCACGCCGGCGCGCAGCGCGGCAAAATCGCTATCCAGGTCACCAAGCCGGTCGCCAGTCAGGCGGACCTCTCGCTGGCCTATTCGCCGGGCGTCGCCGTGCCCTGCATCGAGATCAACAAGGACCCGGCCAAAGCATATGAGTACACCGCAAAAGGCAACCTGGTCGGCGTCATCACCAATGGCACCGCGGTGCTGGGCCTGGGCGACATCGGCGCACTGGCCGGCAAGCCGGTCATGGAAGGCAAGGCAGTGTTGTTCAAGAAATTTGCCGGCATCGACTCCTTCGATATCGAGATCGACGAGAACGATCCTGAAAAGCTGGTCGAGATCATCGCCGCACTGCATCCCACCTTTGGCGGCATCAACCTCGAAGACATCAAGGCGCCGGAATGTTTTTATGTCGAGCGCAAGCTGCGCGAACGCCTGTCCATTCCGGTCTTTCATGACGACCAGCATGGCACTGCGATCGTCGTCGGCACCGGCTTCCTGAATGCCCTGCACCTGACCGGCCGCGACATTTCTCTGGCCAAGGTGGTGTGCTCGGGCGCGGGTGCGGCGGCGATTGCCTGCCTCGATATGCTGGTTGACCTGGGTGTGCGTCGTGAAAACGTGTATGTCTGCGACAGCCGCGGCGTACTGACAACCGACCGCGAACTGACCGAGGAGAAGCGTGCATGGGCCCAGACGACCGATGCGAAGACACTGTCCGACGTGATCGGCATGGCAGATGTATTCCTCGGCTTGTCCGGCCCCGGCTTGCTCAGCCAGGAGGATGTTAAGAAGATGGCTGCCCGACCCATCGTGTTCGCGCTGGCCAATCCGGAGCCCGAGTTGCGCCCGGAGCTGATTCGCGAAGTCGCACCTGACGCGATCATCGCCACCGGCCGGTCAGACTATCCGAACCAGATCAATAATGCATTGTGCTTTCCGTACCTGTTCCGTGCCGCGCTCGATACCGGCGCAACGACCATCAACCAGGACATGAAGCGCGCCTGCGTGGTGGCGCTTGCCGAGATGGCGCGCAGCGACGAACAGTTCGGCCGCGATTACATCGTGCCGACTTTGCTGGACAAGCGCTTGTTGATCGGAGTGACACCGCGGATTGCGGCGGCGGCGCAGGAGAGTGGGGTGGCGCGCAAGCCGGTTGATGCAAGGCAGTATCGCTTGCAACTGGAAGCGTTGGCGAAGACCTTGCTGTAATCATCGTCGCGACAGCGTCCTCATAATAAAAAACGCGGAATGCATGTGATGCACTCCGCGTTTTTTATTTTCGGCTTCGTATCGTCTTGCCAGGTTAATCGCTTTTCAGAATCCGCTCATGGAAAGCGAGATGATCGTCGATGAAGGTCGAGATGAAGTAATAGCCGTGGTCATATCCTTCATGCCGGCGTAACGTAAGCGGTTGCTTGGCCTGGGCACAGGCTTGCTCGAATTGTTCAGGCAGCAGCTGCTCTTTCAGGAATTTGTCGCCCAGACCCTGGTCGATCAGGATGCCTTGCGGGAAAGGTGTCTGCCGCTTCTTCATCAGTTCGGTGGCATCGTGTTCCAGCCAGCTTTCCTGATCGTTGCCGAGGTAGCCGGTGAACGCCTTTTGTCCCCAGGGGCAACGGCTAGGCGCGGCAATCGGGGCGAAGGCGGATACGGATTTGTATTTGTCGGGGTGGCGCAGTGCCAATGTCAATGCGCCGTGTCCGCCCATTGAGTGGCCGAAGATGCCGGTGCGGGTTTGGTCGGCGTTGAATTCGCTGAAGATGAGCGAATGCAGTTCCTGCGTGACGTAGCTTTCCATGCGGAAGTGCTTGCTCCATGGTGCCTGGGTGGCGTCGAGGTAGAAACCTGCGCCTTGGCCGAAGTCCCAGTCCTTGGTGGCATCGGGTATGCCGGTGTTGCGGGGGCTGGTGTCGCAGGTGACGAGCATGATGCCGCGCTGGGCGGCGGCGCGTTGGGCGCCGGCCTTGATCATGAATGTCTCTTCTGTGCAGGTAAGGCCGGCGAGGTAGAAGAGGACGGGGACGAGCTGGTGTTCTTCCACCGGGGGATGGAAGACGGAGAATTGCATGGGGAGGCCGGTGGCTTCCGAGTCGTGGCGGTAGAAGGATTGGATGCCGTTGAAGCAAGGGTGTTCGGAGAGGATTTCTAGCATGGGGGTGCCTGGGCTGGTAGTTGTTGCGTTGCTGGGTTTTCTTCTCTTCGGTGATTCAGGTCTGTTCGTTCTTCGTGGATGCCAGCCGGGACTGGCCCCGGCGGGCCACTTACCTTCTTTGCTTCGCCAAAGAAGGTAAGCCAAGAAAGGCGACCCCGCTTCGCCGCCCTTCGGGCGTCTGCACAGGGGCATTTTTAAACCCATCCCCACCCTAACCCTCCCCTTGAAAGGGAGGGAACTTCGGCTCGCTCGCTGCGCATCGCATTGCCGGTTGCGGCTCCTAGGACTTTGCTCGGACGGCAATCCATCCTCATTACCTCCCAACATCAAGAACGTCCCCTCCCTTTCAAGGGGAGGGTTAGGGTGGGGATGGGTTCTATCCCATCGTTGTAACCTACAACTCAATCGTTTAATACCGCATTACCACGCCTCGGTCGTCCGCGAAGGCTTCATCACGCCTGCACATCAGTACATCACCACCGACCGAATCGATTCACCACTCTTCATCAAATCAAAGCCCTCATTAATCCTGTCCAGCGTAAGCTTGTGGGTAATGAGGTCGTCGATGTTGAGCTTGCCTTCCATGTACCAGTCAACAATCTTCGGCACGTCGGTGCGTCCCCGCGCGCCTCCAAACGCCGAGCCTTTCCATACGCGTCCGGTGACTAACTGGAAAGGACGGGTGCTGATTTCCTGGCCCGCGGCGGCGACGCCGATGATGACCGACTGGCCCCAACCCTTATGGCAGCACTCCAGCGCTTGGCGCATCGTGGTGGTGTTGCCGATGCATTCGAAGCTGTAGTCGGCGCCGCCATCGGTCAGCTGCACGATGGTATCAACGACGTTGTCCACTTCCTTGGGATTGACGAAGTGGGTCATGCCGAACCGGCGAGCCATGTCTTCGCGCGCCGGATTGATGTCGACGCCGATGATCTTGTCGGCGCCGACCATGCGCGCGGCCTGTATCACATTGAGGCCGATGCCGCCAAGGCCGAACACCACGACGTTGGCGCCGGCTTCCACCTTGGCGGTGAACAGTACCGCGCCGACACCGGTGGTGACGCCGCAGCCGATGTAGCAGACCTTGTCGAAAGGCGCGTCCTGCCGAATCTTGGCCACCGCGATTTCAGGTACGACAATGTGGTTGGCAAACGTCGATGTACCCATGTAATGGAATAGCGGTTTGCCGCCGATGGAGAAGCGGCTGGTGCCATCCGGCATCAAACCTTTGCCCTGGGTTGAACGGATTGCCTGGCAGAGATTGGTCTTTTGCGACAGGCAGAATTTGCATTGCCGGCATTCCGGTGTGTACAGCGGAATGACATGGTCGCCTTTCTTGAGGGAGCGCACATCCGGTCCCACGTCCACCACCACGCCCGCACCTTCATGGCCGAGAATGGCAGGAAAAATCCCTTCCGGGTCAGCGCCGGACAGCGTGTAGTAATCGGTGTGGCAAATGCCGGTCGCCTTTACTTCAATCAATACCTCGCCGGCGCGTGGGCCTTCCAGATCGACTTCTTCTACGGAAAGCGGTGCGCCTGCTTTCCAGGCAATCGCGGCTTTGGTTTTCATCGACAGCTCCCGGGAATGAATAAACGCCTATTGTATGTCGGCTGACGAAAGAAGTTTGCGCAGCCGGTCGCGCGGCCGCATACGCTGCGGTAATCGCTTGCAGAGCCTGTTTCAGGACATCAGGTATTGCGTATCGTCACCAGGCGCGACAGGCCGAACAGGTTGACCTTCTTGACCGACTCAACGTGCCAGTCGTATTTCAGAATCTGCTCGTCATAGCAAAAGGTCGAACGAAAGCCGATACGTGCCGCCAGCTTGTGTACCGCGCGTTCCATCGCCCACCAGAATCGGCTGCCGCTGAAATGATTGAGGATCAGTATCGTGCCGCCTTTGCGGCAGACACGGCGGATCTCCGCGACAAGTTTTTCCGGATGCGGCGTCACCGACAGCACATAAGGCATTGCCACACAGTCAAACGAGCCGTCAGGAAAATCCATCATCTCTGCATTCATCGCTATCAACTCGATATTTCGGCCGTGCAGTTCCCTGGCGCGTCCGCGTGCGATCTCCAGCATTTCGTTGGACAGATCAATGCCGACTACGGAAGCGGTCGCGGGATAGCGGGCGAGGGTAAGGCCGGTGCCGACGCCGACCTCCAGAATGGAGGAGGGGTGTGCGGCGTTAACCGCATCGGTCAGTGCTTGTCGGCCGGGTTCGAATGCGGCGCCGAACAAACTGTCGTAAAGCGGCGCGTAAAAACGGTAAGTGTTGACTACATTGTCGACTGAGATTTGAGCCATACGCGTTGGGAAGTAAGTTGAGCGGAGTGTTCTATGGAAAGACCAGTGAGCTGTCTTGCTATGGTCAAACTGATAATTAAGACATTTGGACGCGAGAAAGTTCATTGCCGCTGTCACGCGGTAAGGACGCCTTCTTCCTTTACAAGGCTGCCTGACCGACAGATTCCCTGTTTAATCCGCTTCCCCTTTGCGGATCAGGACTTATCGCCGTTTTACCTTGTCATGGGAATCGTAAAAAGCAGGGTCCTTTTTCTGTACCCATTTCACGAATTTACGTATCTCTTCATTTTCTAGCAGCCGCTCGGGCGTGTGGTAATACTGGGCAAGCTCGCGTTCGCTGAATACCGAATGAATTTTATTATGGCAAATGCGGTGCATTCTGACCGTCTCCCGGCCGCGGTAGGTTCGGGGTACCAGATGATGCTCGTTGACCGACGGACCTTGAATCAGTTCGCGACCGCAGAGAGGACAGGTTTCCATCGCGCTATCGTAGCATTTGCCCGGCAGGCACGATGCCAGGCGATGACGGCCTACGCCTGGTCGATGAGATCCTGACCAGGATGAAACAGGTGCAGGTCAAGACGGACATTGCTCCTGCTTGCCAGTTGTCCTCTGTCACAACGCCGCAAGCATGCAGTCCTTTTATGCTGCGGGATTTCGCTTGACGAAGAAAAGCGTGGCGCCGACTGCCATCAGGACACCCCCAAAAAACATGTTCTGCTTCTTGATCGCGGCGGAGTCACGGAAATAACGTTGCATGGACGAGGCTGCTAACGCGTAGCCGTGCATGACGACCAGATCGACCGCACAAGTGGTTGCCGCCAGGATCAGCAATTGCGGCAGCAGTGCCGCATCGCGCGAGATGAATTGCGGCAGCACCGCCACCATGAAAATAATGCCTTTGGGATTGGTCGCGTTCGTCAGGAAGCCAAGAAGTACGCGCCGACGTGTAGCCGGGACCGCCAGGTTTGCGTGCGAGCGAAGGTCGGGCTGAACGTTCACGCGTGATCGCCACTGGCTGAAGCCAAGATAAATCAGGTACAGGGCACCAATGGTCTTAACGATACTGAAGGCTAATTCAGACGCAAGCAGCAGCGAGCCGACACCCGCGCCGGCGATAAACAGGATGAGCAGGAGGCCGGCCTGCAAGCCAAGGATGGTGGCGGTCGTTTTCCTGACGCCATAAGAGAGGCCGTGCGACATCGACAGCACCGCGCCGGAGCCGGGCGAGACTGCAATCAGGCAGGATGCAAAGAAGAAGGTAATCCAGGTGGTAAGGCTCATGATCAATTCCTAGGCAAGACGGCACATTATGCGTGTTTGCCTGCGAGCTTGCACGGCCTGGGTATTGTCTTTGTTTTTAATTCAGGAGGAGCCAATCGTTTTGCTATTGATGGCGAGTCAAGGCAACCAGAGGGCGACAGAAGCGATTTCATGTCGCGTTATGGGGTGGGTTGGTATTGGCACATAGTGCGTGCGGATTCCATCATCGCGTTGCTCGACTTGATCAGCTCGCTGGGTGCGCCTTGTGTACGCTCAGGGCAAACCGGCTCCCGGTACCTGCACACGCATGGCTTGTATGCGTCCGGTTCGTTCGGCGAGTGCACGTTGCTCCCCGGAGACACGGCCGGTCACCATGAACAATGTGCGGCGCTCGGGGCCGCCCAGCGCACAGGCGATCGCCTGCTCAGGAACCGCTATCCTGTCCAGGATTGCGCCGCCTTCCCGTACGCGCAGGAATTCAGAGGTAGGCGGCGACGCCACCCAGATTGCACCTTCGGCGTCCAGGCAGATGCCGTCGGGCGAGGCGTCGCCCAGCGCTGCCCACACCCGCCTGCGGCTGAGCGTGCCATCGTCGGCGATGTCGAATGCCGTCAGCCGCTTGCCAAAGGTTTCCGCGACGATCAGCGTTGCATGGTCCGGTGTAATCACGCAGCCGTTTGGAAACAGCAAATCATCGGCAACCTGACGGACACTGCCGTCGGTATCAACCATCATCAGCACCGTCGATTGCACCGGTGCCCGATTAAGCAGGTCGAAACCGAAATTGCCGATGTAGGCACGGCCGCGATGGTCGACCACCATGTCGTTGCAATGGTGCGGCAGGATGCTGCTGAGATCGGCCACGGTATTGAGGCCGTCGTTGTCCAGGCGCAGCAAGCGGCGGTCGCTCATCGACACCACCAGCATGCGTCCATCCGGAAGCCAACCCAGGCCCGATGGCTGGCCTGCGACTTCGCACACGGTTTCGGGTTCGCCGCCCATTCGCAGTCGCGTCACCTTGCGCGTATAGAAGTCGGAAAACCATAACATGTCATCGTGCCAGCGCGGCGCCTCCGCAAAGGCGAGTCCGTCGACGACCGTCTCGATGTGTATGCCTGGCTGCATGGGTCTCTCCTGGGTGCGATAGGGCTTTTAATTGTGGTTGGTATTTTTTATCATTTATCTTGCCGACTGGAATGAATGCATGCCACGCTGCGCGCGCATCCGTGATGCTCTGCAGACGCGTTACTTTGGCCGGGGATCCTGCAGGTCGCTGCCGGGCAGCGACAGGCGGTCTGCCCGCAGGTCGCGTACGGCATTGGCGACGGCACGCGCGACATTGCGCGTCTCTTCCTGCACCTTGTCGTCAAGATCCAGAGTTTCATGGCTCTGCGCATAGGATTCGTAATAGCCAATGAAACGATCCAGCCGCGACTGCTTGCCGGCGTCAATCAGGCCCATCCAGTCAAGCCAGTCGGACAGGCTGCGCCGCACCCCTTCGATACCGGCGACATCGCCGTGCACGACTACACCATACACACGTCCCGCCAGATGCTTTGGATATGACCAGCCGGCATTTTCCATGGCCTTGGCTTTTTCGGCGTCCTTGCCCGAAGTGCTGGTCGGATCGGGATTGCCGCCGTCGGCGCAGACCAGCCTGTCCATCATCAACTTGAGCACGCTTGGCGCTTGGTACCAGTACACGGGTGTGAGGATGATGACCGCGTGTGCGGAAACCCACTTTTCGTAGATGTCATTCATCCAGTCATTGGTCATGCGCAGTCCATGGTGGGGATAGCAGCTGCAGGGCCAGTGGCACAGCGGCATCGCGGTCGATGCGCATCCCTTGCACGGATGGATATGGCGGTCATAGTCTGAAATCAGCAGACTCAGGTCGAGCAGGTCCACTTCGATGCCTTGCCCGGCAAGTACTTCGCTTGCCAATTGGGTCAAGCGGAATGTCTTCGACATTTCGCCGGGGCAGGAGCCGTCATTGCGTGCCGAGCCGCAGATCAGCAATACACGTGAAGGCGTCGCGGGATCCTTTTGTCGCACTTCCGCCGCGAGCAGCCGCTCGTGCGCTTCACGCCATTCGAGCGACAGATCGTAATCGGGATCGGCAAAACCTGGCCCGGCCTTGGCGATGACCGGCGCCTTGTGGCCTTGAATATAGTTGTCCCATGCAATTTCTTCGACGCTGCGCAGCGCATCCCTCGCTTTGTCGAAAGCAGGGTCCATATAGGAGCGGTAGAAGCGGACGCGGAATTCATCGCGTGTCAGTTTGGGCGGAGCTTGTCCGGTGCGCGGTTTGGTCATTGTCGACGGGAAAGAAGAGGTGATGCGTCGATTCTACGCACCGGCTCCCGCCGTGGACTTGCTGAAGCTCAAGCGGAATCCAAGGGTTCCGCCTGGGTCAGAAATACATGCTTACTGGTGGAAACGCCGTTGCGCGTGACGGCGATCACCGTCATGACGCAGCTTCTGGAGACCCGGCGGTTCGCCGCCAAACCACATCCATTGCGGATCGGTCGCGCCCCGATTCAGGCACCAGGTATGCCAGCGCATGGTCGCGTAGAACCCCAGAGCGATGGCAGTCAGGGCAAGCAGGACCGCAGCGCCTATCCATGCAAATACGATAACCAGCGATACGTCTGGAATCGTCTTGCGGGCAAAGAAAATAATAATGGCGGAAATCGCGATCACGCAGGTCAGGACGCGAGCGAAAAATCCGAAGCGGGCCTTACGGGTCATCATGCCTCCTTTCGGCGATGCGGCTGTAACTCAAGAATACCAGATGCGCTGTCGCAACCTGAAAACTGATTGCATGTACGGCCCCGCCAGACTAAGAAGGAAGGGTTCATACCGGTTGGAGATCACATAGCGTTGGATGGTTCAGTTCTGACTGCGCGTAGGCGCGGGTCAATGTCGATTGACCGATACCAAGCACGCAAACTCGGTTTCCTCCGGGCGGTCATATCGGCTTGATACCAGATTATTCATTATCAGCGCCACGCCGGCTTACCTTCTTCCACACCCATGACCAGACTCCTCTTTGCCGGCACCATCTTTACCAGCGCCTTCCTGTTGTTTCTGGTGCAGCCGCTGATGTCGAAACAGATTCTTCCCTGGTTTGGTGGTTCGGCAGCGGTCTGGGCAACCTGCATGGTGTTTTTCCAAGTCGTGTTGCTAGCCGGGTACGCTTATGCGGACCTGACGACACGCCACCTTGGTCCGCGCCGCCAGGTGGGCTTGCATATTGTGCTATTGCTGGCCAGTGCCATGCTGTTACCCATCGTCGCCGATCCCGGCTTGAAGCCGGCAGGAGGCGACGATCCGGCGTTGCGCATCCTGCTCCTGCTGATACTGACGATAGGTTTGCCGTATTTTCTTCTGTCGACCACTGGGCCACTGGTACAGGCCTGGCTGACGCGTTCGGTTGTCGATGCCCGCGTGTATCGCTTTTATGCCTTGTCGAATTTTGCGTCCTTGCTGGCGCTGGTCGCTTATCCCTTTTTGATCGAGCCGCGCGCGACGCTGCTGTCGCAGGCAATGGCATGGTCAGTGCTGTATGGCATGTTTGCCGTGTTGTGTGCTTTGTCGGGCCTCATGTTTGCACGGCATGCGACACTGCGTCCTCTTCACCATTCAACCGCAGACGATACGCATGCACTGCCTGAAGCCGCTGCCGCTCGCACGCCCACTTTGGGCGACCATGCGACCTGGCTTGCCCTGTCGGCAATGGGGGCGTGGATGCTGCTGGCGGTGACCAATCACATTACTCAGAACATTGCGGCGGTGCCTTTCCTGTGGCTGTTGCCCCTGACGATTTATCTTCTTAGCTTCATCCTGTGTTTCGAAAGCGATCGCTGGTACCGGCGCAAACTGTTCCTGTTGCCGGTTACCGGTGCACTGACGCTGTGTGCCTATGGTTTGCAGGATGGGGTGTTGGGTTTCAATATCCGTACCGCGATTCCCCTTTATGCAACCGGACTGTTTTTCATGTGCATGTTCTTGCATGGGGAACTGGCCATGCTGCGACCGGCGCCACGCTATCTGACCCGTTTTTACCTGATGCTATCGCTGGGCGGTGCACTCGGCGGCATTGCGGTCGGCCTGCTGGCGCCGCGGCTCTTGCCTGGTTATTACGAACTCGGCATCGGACTGGTTATCGTGGCCTTGCTAGGAAGCTGGCTGTTTCGGGAACAGCTGTTGCTGATGATTGGAGCATTGCTGCTGGCCTTGCTGTGCGGCAGCTTTTTTTACAAGCAAGTTGCAGCCGGCCGCAAAGATGCCCATACGCTGGTGCGTAGCTTTTACGGTAGCCTGCGCACTGCCGATACGCATCATGTCAACACTATCGACAACGTGCGTGGCTTGTACCATGGCTCGATCCGGCACGGCGAGCAATATCTCGACCCGGCACGGCGCAGGGAGCCGACCAGTTACTATGGCCGGGAGTCCGGCATAGGTCTTGCGATCAACAATGCGCGCAGGGATGCGCGCAAGATCGGGTTGATCGGACTGGGAAGCGGTACGCTGGCCGCGTATGGACGAGCCGGCGATGTGTATCGTTTTTACGAAATCAATCCGCAAGTGATCGAGCTGGCGCAATCAGAATTCAGCTTCCTCAAAGACAGTCAGGCGCGCATCGACACCGTGCTGGGCGATGCGCGCCTGACCCTGGAAAAGGAAGCGCCGCAGGGATTCGATGTGCTGGCGGTTGATGCTTTTTCAGGTGACGCCATACCGGTGCACCTGCTCACGCGTGAAGCGATGGATGTATACCTGCGTCACATGCGACCGGACGGCATCATCGCCTTTCATGTGACCAATCGTTTTCTGTCGCTGGCGCCGGTGGTGCAACAAATCGCCGTGGCGCATGGCCTCAAGGCCTTACTGATCCATGACGACGGCATGCGCACTACACGGCACAAGACCGACTGGGTTCTAGTGGCGCGCGATGCGCGCACGCTCGATGCGGAGGTTTATCGCAAGGGCAGCACATTGATCCCGGTCATTCCGGGCTTGCGTCCATGGACCGATGATTTCAACAATCTGTTTGACGTTCTGAAGTGAAGGTTGCCTCAGCGTGCCGATTTAAGTCCTAGCGCCGCGCATGCGCATTGGCACGATAGCCGGGAAGAAGTCGCTCGATGACGTCGAACACGACTTGCGTCACCAGCGCCAGGGCGGCTGCCGGAAGTGCACCGGCCAGCAGCATGTCGTTGTCATTGATCGCCAGTCCCGTCGCAATGCGTTCACCATATCCACCTGCGCCAATGAAGGCCGCGATGGTGGCCGTGCCCACACTCATTACTGCGGCAGTCTTGATGCCTGCAAGTATGACCGGCAGCGCAAGCGGCAGGTCGATATGGCGCAAGCGAGTGCCGGTCGTCATGCCGAGCGCCTGCGCTGCCATGCGCAAGCCACCCGGCACCTGTTCCATGCCGATGCTGGTATTGCGCACGATAGGCAGCAAGGCGTACAGGAAGAGGGCAATCAATGCCGGCACCATGCCGATGGTTCCCAGTAAGGGGATCAGCATCGCGAGCAGGGCCAGTGACGGCACGGTCTGCAGTACGCCGACGACCGCCATGACAACGTGTCGCAGGCGCGGCATGAAGGCGGCGACGACGCCGAGCGGTACACCAACGACAGTGGCCGCCAGCACCGAGAGCATGACCAGCAGCAGGTGCTCGCGGGTCAGCCGCCAGAGTTGGCCATCGAACAGCCTGGACCATAATCCCGTCGCCGGCTTTGCCCGTCCTGCGGCAGCAGACTGGGTTGCCGGCGCCAAGAAGGCACTGGCGATGGATGCAAAAGACTTGCCGTCCAGTTCAGCCGCTGCATTCATCGTCACCATCTGCGATTCTGAAATCTTGCCCTGCAAACCCTGCAACGCGCGCCATGCTTCGGGGAAGCGCTGTGCGATGTCGCGCCGGTAAAGCAGCAGGGCGTCATAGCGTGGAAAGTATCCGGCATCGTCTTTCAGTACGCGCAAACCATACTGGCGGATCTTGGCATCTGTCGCATAGATGTCGATGACATCGACCTGTCCGGCCGATAAGGCTTCATAGGCGACGCCATGATCAAGGCCGACAGCTTGTTGCGGCAGGCGGTAACGTTTCGCGAGGCCCGGCCAGCCATCCGCGCGACCAATGAACTCGTGCGACAAACCAAAGCGCAGGCCCGGATGCTGTGCGAGTTCACTGAGTGTAGTGAGCCCAGCACCAGCATGGGTAGCACCAGCAGCACTGCTCTCTTTTCCGCGAATGGCAAGCGCATAACTGTTGTTGAAGCCCAGAGGAATGCCGGCAGCGAGACCGAGCGGCGCAAGTTCGCGATTGATGTCTTCCAGCGACACGGCGTTTGTATGCTTCAGTATTTCCTGCGAGATGGTGCCGAGATATTCGGGATAGACATCGATGCTGCCGGACTTGAGCGCTTCAAATACGATCGCCGTATTGCCGAGTCCCTGCTTGTGTTCCACGCTGGCTGACCCTGTGTAAGGTGCCGCTGTCTGCCGAACAACTTCGCCGAGAATGTACGATTCGGTAAACCGCTTGGAGCCGACGCGCAGGGTGTCAGCCGCGTGAGCCTGCGCACCAGCCAGTAAGGCGATTGCACAGGCAGCCCAAGCTTGCCATTGCTTACGCGACAAGATCTGCAACCGTCGCATGCAACATGGGATAGGAAACCGCACCGCGCAGAGCCGATGCTTCAGCAAGCGGGTCTGCGGTACGCCGCACCAGGATCAGCGGAACGCCGCTGATGCCAAGCTGCCGAGCCTGCTCCTCTTCGGCCAGGACTTCGCGGGTGTACTCGTCTTCGTCAAACGCACGCTGGAGTCGCTGCCGATCGAGTCCAATCGAGTCGCCAATATGCAAGAGCACTGCGGTGTCACCGATGTCCATGCCTTCCTCGAAGAACGCCCGGAATAGGGCTGCATGCATGGCGTCGAACCGGCCGACATTGCGTGCATAAGCTACTGCTTCAAATGCCTTGCGGCTGCGCGGTTGTACCGGCGGCAGTCGCAGGTGCATGCCGCGTTCCGCGGCCATCGGATATACCGAACGCGCCCAGATGTCGTGCAGATAGGCGCCGTTGGGATCAAGCGTGGGAACGGGTTCGGGGCGCAGTTCGAACGCATGCCAGCGCACGGTGACGCCTTCGCCGAAATGTTGCTGCAGCTTGATTACCGCAGGCAATTCGAGATAGCAGAATGGACATACATAATCGCTCCAGATGTCGATCAGAACAGGGGAGGCGAAAGCCATGGTTTTCCTTTCTCGGTCACGCTGCCCATATGCGTTCTTTCCATGGGTTTACAGTCGTCGAACCAATCTGTTCGCAGGAACTATTGACCGGGTTTGCCCGGCAGCGTGCACTGCGCATCGCGAAACGGCCCTGCTACCTGTTCCCACCCTTCGCCCGGCGATACCTGCGCACAGGTGTCCGTGCGGGTCACCTTGCTGCGCCATTTGTGCCACGCAGCGGGTGCGCCATGCGTTGTGACAGCGGCACAACCAAGTACGAGCAGAAGCGCTGCTGTGGCAAGCACCGGTCGATTCCCGATCCGCGTGTGTGGCTTGCTGCCCTGTGCACGCATCAGAAACTGCCCATGAAATCACGCTTGCCAACCTCCACGCCATTGTGGCGCAGGATGGCGTAGGCAGTGGTGACATGGAACAGGAACTGAGGCATGGCGTAATGCAGTAGATAAGTTTGGCCGGTAAACTTTCTTTCACGCGGTGTGCCGGGCTGGATCACGATTTCACGTTCTTCGCTGCCGTCGATCTGCGCGGCGGTGACGCCATCGATCAGGGCCAGCGTCTTGTTGATCCGTGCATGCAATTCCTCAAACGTCTGTTCCGTGTCTTCATAGCCGGGAACCGGTACACCCGCCAGACGCGTCGTGGCCGCCTTGGCAAAGTCGCTGGCCAGTTGCACCTGGCGCGTGAACGCAAACATGTCCGGGAAAAGCCGTGCCTGCAATAAGGCGTTCGGATCGATTTTCTTTGCGGCGGCATGCGCTTCGGCCTTGTTGAGAAGCTCATTCAGGCTGGTCAGCAGTTGACGAAAAACGGGAACGGATGCGGCGTACATTGATATTGCCATGAGGCTCTCCTGGAAACTGGTTCGCCGAGTATAGCCCTGCCAGCGCGACACTGCAGGCAATGCGCGGGCTTGATCTGACACAAACGCAGGCCCGTCTGGCGACCTATCGTGAAGCGGGTGCATCTTTGTGATGCGCCATCACCAAGGAGAGCGTCATGAATGAACAGCAAAATACGCAACTGGTCCGTCAGGCTTATGAGTGCTTTCAGGCAGGTGATATTCCAGGCTTGATGGACTTGTGCGCAGAAGATATTGAGTGGAAACTTGACCCCACTGAAGGCGTGCCTTTCACTGGTGCCAGGCGCGGAAAGGGCGCTGTCATGGAATTTTTTAACACCCTGGACCAGTCGCAACATCCGCTGCATTTTGAACCACGCGAGTTTATTGCCCAAGGCGACAAAGTCGTCGCACTGGGACACTATGCGTGGAGCGTCAAGTCCACTGACCGCGTGTTTGAAAGCGACTGGGCGGAAATCTTCACGATCCGCGACGGCAAAATTGCAGCCTTCCGCGAGTTCACCGACACTGCGGCTGGCGCTGCCGCTTACCGGCCGCAGTAAGCCTGCTTGAACCAGCCGGTTGCGGCCGGCGTCCATTGGAATCTGCTTCAAGGCAACACACCATGGATGATTGAGCGAATCATTGCGCGATAGTCAATTTGCTGACCTTTCCGATTGAGAGTAGTCAATCGACAAGATGGCGGGCAACGTATGGTGTCTTTAGCGATTACGTCCTGCCTGGCGACTTGTCGTCATGCTGTCCGCTGGCGGGAATTGATCGAAGGGCAACCTGATCGAAAAGGAGAAGCAAATGGAACTAGTGTGGTTTATTTTGATTGGCCTGATAGCCGGGTGGCTGGCCAGCGCCATTGTCGGTGGCGGCTTTGGTCTGGTCGGCGATATCGTCGTCGGGATTGTCGGTTCTTTCCTTGGGGGCTTTCTGTTCCGTACCCTGGGTGTATCGGCCGGCGGTGGAATGCTGGGCAGCATCATCGTGGCAACGGTAGGTGCCATCGTGCTGATACTGCTGCTACGTCTGGTAAAGCGAGCGTAGTTTGAAGTTGCATGGATCCATGGGACTCTGCTTCGACAGGAAGAATAAAACTGAATCTTTCGCCATGACGAATTGTCTACGATAACTCAACGTTTTATTTTTCGACAACTGTCGAGGTATCCCATGAACAATGACAATGCAACTCCCCCGAAGAAAGCAGAACCAGTCACCGAGGCTGATGCGAAGTCTATTGATGGCAAGTCCGGTCGCAGCAACCAAACCAGCCATGATGAAAAGAGCCATAACAAAGCCGGCTCTGATCAAGGTGCTGGTGGTGGCAAGAAGCAGGAACGCCACCATTGACAGACTTACAGCCAGGCCGGCTTACGGCTTGGCGTTTGTTGTCGCGTAGTACAAGTATGCAAGGCGCCGTAAGGCGCCTTGTGCTTTTCCAGTGCCGCAATTAATCCGATTTCAATTTAGTCGCGCTTGCTGACCTGTCGCAGCAAGGCTTCGGTGACTTCTACAATGGACTTTCCGGCAAACTCGGGTCCCATTGCCTGCGGCAGGTCTCGCGTCGACGCGTCGACGTTTTTTCCTGCCCATTTATCCATCAGACGCGACCACACTGTCGCGGCATCCACCATTCCACTGTTTCTACGATCACGCATAGCACCTCCAAAGAAAGCTTGGTTTCCAAAAATCAATTTTGGTTCTGCCATGCAATAAAATTTTTTTCGGACGACACGCGACAGGCAGGAAGTTGTTTGACATCTAACAGAAAATTAATTGCATCTATTCTCCGTCAAAGACCTCACGCCTCCGTGATCGGCTTTTCGATGCGCTGCCAGTGCTGGGAAGTCTTGTACAGCGCGATATCGGCCTCGTTAATGGTGGTCGCGAGGACTTTCTCCCGGTTTTCTGGCGTGTAATCAATGGTGACTCGACTACCATCCTGAATGCGCATAAGCGTACCATCGCTATCAACGACAACGAAAAGCTTGCCATGATTTTCTGCCAGTTCGCTGAATGCGGTAAGTTCCTCGTCCCCGATGTAGATACCGGGAATACGCACCAGATCTGCATACACCTGGTTCGGTATGGAATACCGGCCGAAGGTCAGATCCTGCACCATGGCGCTGGTCTGCGGCGTTTGCAGCAAGATGGCTGTAATCTGATTCGCGTTGTAGCTCATTTGCCGTGGGATATCATGACGACTGGCGACGACGCCTGCAATGTTCGTTCGCATTTTGGCCACGTCTGCCGCAGAAGCAGCACCCAGCGCATGCAGCAGGCAATCGCCGCCTCCGGGGTTGTCCTGAACACTGAAGGGCAGGTTGCTCAACAGGATAGGCTGCCGCGATGAGACCAGATTAGACTGAAGATGCGACCGGTACACGTCTTTCTGGTTGTTCGATGCATTGATTTGCGAAGCCCCCACTTCCTCGGGCTGAAAATCACCGATTTTAAAAGCATCATGCAAGTGGCTCGACAGCTTTTCGTAGTCCACCTCCCGGTGGACTTGGTCAATTGATGCCTTGAATTTCGCAAAAAGCTCTGGGCTGATCATCTCTTGGGACAACTGAACAGGCCCATCGACGGAACTTGTATCTAAGTCTGGACCGGTCGAGGGATTGATGCGCATGACGTCTGGATATTTTGCGATATGCTCCTTAATGATGTTCCTTAGCACGCCCTTCTCCCCCTCTTTCAAACGGCTTTGGTACTTCATGCCTGCTACTTCGAAAGCAAGTTTTTCCTCTTCTGTGGGCTTGCGTTCAATTGCGAAATATTCTTCTTCTGCAGCATCGTATTCGTTTTTCAATGTGGCGATGACCTGCTGTTCCGCCTCCATCAGCTCCTCGTATTTGAAACTTGGCTCCCTCTTGATTCTCTCCGTCAAGGGCGAATAATCCATCAGGAATTCAATAAAGGCCTCGCGATTTTCAATCCCCGCGATAGCGCGCTTTTCAAATTCCACCATCTTATCTTTGATGGTCTGCGAAACCGTGGCGTCATGTCGCATTCCAGCGATAGGATTCATCAGTCCAAGGCGGCTCGACAACGCAATCTCAACGGCAATGTAGTTCTCGACCTCGACGCCTTTGGCGACTGCTTCTCGAATGTCGGCGGTGACTACCTCGCGAAGCACATCCGTGCGAAAAGTGTCATGTGCAAGCCGCAACAGGGCCTCATGGTCACCCAGTCCATCCTCGCCCTTCATGGCAAACTGGGATAACGTGGCGTTCCATAACTGTCTAAAAATCTGGCGCACATTATTGCTGCAATCTGCCGACGCGAACCGTGCCGTTTCGGCGAAGAGCTGGAGGAACTCGTCCCCACCGTCGGCTAATGCCTTGGCCATCTTTACGGCTTGAAACTGCAGGTATGGCTTGAAATCGGCATTTGCATACTCTGCTGACTGCCGTAATCGCAGGAAACAGGTAAGTATTGGGCCAGCATGTTGATCATTCTCGCCACTCCCAAGTCTCTTGATGAGGCCCGTCCAGTTGACATCAACTTGAGGAAATTTGTCTTGCAATGCGATGTGGTTGAGTTCAATTTGGAATTTCAGAAGTAATAAAACGAGATGCTTTGAGCCTCGCTGTAGTGAGGAGACATTGGGAATCAATTCAGATACGCCGTTGAGGCGCGATGTCAACGGCACGACGATGCGATGAAATCGTTTCGGCATTGTTCCCAGCAACCTCTGCGAATGCTTGGAAGAGAAGGTCGACGGATCGATGGTAGGGTCGTTGAAGAACCGGGTCAATGTGCGATCCTTTGTGCCCAACAGAAGAACAATATTGTTTTTCATTGTGCTGAACGCTGTGATCAGCGCCTGCTGGTTCTTATCTTCCACCTTGTGCCAGTTATCCCCTAGCCTGGACAATTGTCGGTTCAGGGTATAGAGGGCCGTTCCCTGTGTCTGCTTTTCGGTACCGAGATACCCTGATGCCGCAAAGGCTGTCAAAGCAACGCCGACCGGGATGGCGGCGAACGGTCCCACGATTGAGGAGCCCATCAAGGCAAACACGCCAAGTGTCGAGCTTGCAACGCCTGTGACGAAGGCGCTGGTTCCAATTGCTGTATTGACTGCACGTTGGCTGTATCGGGAGCTCAGTTTCGTTACCACGTTCATCAGGTGCGCTGTCACTTCGGCAACCGCGTCCGACGGCAGGCGATCAAGAGCCGTTTCCAGAACGCGCAAGCCACGGCGCTGCGCATTGCGTTCTACGATAGGATGATGTTCCAGATGCGGCAAGACGTCGATGAGTTTATTGAGCAGGTCGATATGATGGCGGCCTGAAGTCGAGATGGCTAAAGGGAATGCCTTTTGAAATGTTTCCAAAGCCATTTTCTGGGCCGAGCATCGCTGAGCGGGGTCCAACGACGAGCCACGCAGCAATTCCCGGATTTCGCTCGCGAAATGCAATCCCCCCAAGCGGTCTGATGTCAAAAAATTCCTTGCTCGTTCCGTAAGCTCGGCTCGAAGCTGTTCGTGGTCCGGGCTGGAGGATGCGTCGGCATTTACAAAAGCCAGACATTTTTCCACGAAAGTCTGGATAAGCGGTGCACGCGCGGCGTCGTCGGCATCCAGCGGACACCGTTGTATACCGGAAAACAATTCATCTGGTAGACGCGACGACAGCCTCGCGCCAAAGAAGGACTTGTCGAGCAAAGCCTTGAGCTCTCGCGCAACCTTCTGAGCATCGGCCCCGCCAGCAAGTACCTGCTGGAGCTGCGTATCAAAAGCAAGAATCTCTTGTCGATCATGCTCGCTGATATGCTTGTGATTTTTATGCGTGAAGCGCGTTTGGCGATTGTCTGTGTCTCGCAACTGAGGACTTGGGGTTGTTGTCAGCGCTTGCGAATTGGGTGGGCTATCCTGATTGCCGCCAGCTCGATGAGCTGAAGTCGACAATGCGGGTGAGACGAGCCCTAAGCGATGCAAAGCCATATGGTGACCTCAAGGAATGTATGCAAAAGATGATGTGGACAAGTATTTAAAAAGATAAATGTCACCTATGTGGCTTCCCTAATGCGAAGAGTTCCATGCGAACCAGATTTCACTGTGACGAAAGGCGCTCTAATTGCATCAGCCAACATGGAATACTCCCCGCGCTTTCCCATGAACGTGGGAGATACAAGAAATTTGTCTTAAGGTAACCTATGCGCGCTTTTTTACGTCCCGGGAAATCGCATGTCCAACGCCTTACGCTGTATCGCTGCGCTGCTTGCCACGCTCTTGCTGTGTGCCGGATGCGCTTCGGTAAGAATGGCCAGCTCCGAGCGGGATGCGGACGCCAAGGCATTCCGGATCGATGGCAAAAAAGCCACTATCTACGTCTACCGCCATGAGACCAAGGGTGCAGCGAGTACGCTACCGGTTATCATGGATGGCAGGAAAATCGGGGACACGGCGGTCAAGACGTTTATACGCCTGGAAGTCACTCCGGGCGAGCATACCCTGGTGTCGCGCGCTGAAAACGATGCCGTCCTGTCGGTGAGGGCCGATGCGGGAAAACACTATTTCATCTGGCAGCAGGTCCACGCTGGCATGTCCGCACCGCGTTCGATGCTATCGCTGGTCGATGAAGCAACCGGCATGAAAGCCGTGCAGGAATGCGCGCTGATCGAACAATGGTTCTGACTGCCTTGCAAGGCTGCCAGTGAACAACCGGATAACAATTTATAAGAAGCAGGGAGAATTCATGTCAGTATCTAGAAGCACAACGCTCGCCCTTTGCTTGGGTATCGCCAGCATTGCAGCCAACGCACAATCGCGCGGCCCCGTTGCCCAGTACTGGGTCGATCTCGCAACCACCAGCTTCTCGATCCCCGGCATGCCGGAAGAAGGAAGCATAGGTGGCATGGGTGGCGGGCTGTTAGGCAGTCTCATGGGTAATGCCGGCAGCACGATGCCGGGCGGCGGTAACCGCAGCAAGACGCTCGATGCCGAACTGTTCGTTCGCGCAAAGCCGGCGGGTGTGGAAGGGACGCATGCAATCCCTGCCGGCATGAACATGGGGCCGTCGCTACTCCTGACGCCTTACCGTCCCCAGCAGGGAAGCCGTGATACGACGCGCGAAGACAGGCCGGACACGATCGAAAAACCCAAGGGCCGTATTCTGATCTATTGGGGTTGCGGCGACAGTATTCGTCCTGGCCAGCCCAAGGTGTTCGATTTCAGCAAGCAGCAACACATGAGCGACTACGCCCAGTTTTTTGGCAGCCATGCGGGTGCCAGCGCCAGCCGGGGTGTGGAAAATCGCCCCGGTCATGCCCTGTGGCCCAACGAAAAGGATCCGAAACGGGTACCGGACAATGCTTCACTGCAGGGTGAGCAGGTGATCAGCGGCGACGGCGTGCCGGCCAGCCTGAAATTCAATGTCGGTGCCGAACATGACTTCCTGCCTAAAGTGCAGATGAGCACACGCGGTATGCCAAAAGATGGCGTTCGGGTAAGCTGGAACACGATGCAAAACGCCAAAGCGTACTTTTTACTGGCACAAGGTGCGGCAAGCGGCCCGGACGGCGCGAAAGACATGGTTTTCTGGACTTCCAGCGAGAAGCCCGACAATGGCGCAGCGCTGATGAACTACCAGTCGCCGGCACACATTACTAAACTGCTGCAGCAGAAAATCGTGCTGCAGCCATCAACCGCTGATTGCACGGTACCGAAGGGCATCTTCGACAAGGCCGAAGGCGCGATGGTGAACATGATCGCCTATGGTCCGGAACTCAATGTGTCTTATCCGCAGCGTCCGGCCAAGGCACCGGCTGACTGGCAACCGGAATGGACCGCGCGGGTCAGGATAAAGTCCACCGGCATGGCGATGCTGGGAATCGAAGACAGTGCGAGTGCGCAGCGTGGCGGCAACTTTAGTAACAATGGCAGCAGCAATCAAGGCTACGAAAGCGACCAGACGCGCGACGCTTCGCCCGGCATCCCGGTTCCTGACGTGCCGAATCCGATGAAGCTGCTTCGCGGACTGTTCGGCAGCTGACCTACGGTTCGCGCGACCGGCTCAGCCAGTATGGCCTGGGTATTAGCCCACACTGGCATTCAATCCGACAACGGTCAAACCATCCCGTGCTTTTGGCGGGAGTCAATCAGGTCATTCGGTGTCAAACCGGATTATTTCCCTGAGTGACTCCCGCGGATGAACAAAACCCTTCTGCCTGTGCCAGCCCTTATGCTGGCCGCATCCCTGACGTACGGGCCTGCCTACGCGGATTCGCTACCCAAATGGGAGATCGGCGCCGGATTCGGCACCCTCAGCGTTCCCGATTATCGTGGTGCCGACACCCGTTCCAGCTATGTTTTTCCGACTCCGTACTTTGTGTATCGCGGCGACATCCTGCATGCTGATCGCAGCGGCATGCGGGCATCTCTGTTCGAAAACGACCGGGTGGAAATCAACCTCAGCCTGAACGCTTCGCTGCCGGGGCGCAGCAAGGACAATGCCTTGCGGCGGGGCATGGAAGATTTGCGTCCCGTCCTGGAGTTTGGCCCGACGGCCGACCTCAGACTATGGAATTCGGCAGACGATCGGGTACGTGTTGCATTCCGCTTGCCGGTACGCGCCGGTGTCACCATCGAGTCATCGCCGCGCCACATCGGCTGGTTGTTCTCGCCAAACCTGCTGCTGCAACTGCAGGACCCGGCAGGCTTGCGTGGCTGGAAACTGGGCGTGCAGGGCGGACCGCTGTACGCTACGCGCGATTACAACGGTTACCTGTATTCGGTCCGCGCAGCCGATGCCTTACCCGGTCGTCCGGCCTACGCGGCACCCGGCGGCTACGCCGGCACACAACTGACGACTACCCTGTCACGGCGTTTCAGCCGGTACTGGGTCGGTGCTTTCCTGCGTTACGATCATCTGGGTGGCGCAGTATTTGAGGATAGTCCATTGATGCAGCGAAATAGTGCCGTCACCGGAGGACTGGCCGTCTCATGGGTGTTCGGCACCTCGTCCGAGAGGGTGGAGGCGGAAGATTAGCGAATTAACCAGATCAGTTCGATGGTCGCGTACTGCGCGCTGCCAGGTTCTCTTAGCCGGCCAGGAGCAGGAGCCATTCGGCAAGGTGCGACTATGAAAACGCAACCAGTACGCCGGCACCCATCATGATGGCGCCGGCAACGCGGTCGACCATGGCCTTCTGCGCCGACGATGTCAGACACCTGCGCGCGGTTTCCGCTGCCATGCCGTAAGAGATCGCCACTGCCGACATGACGCTGACGATAATCAGGCAAAGTACCGCATAGCTGCTCATGCTCAGTCCACGCAGGTCAATCACGGTCGGCAGCAGGGCGATGTAGAACATCACCGCCATTGGATTGGACAGGGTCATCGCCAGACCGAGGCCGGCATCCGCGACACGGCCGGATTTCGCGTTCGCATTGGGTTCGAGTACCCGTCCCGCATTTCTCCAGCGCCGTATGCCCAGCCAGAACAGATACACGGCACCCAGGATTTTCAGAAGCAGGAAGAAAGGGCCGGGTAGCGTCGCGAGCGCACCCAGACCGATGGCCGCCGCAGTCATCAGCAACAGTTTGCCGCTGACAATGCCAACCGCCAGAGGGAAGCTGGACCTCATGCCGCCGGAGAGTGCGCGCCCCAGCAGGGCGGCGACTTCCGGCCCCGGCGCTGCGGCCGAGGCGGCGAACGCCAGTGCAAAGACCAGATAGTCGTTCATGGCATCGCCATCGGTGACGTGCTCATGCGTTCGTTGGGGGTCAAGTGCTCCAGTCCGCCGTCGCCATAGGATTGGACCACCTCCGAAATCACAACATGAAATTGGCCATACCAGTGCTGGTACTCGCGTTTTGCTTCCAGGTGCTTGGGATGGGAGGAGAAGCGTTTCAGCGCTTCCATGCTGTCCCAGTAGTAGGTGGCGTTGAGTAGTTGGCCATCGGCGGACTGCCAGGATTCTTCACCGAGAAACCCGCCCGTTGCGCGTGCGGCTTCGCTGATCAGTGCATTGAGGCGATCGAACTCTGCGTCGCGTTTTCCCGGTTTAAAAATAAAAGCGGCAGTCAACATGCCCATCTCCCCGAATGGTGAAGGACTACCTTAGCGTGCAACATCCGGTATGCCCCGGTACAGTCCATGAAATAAATTCACGACGTGGCATGTCCGGGGCACCGGTACAGTTCCGCGGGCGAGTCCAGGGAAGGAGCGACCGTTGCCGCTGTGGTGCTTACTCCCCCTTACTTGCTGCGGTCGCCGCCACCCATATAGCGCGGGTCCGGCGCGACATAGGCGGTAACGGTGTGATCAAGCAGTCCGGGTGGTGCGACACGATTCAATTCGAACGACGACATGCCGATCGGCAGCAAAAAATTCCAGGTGAAGGTTTTCTCACCAACAACGAATTTCACGATATCGCCGCCGGTAACATTAACGTACCGAGTGCCCGGCGTGATTGCGATGGTGCGCGTTGCCGCAGTGTCCGGCGCGGACATGCCCAGCAGATCGATACGCGGCTCGGCAGCGTAGGACGGCAAGGCTGCCGTCAATACGGCGGCAAATACTGGGGAAAGTAGAAGCGAGGTTTTCATGGCATTGGATGAAGACTCTTGAGAAACGCGCGGGCATTAAAGAGTAATAGACTGCAGGCGATCCACAAAAATTCAAACGCCGCAAGCCGTGGATGTTGGCCGTTGATACGCCGATACGCTGGGGCGACGACAAGCGAGTCGGATGGGATCTTGCGCGGTAGATCTATCAAGTCGGGGTTGCGTTGACTGGTTGCGGTCGTGCTGACTTGGACTGCGCATGCAGCGCGCAATTGACTATTTTCTAGTGATTAATCGCTCTCAGCGTATCGGCGCTTGCTTGTTATGCGTCTGCCTGAGATCCTTCAGAGGATAGCGTGTACCGCGCCAGTCTATTCCCTGCCGTGCCAGTGCCAGGACACTGCCGCGCCACCAGATGGCCAGTTCGACAAGCGGTGCCACCGGCGCAAAGAAGAGGCAGCGGTAGCTCCAGCCGCGCGCATGCAGCAGGTCCGCATACAGTGCCAGGCCGATCATAATGATCGCTGTATTCAGCCACCACGTGATGCCAGTAGTGACAAACAATGCGATCCATGGCCACACACGCAGGGTAATCATCAATAGCGTCACGGCGACCAGCTGGCTCAATCGATAATCGAAGGCTGAAAAGATATTTTTTTCCATTCCCCGTGCCATCTCCTGCGTGCTGCGGTACCACTCGATGGTCACCATCTCGGTGCCGAACAATACATGCTGGCGATAGCCATGCTCCTTGATTCGCTTTCCGAGCACCATGTCATCAAGCACCGCGAGAGGCATCGCCGCATGTCCGCCGACATCCAGATAGGCGCGGCGACGCAGCAGGTTGAACCCGCCGACGCCGACATAATGACTGGGCGATTCATTCACCTTCCAAGGTTTAAATCGCGACATGAAGCCGGTGGCAAAACTGAGGATCATGATGCGCAGCAGCTGCGTGCGCGCAACCAGGTCAAAGAACAGCGTGAGGTGATCGACACGATACTGTTCGCAATAGCCGATAGCGCGCCGCAGCGCACTTTTTTCGAACACCGCATCGGCATCGGTGAACAACAGGTAGTCGCCCTGAGCGTAATTAGCGCCTTGCTGCAATGCATGGTTCTTCCCAAGCCATCCATGCGGCAGATGGGTCAGATGTACAACCCGCAAGCCGGGATGCTCATCAGCGATTTGGTCGAGGATCGCAGCGGTTGCATCGGTCGAGCGATCGTCAATCGCAATGACTTCGAGATTGGGGTAATCGATGCGCAGCAGGGAGCGCAACGCCGGTTCGATCGTATCGGCTTCATTGAGTGCCGACACAATGATCGACACACGCGGCAGTGCCTCGCTGTCAGCGGGCGGCATGTCTTTCAAGTGAGCGATCCGTCTCCAGCCGCTGCCAACTTCAATGCAGACGGCAGCCACGACGATAAGAGAGACGATAGCAAGCCACAACGGCAGGTTGGAGAGGATCACGTTAAATCTTTGTGTTGACCTTTAGGCAGTCTGGACAGTCTGGGCAGCACGGCCCGGCATCTCGGCCCACCATCAAGGCGCCGGGATGCCGGGCAACTTAGCCTTTGAAGGTGCAGATGGGAGTCGCCGGCTAAGTGTTAAGTGCTAAGTCTAAATCTGCGCGGCTCCGATCTTACAGACACGCTGCGTTAGCGCGAACCGCCGCTGCTGGTAGTTGTTTCGCGTCCTGTCTGTGTGGCGCTTGGCGTCGATTTTGTTGTGGACTGGAAAGCGGCAAGCTGGTCCCGGATCTGTTGCTGGGCGCTCGGTGCGTTCAGGTCCGGCCATTTGTTTTTCGGGAAGCCTTTTGCGGTCTCGATTTTCGGTCTGTCGATATTGATGTAGGCATCGAGATCAGGTCGGCTTGGAAAGGTAAATGAGGCAAAGGGCAGGGCTACCAGTTTTTCTTCGGTGCTCCATGCCTTGTCAGCTTGCATCACCAGATACGATCCGGCATTACCCAAATTGACAACCACGTCGGCAATCTTTCCCGCATCATGCGCGGCGCGGTCGTTGATTTCTTTGCCGATCAGGTCGCTGGCGGACATCATGCGTGCACCGGCAGGGGCGTGACGAACCGTTTCTTCCTTGAAAAAGTAGCGGTCAACTTCGCTGCGGTAACTGTCCCGGCTAAAATTGGCGGCCTGCTTTTTATCGAAGGCCGGCGCATTTTTCAATTGTTCCTTGGTGACATTAAGAATGGGTGCCTCCTTCGCGCCGCGTACCTGAATGCTGTTTGCGGGGACGGGCACTTGCTTGTCCCCAATGCCGAGTGCACCGCCAACCGATAGCACCACATACATTGCGCGCTCATTGTCGATGTCGAGCACGATGTCCTCAATCTTGCCAAGCTTCTCGCCTTGCGCATTCTCTACCTGCTTGCCGATCAGTTCGCTGGCGCGCATATCGCGCGACGCGCTCTGCCCGTAGGAAGAACGGGCGGCAGGGGCGGCCGCAGGAGCAGCGTTACCTTGCGCCATGACCGGCAATGCAGTTGCGGCAGTCAGGGTGAGAACGGCAATCGACCCCGCCAGTTTTTTTCCATTGTTCAATTTCATTATCAGACTCCTCGTGGCTTACATAAAGAAGTTATGTGCTTGAGAGGAGAATGAGCAAAATTTGCGCCTGCCCGAGCGCAGTCGTGCGAGGGTTGGAAAAAGAAAGAGCTAAGCTTCTTCCTCCCGGGGGGTCAGCTGGCGGTAACACGCAATGCCATCGGCCCCACCTTCAACAGCGGCAAATTCCTCCGCTTCTTCTGCAGCGAGTTGCCCGTTGAGGACCAGCACATGTAGTTTGCCAAGCCGGTCCGCAAGTCGCAGCAATTGCGCCACCGGTGAATCGGCGGCCGCAGCTGAATCCTGTTCGGCAAGCGCCTGCAGCACGGCGGGTGGAAACTGCCATTCGCGGCCGACACGCAAGGAAAGCCGGCGTGCCTCGATCGCCAGCGAGCTGCAAAAGGAGAGTGACTGCAATTCGCCGCCCTCATAGACCTGATCCATGATGCGCAACGCCACGATCAGCCCAACGTTCTGCAACAGCGTAGCGAGGAAGGCTTCGAAAGGCCCCACCTGACGCCGCGTGGCCAGGGCACGGCAGGCGATCGCGGTGGCGGTCGACAGTGCGGACAGCCGCGGTGCGGCGGGTGCGATGAAATGCCCGGACTGCATATTGAACAGCGGCTTGAAAGCGACGCTTGCCACCAGCAGGCGCAAGTTGTTTTGGCCGAGCAGCGCGAGCGCCTGCTCGATGTTGGTAATTGCTTCGTTCCTGCGATAGTAGGAGCTGTTGACCTGCTTCAGCAGCGCCGCCAGCAACACCGGATCCCGTGCGACCTGTTCGGACAGGCGTGCGTTCGAGACATCCTTGTCGCGCAGACTGTGCAGCAGCATCGGAATCACCGCCGGCATGCGGGGCACAAGGGCGGTCACGGCCTGCGTGTCGGTGGAGGAGATGCGTTCAAGTGCGCGCAACAGGCGTCGCTCCATGTCGTTCGGTTCGGATACCGAAGCTTCCATGCCAAGCATCCAGGCAAAATACAGATGATCGATATCGACTGCCGCATGCAGGGTCGATGCCGACAAGGCATCGTCCCTGATCCGTGTCGCCGGAAAGCCCTTTGGCCCCGGCTGCATTTGCGGCGCTTCCGTCATTTCCGCTTTCGGGACAGAAGCGGTACCCATGCCGAGCAAGCGATGCAGCCAGCGCTTCATGGCTGCAGCATCCCTTGCGGCGCTGTCAGCGGCTTGGATGGATAGCTTGCCAGCACCAGCGATGTCGTCACCGATCCCAGGCTGGCGAGCGCATCGATGGTGGCTTCGAGCTTCGGCATATGGGCAAAGCTGGCTTTCACGACGAAGCAATCCTCGCCGGTGACACGATGCGCTTCAAGGATTTCGGGCGTGCGTTCGAACGCAGCCAGACACTGGCTGATCTTTTCGTGCGTGGTGCGCAAGCGGATGATCGCGGTGATTTCATGGCCGAGCGCCCGCGGATTGATGCGGGCACCGTAGCCTGCGATGACGCCCGCTTGTTCGAGTGCGCGAATGCGCGAAGTCACTGCAGGTTGCGACAGGCCGATGATCTTGCCGATTTCGGTATTGCTCATCCTTGCATCGCGCTGCAGCAGTTCGATGATCTTCCAATCGAGCCTGTCGGCATCAAACTTTGGTTTCATTCGTAAGCACCCCAAGAAAACAGGAATTTCCTTGCATCATACGATTAAAACCATGGCTCCTCCATGTCCGGCGACGATTTTTGCCGTTAGACTTTTTACAAGTTCAACCGAGTAAGGAATACGCATGGATACGCAGGTACTGGTCATGCCGGGGATACATGGTTCCGGGCCCAAACACTGGCAAACGCTGTGGGAAACGCAAGACCCGGACTATCGCCGGATACAGGTCGATGACTGGGATCATCCACACTGCGCGTCTTGGGTCGCTGCCATTGATGAAGCGGTCGCTTCCGCACCGGCGCCTGTACTTCTGGTTGCGCATAGCCTGGGATGCCTGGCGACCGTAACCTGGGCAATGCAGGCGGAGAGGACTGACAAGCTGCGTGGCCTCCTGCTGGTTTCCGTTCCCGACCCGTTGGGTCCGAACTTCCCTGCCGATGCCAAGGGCTTCTCCCGCCCTGCATTACAGCTTTTGCCAACGCCCGGCATTGTCGTCTCCAGTGAAAACGATCCCTATGGTGCCCCAGCCTATATGCGGACCTGCGCTGATGCCTGGGGATGCCGTTTTGTTAACGCCGGACTGCTTGGTCATATCAATGCCGCCAGCGATGTCGGCGACTGGCCGATGGGGAGGGCGCTGCTCGATAGTTTGCGCTGAGAGACCTGCGGAGGATTTGCACGACTGTTGCACGACCTTTGCACAACGGTTCGATGGCAGTTGCATGGCTTATACCAATCCCAAGCTATAACGTGACAAATGAGATCGATGGATTTTTTTGACTGGCAAGGCGCAGGAGGAGTCAATAGCGAGCTATTGACGACGAGTGCAACGCAGGCAGACGGAAAAAGACGCGATCTCATGTTGCGTTATGGGTTGGGATTGGTATTGCGCATCAGGCAGTCGACGCCACGGCAATAGCGTGTTTAAATCTAGGCAAGCTTTCCTGGAAGCATGCCAGGGCCTCTCAGCGACCGACCCCCTTATGTACGACTGGCTTCGCCGTATTTTTTCCGATTCCGCCAAAGGTGGCGCGACCGCTGTGGCGTCACTTCCCCGAGTAGCTAGCATGGCTACCGCGGCAAGCACGTCGGCTGTGCCGGCGTCCGCCAGGACTGCACATTTCGCATCCGATAGCGTGACCTCGATGCAGCGTGACCAGGTGGACTTTATCTTTGCGAGCTGGCTGTTCGAAGCGGAAAGCCATCCCGATATCTTCACCAACGGCAGCGAAGACGCCATCCTGATCGCGCTGGATGGCGTGGTGAAATCGAATGAATCCGGTGCGCACCTCGTACGCCGCATGCCCGGAGTGATTCCGCAACTACTGCAAAGCCTGCGCAGCGGTGATTTTGCAGGCCCCGAACTGGCACGCAAGATTTCCTCGGATCTGGTACTGGTGGCCGAGGTGCTGCGCCTCGCCAACAGTGTTGCCTACAGTACCGGCAAGCCGATCACCAGTATCGACCATGCCATCCTTGTGCTCGGTCAGGATGGGTTGCATCAGCTGATCACCAGCGTTGCCTTCAAACCCATCATCAATCTCAACTCAGGCAGCTTTACCAAGATGGTCGCACCGCGCCTGTGGGCGCAATCGGAACGCTGCGCCCTCGCGAATCGGCTACTGGCGGCGGACGAGCCGGTCGAGCCGCTGGAAGTCTTCCTTGCCGGACTGGTGCAGAACGTCGGGCTGACCGTTTCACTGCGGGTGATAGACAAGCTGTCAGACGGTCGTCAGCCGATCGGTTCGCCGACCTTTTGCAATGCACTGGCAAGCTATGGCCGCACCCTGGCGCACAATATCGGCAGCGAATGGCATTTTCCGGAGTCGGTGATGACCGCCATCCGTGAGCAGGGCGAGAACAAGCGAAGCACGAATTTATCGCCGGTTGGCAAGGTCCTGCTGATGGGTAACTATCTCAGCAAGATTGAGCTGTTGTCCCGCCATGGTGTGGTGGACATCGATGATCCGCGCATGGTTGACGGGCTGTCGGACAAGGAAATGGCATGCCTTCACCAATTGACTGAAGTCGAAGAACGCGAATGGGTGACGGTCTCGGGTGGCAATTCACGCTGAACGCATTGTGAGCAGCACGCTCTAGCAACCACTCACCCACATTGACCGAAAACATGGTTGACTCGCTACGCTCAATTACCGGGCTGAACCAGTTGTCCCGCTTGAGGACTAAGCATTTTGACATGCCTTGTCATGCAATCCGCTCACGAAAGGCCAATTTACATGCGTATCGAAGAACTCCCCGATCCAAATAACCCCGACGTCGCGTCCGACAATCCGGGGACCGGCTCGGGAGCGGATGTCGAACGTACCGAGCCAGCGCAAAGCAGCTTGGGGGAACAGGCCGCTGCGGTTTCCGCCATGCTGGGCAATCACAAGGGCAAGCTGGCGGTAGGCGCTGCCGCCATGCTGGGTCTCGCGGTCTTTTACAAGTGGCGCGAAAACAAGCTTGCCAAGGAAGACCCCGCCGAATATGCGAGAATCCAGCGACTCAAGGCCGTGGTTGGGAGTGATAGCCCAACCGGAAAAACCGAAAAGCCGGGCAAGTCCGGCAAGAATGCGACCGACCCAGATCAAGGCAACAAAAAATGACGACCAAATTGAAAATCGACTTCGTGTCTGATGTGTCCTGTCCATGGTGCATCATCGGACTCAAGTCGCTCGAACAGGCGTTGGAGCGCGTTGGCGACAAGGTGAGTGCTGACTTGCACTTTCAACCGTTCGAACTCAATCCCCAGATGGCACCCGAAGGCCAGGACATTACCGAGCACCTGGCCGAGAAATACGGCGCCACGCCGGAACAATCCGAACGCAACCGCGAAGCGATCCGCGCTCGTGGCGAAGCGGTCGGTTTCACCTTCAGCATGGACAAGCGCAGCCGCATCTATAACACCTTCGATGCCCATCGCCTGCTGCACTGGGCCGAAACCGAAGGCCAACAACGTCAGCTGGCCCTGAAGCATGCCTTGTTCGACGCCTATTTCACGCAGGGCGAAGATCCGAGTTCGCATGAAGTCCTGGTGCGGGCTGCCACGCGGGCCGGCCTGGATCCGCAACACGCGCAGGAAGTACTGGCCACGAATGCATATGCCGAAGAAACACGGCAACAGGAAAAGTTTTACCTCGACCAGGGTATCCATTCAGTACCGGCAGTCATCATCAATGATCGCTACCTGGTCCAGGGCGGGCAGCCGATCGAGGTCTTTGAAGATGCATTGCGGCGGGTTGCCGAAGCTGTCTGACGCGTGTATCCGGAAAGAATGCCAATGAATCGCGAAGAGCCCCGCGCCGATCCGAGTCCCATCCAGCCACGAACCAATACGCCCGGACAAGACCCGCTGATCAATCCCGGCTATCAACCGGTGCCGCAAGATCTGCCGCCGCCCGACAACGGCGGCAGTCCCGGTAATGCCGATAACGCGAAACCGCCGAAGCAGACCGCCAGATATAAAGATTAATCAGCTCGGTTAATTGCTGCGCGGCTTTACGAAGAAGCTGTCCATCGCAGCGCGTCCGATGGCCGGATCGTCGGTAAAGAAACCGTTTACCCCCGCTTTCAGATAGGCCCGGATCTCTGCCGCGAGGTCGCCACGCTGCGACGGCGATGTGGGGTCGCCCTTGCGCAAGTTCATCGGCAGGAATGGATTTTCCGGGCGGAAGGTATAGGGATGGACCAACAATTTCGCTGCGTGTGCATCGCGCACCAGGCTGGTCACTGATCCGAGATTCTTTTCTTCATCGCGTGGGATCACCATGTCCTTCGCCGGCCCGATGCCATTGGCATACGTCGCGATTTCCATCAATCCCTCGGCGGTCGCCATGTCACGATAACGCCGCTTGTCCCCGGCGAGCCGGAAGTCTTCCGGTTGACCCGATGCCGACATCAGCTGAATGAGCGGCAGGTCGGTCAAGGTGCGCATTTCCTTCAGGCTGCCGACTTCGAACGACTGAATAAAGACCGGCGCATAGCGGCCCCGATAACCATTGGCGTGCAACAGATCGATCAGGCGTTTTTCGAGGGGCAGGCCGATCGATTTGAAATAGCTCGGGTGTTTGGTTTCCGGGTAGATGGCGATGGTGCGGCGTGTCTGCTGCGTCTTTTCCTTTGCCAGGTCAATGATCTCTTGCAGCGTCGGAATGGCGAACTGCCCATTGAAGCGCGTGTTATCCGGACGGTTGTCCGGAATGCGCTCAGTGGCGCGCAAGGTCTTGAGTTCTTCCAGCGTGAAGTCTTCAGTGAACCAGCCGGTCACAGACACATTGTCGATCAGCTTGGTGGTCTTGCGGTCGGCGAACTCGGGCTTTTCCGCGACGTCGGTCGTGCGGGTAATGTCATTCTCGTGGCGTGCGACGAGTATGCCATCCCTGGTGCTCACGATATCGGGCTCGATGGCGTCGGTGCCATCTTCAATTGCCTTAGCGTAGGACTCCAGCGTGTGTTCCGGCCGTAGGGCGCTGGCGCCGCGATGGCCGATGACCAGGCGTATGGGCAGAGGCGCAATGGATGCAGTCGTATCGTGCGCCAATGCCGGTGAGATGAAGATGCCGATGTCTACAGCAACGGCAATCAGAGAGGTATAGACAAAAGATTTCATTGCATCTCCTAAGCGCACCAGCTTGAGTGTTTAATGCTTGAGCCGGTATCCGGTCCGAAACACCCACCAGATACCGCCAAGGCATAACAGCATGAACGCCAGTGTCATACCCAGGCTGATGCCGACACCCACATCGGAAACACCATAGAAACTCCATCTGAATCCGCTGACCAGATAGACGACTGGATTGAACAGCGTGACCTTTTGCCAGAACGGCGGCAGCATATTGATCGAATAGAAGCTGCCGCCAAGGAAAGTAAGCGGCGTGACGATCATGACTGGGACCACCTGCAGTTTTTCCCAGCCATCGGCCCACACACCGATGATGAAGCCGAACAGTGAAAAGGTAATGGAGGTCAGGATCAGGAAGCCCAGCATCCACCACGGATGCACGATGGTGTAGTCGACAAAGAGCCACGAGGTCAGAAGAATGATTAGTCCTAATATCACCGATTTGCTGGCGGCCGCGCCCACATAGCCGATCACGATCTCGAACGCCGAGATTGGTGCTGAAAGGACTTCGTAAATGGTGCCTGCCCATTTCGGCATATAGATGCCGAACGAGGCATTTGAAATGCTTTCGGTGAGCACCGACAGCATGATCAGGCCCGGCACAATGTAGGCACCATAGCTGACGCCATCGATCTGGGCCATCCGTGAACCGATCGCCGAGCCGAAAACGATGAAGTACAGCGACGTCGAGATCACCGGTGAAGCGATGCTTTGCAATATCGTGCGCCAGGTGCGCGCCATCTCGAAAATATAGATCGCCCTGATTGCATGGAAATTCATGCGTTCCCCCTTACCAGACTGACAAAGATTTCTTCCAGCGAGCTTTCGCTGGTCTGCAAATCCTTGAAATGGATGCCATGCTCGTCCAGTCGGCGCAACAGTTCCGGAATGCCGAGGCGTTCGCCCTGGGCATCAAAGGTATAGACCAGTTGACTGCGATCCGCGGACAGCTCCAGACGGTAGTCGTCAAGGTCTGCTGGGACTGCGGCAAGCGGTTGCTGCAAATGCAGCGTCAGTTGCTTCTTGCCGAGCTTTTGCATCAGCGCCGTCTTTTCTTCTACCAGGAGAATTTCCCCCTTGTTGATGACGCCGATGCGGTCCGCCATCTCTTCGGCTTCTTCAATGTAGTGCGTGGTCAGGATGATCGTGACACCGCTTTCACGCAAGCGCCTGACCATCGCCCACATATCGCGCCGCAATTCGACGTCGACCCCCGCGGTCGGTTCGTCCAGAAAAAGAATCTTCGGCTCGTGGCTGAGTGCCTTGGCAATCATCACGCGACGCTTCATGCCTCCGGACAGCGTCATGATTTTAGAATCGCGCTTTTCCCAGAGTGACAAATCCTTTAATACCTTTTCCAGATAGGCATTGTCGGGACCCTTGCCGAACAGGCCCCGGCTGAACTTTACGGTATCCCACACCGTCTCGAACGCATCGGTGGAAAGCTCCTGCGGTACCAGGCCGATCTTTGTGCGTGCCGCACGGTAGTCACGGGCAATGTCGTGGCCATCGGCCAGCACACTGCCACTGCTTGCATTGACAATGCCGCAAATGATGCTGATCAGTGTGGTTTTGCCGGCGCCGTTCGGGCCGAGCAAGGCAAAGATTTCGCCTCGTCGGATCTGGAGGTTGATATTTTTGAGCGCCCGAAATCCGGACGCATAGGTTTTTGTGACGGCATTGATTGCGATAACAGAGGTGGCGGGTTGCACTGGGACTCCTTAGCAACACGTCATCATGGGTAGGCGCGCGTAGCGCAGGAAATGCGGCATGTTGTTCTCCTTATGGCACGACAATAGCAGCATGTTAAGGCATTGGCGAAAGTCTGGTTGGAAGGCAGCGCAAGTGAAGCTGTCAACCGGGCAGGTGGCGTAAAGCAGGCAAACCGCAACAAGGCAGGTAAATCTTGATGCAGGTCTAGCTTCCGTTGTGCAATGAGAACTGTTTTGTCGCGACGGGGACTGAGGAGTAGTTAACCATGAAGGAGATGCAGCATGCCCTTGAGCCAGGACCACGGTCGCGTGTGGAAAAAGATTACGGATGTCTATCAACAATGGGATCAGGACCGCAGCAATTTGATGGCGATCGACGATTTGTCGCAACGTCTGCCGGATATCGATCCTGAACTGATTGCCCAGACGCTGGCGCAGGCCCATGCGGAAGGCATGGCGTCGGCGTCGCATGAGGAGGGCGTGTTCCGGCCTGTGCCAAACCACTAAACTGCTTTACTGATTGATCAAACAAGGGCCGAAGAGACATTGTCTCTTCGGCCCTTGTTGTTTCTGCAAGGCCAGCCCCTATAACGGAGAACGAATTTCCACATCTTCTCCATTAATTAGCAGGGTATTTGCCAAGCTTCTAAGAAGCCTTGGCAAGCATATAACAATGCTTTGAAACATTGTTGTATCAAATCATTTTTCTCATTGACGTCAGGAACCTTTTCTGTCCGGAAATCTCAGAGAAGGCGTGCACCGAGTCAACATGACTCAAGGCAACGGAACCTGCGAAAATGAGATTGACAGAACTGACATCAACTAACAGCAAGGCATGGACATCAATGATCGTTACGGTGTGCGCCGCAGCCGCGTTAAGCGCATGCGGTGGCGGCATGCCGGATGAAGATGCCAATTTATTAGGCGCACCGATACAGGCATATCACAGCCAGAAACTGACGGGGACGGCGAGTGATTTCAATCCTGGGATCTGGGATCAGCATCACTGGGATGAATGTGATTGCGGACGTAATGCCACACCATCGAACGCCCCCTGGACAGGGGGACGTTAAGAATTAGCTGTACTGCATCAATGGGGCCTGGTACGGCTTTCTAGCGACTACCCTGCAATGCATCACGCTCCCTGATTGTTTTCTTCAGCATCGCCTCAGCCTCGGCCACTTCCTGCTCCAGCATTAACTGTCGCGCCTTGTACTTGTCATTGAGACGCGAACCGCCATTGGCGTTGCCGGTCCGTTCGCCGGGCAAAGGTTCGACGCCGTTCTGCTGCTTTTTTCGTGCATCTTCGAGAAGCATCTCTGCTTTTATCACATGTGCATTTGCTTCATCGATGCTCTTGCGCGTCGATACGGAAGCAACCGGCGGAAGTTTGGACACCGGCGTTGATTCTACACGCGGTGGAACTACAGGACGCTTTCCTGTCTCCGACTTCCAGGTATTCATGTTTGCAGGATCGGGAACAATCGTCTCATCGATCCTTGCGCCTTTGATGTGTTTGTCGGAATAAATAATTTTCCCATTAGGCAAGACCTGCCGGTACACCTTGGAGGCCGGTTTGCCAATGTTTGCTGGCGCCGTCAGTTGTAGCTCTTCGGCAGAATGGGCGATCAGCGGCACCAATATCAGCAGCAGTACGCCAACGCGTGATGAAAACAGTGATTTCATGACGGCACTCCTTTCTTGCATACATTAGCAAATTCAAATCGACGCTTGATGATAATCAGCAAAGAGCTCGTAGAGCATGGCATTAAGACTTCCTCTTTCCTCTGAATATCCGTTTGATTGAGCAATTGCAACGCCCGCATAAAGCAAGGCGACATACTTTGCTGTAGCCCATTCAGGCTTCTGGTCTTACGGAAGGAAACAAGCAGTGAGGTACCAATGGATTAGCGGCAATAAGTTTTCCTTGCTCGAAAATGGTGAGGAATTCTTTCCGCGCGTTTTTGAGATGATTGCTGCTGCCCGGCACGAGGTGTTGATCGAGACCTTTATTCTGTATGAAGACAAGGTGGGAAAGCGCTTGCATGAAGTACTCATGGCAGCCGCGCGTCGCGGTGTGCAGATCGACCTCACGATCGATGCATTCGGTTCGCCTGATCTGTCGGACGAATTTATCTCTTCTCTCACTGGTGCGGGTGTACGCTTGCATGTATTCGACCCGGCACCGCGCCTGTTTCGCCGGGTAAATTACTTCCGCCGTATGCATCGCAAACTTGTGGTCATTGATGGCATCCGCGCTTTTATCGGTGGCATCAATTATTCGGCCGATCATCTTGCCGACTATGGACCGGAGGCGAAGCAGGATTATGCGGTAGAAGCGGAAGGGCCCATCGTGGCGGAAATCCATCGATTCATGCATCAGGCAATTCGCGACGGCTTGCCGCGCAGTCACTGGTTTCAGCGTCGCCACGCCGTGCCGAAAATCCCGACGCCGCCCCGCGCCGGTAATGCCGACGCGCTGTTTATTTGGCGCGATAACCGGCTACACACCAATGATATCGAACGTCAGTATCGTATCGCCATACGGCTTGCTCGCAAGCGCATCGTGATCGCAAATGCCTATTTTTTTCCGGGCTATACCTTCCTGCGTGATATGCGCAAGGCCGCTCGACGTGGCGTGGAAGTATGCCTGATCCTGCAGGGCAAACCGGATATGGCCATTGTGCAGACTGCCGCTGCCATGCTTTATCACTACCTGCTTCGTGGTGGAGTAAAGATTTTCGAGTATTGCGACCGGCCCCTCCATGGCAAGGTTGCCGTGGTTGACGATGAGTGGGCGACGGTCGGGTCTAGCAATCTGGACCCGCTCAGCCTTTCGCTTAACCTGGAGGCGAACGTCCTGATCCGTGATCGCGATTTCAACCGTCAGTTGAGCGATAAGTTGCAGCAGCTGATGAACCATAGTTGCAAGCGCATCGAGACACAGGACTTGACCGAGTCCACCGCCTGGTGGCAGGTCAGAAGCTTTTTCCTGTTCCATGTGCTGAGACGCTACCCGTCGTGGGCCGGATACCTGCCGGCGCATGCACCAAGACTCGCGTCCTTGCCGGAGGCCGTCATCGAACGCGACGGTGCGGACCGCCTCGATGACAAGGCCATACAATGAGGGGGGCCACGCAAACCAAGCGAAATGAAAAGCATGGACTGACATCAAAGCCCTGGTGGCCATGGCTGAAACGGGGCGGCTCGCTGGTGTTCTTCATCCTGGTTGCCTACCTGCTTTTCACACAGGCACGCACCGTCGAATGGGGCGAAGTCATCGACACTGTGCAGCGCCGACCCTTGCGGGATATTTTCATTGCCTGCGCATTCGGTGCGGCGAGCTATGCGCTGTACAGCTGCTTTGACCTGATTGGACGTTACACCACCGGGCATGGCCTTGCGGTACCCAAGGTCATGCTGGTCAATTTTGTCTCTTATGCATTCAATCTCAATCTAGGTTCATTGGTCGGCGGGGTTGCCTTCCGCTACCGGTTGTACTCGCGTTTCGGACTAGAGGCAGCCGTCACCACGCGCGTCGTTATCATGAGCATGCTGACCAACTGGCTCGGCTACGTATTGCTGGCTGGCCTGGTCTATCTGTTGCAGCCGCCGCCGTTGCCGCTGGGCTGGAATCTCGATACGCTGGGCCTGCACGTACTGGGCGGTGTGCTCTGCATCGCTATCCTCGCCTACGTTCTCTGCTGCGCCATGTCGCGTAAACGTACCTGGACCATCAAGGGGCAGGATTTTACCTTGCCTTCTCTCCGTCTTACGGCATTGCAGCTGTTGATGTCATCGACGAACTGGTTGTTCATCACGTGTGCAATCTACTTCTTGCTGGGGCAAAAGATTGATTTTCTGACGGTATTGAGTGTGTTGTTGTTGGCGGCGATTGCCGGCGTCATTACCCATGTGCCTGCAGGGCTCGGTGTGCTCGAAACCGTGTTCGTTGCCCTATTGTCGGAGCAACTGCCAAAGAGCGAACTGCTTGCTGCGCTGATTGCCTATCGCGCGATTTATTACCTGATGCCGCTTGCGGTGGCGACGGTAGCTTATCTTGCGATGGAAGCGCGTGCCCGGCAATCGGCGGCCGCCGACACATGACAGTGCTTCAAGCCGTGTCAAGAAACCAGTCCACGGCAATATCTGCAATGTCGGCCGGGATGATGTGCCCACCTTCAAACTCTTCATACCTGACGGTGTATTCGGCACGCCTTAGCTGAGGAACAATGCGTCGGCTGCATGGTTCGATCGGCAAAACCGTATCCCTGGTTCCATGCGAAATAAAGATCTTCGGTTGCCCGCTTGGTGTAATTGGAGCGATGAAACCCGGTGAAAAGGCAATCACATGCGAGAACAATTCGCCGTTTGCCAGACCTAGCGACAGGGCATAGGAAGCGCCATCGGAAAATCCACCGATAGCAAGATGATCGCGGTCGACCGCATAGTGGCTGAACACGTGATCCAGTGCACGGTCGACCAGTTCGACGTCCGGTCCGTACTCGCGTGCCATGATGACATCCCAGGTGGGTGCGGTCGATGCCGGGGCAACAAGAATCAGCCCATGAGCATCGGAAAGGTGCTGTAGCAAGTCAAGGCCATGCTGCGCATGCCCGCCGGCGCCATGCAACAACAAGACGAGCGGCAACGGTGTATCAGGACCATACTGCGGCGGTACATAGAGATAATGGTCCCGTGCTGTTCCGGATGGCAAGGTATGGCGGCCGGTTGGGGCCAGCTTGCTAACAGCTGATGGGCGGGCGTGTAAGTGAGCTTGCCTGGACATGATCGGCATCGTGAAACTGGTACATGCACTTATATCAGGACTGGCCACGCATTCTTGTTTTGGTTCCTGACCGCGCGGGGAAATTGACCTGCGCGTTTTAATTCCAGTAATCATTCCCGGCTAGTGTTGGCAGTAAAAATGGCATGCTCCTTGCTGCACATGGGGATTCACTGATATATCCCCATGGAGGAAACATGAAGACCTCAACATCGATGTTGCTGGCTGCATTGCTGGCAGCTTCGCAACTAGCCTGGGCTCAAACCTCCACGCCAAGTTCTCCCGGCGTGAGTTCAAGGACGATGGGCAGCGGCAGTTCGGTAGAACCCAATACCCAACCAAGCTCCGGTTCCAGCGGTTCAACGGCAGGGGCCGGTGGCCCGGGAACATCGGCCGCCAGCAGCAGTGATTGTGCTCCAGGGAGCACCAGCGGCGCCACCAGCAGCGATGCCAAAGCCAACGGTCGCAACAACAGCACCGGTGGCACAGGCGGCGCGGGAACAGCTTCATCGGCCGGCAACACCAATTGTGCATCAGCGGCATCGGGAGGAACGTCAGGAACACGTGGCACCGGCGCGTCGGGACTCAGTACCGCGACCAGCCCGGCCACACAGGGGGTGGGCACCATGGGTAGCGGCTCCAGCGGATCACCGACGGGCCCTGGCGTCAGCGGCCCGACAAACGGCATTGGACGCTAGCCCACGCTACACCGTGCGGGCGGGAACGCCCGCAACTTCAGTGCGCAGATGGGCTCACCGCGCGGCAGGTTTCACCAGCGCGTCCTGCCATAGCTGGATGTGTTGAGAGTGCCGGAGGTGCCAGAAGTATGCTGGCGGCGCTTCTTCATTTGCCACAGTGCCATCAGCGCCAGACCGGATCCCAGCATCACCGCGCCTGTTGTGCGGGGATGGGTGACAGCACTGGTATAAACACTGGTTTCCCGCGCGGTCCCGCCGACACCTCCACGTTCCAGCAGATCGGTCTTGTGGGTATAGAGATTATTGTTTTCACGGTGTTCGGCTTGCTTGTCGGACTTCATCAGCTTGTACATGAAACGCTGCATGCCCTTGTCCAGCAAGCGCGGAATGTAATGGGCGCTGGCGCCCATCAGGCGGGCACGACTTCCGACGTACATGTCCCTGACAGAATGTTCCGCTGCATACAACAGTGCATCAGCGGCAATCTCGGGTGCATAGATAGGCGGAGGAAGCTTGGGCTCGACTTCCAGGTAATTTTTTGCGTGGGTGACCAGCATGGTATCGATGGAAGCCGGCTTGATCAGCGTCACCGATACTGGCGCGCCTTCCTCTTCCAGTTCGACGCGCAGCGAATCAGTGAAGCCTTTTACCGCATGTTTGGATGCCGAATAAATGCCCTGCAGCGGCACTGCCCGATCGGACGTTTCGCTCCCCATATTGATCAGCGCGCCACCGCGGGTCTTGAGATGTTTTACAGCGATCAGCGATCCATTCACGACACCCCAGAAATTAATGTCGAACAGGCGGCGCATGTCGTCCATCGATACCTCTTCATTCTTGCCGAAAATACTCACCCCGGCAACGTTCATCCAGGTATCGAAACCGCCAAAGCGTTCAATCGCCATGCTGGCGACCCGTTGCATGTCGGCTTCGTTGGCAACATCGGCTGCTACGTAGATCGCTTCCGCGCCTTGCATATTGATATCGTCCGAAATCTGCTTGAGTGCATTTTCATTGCGCGCTACCAACACCAGTTTGGCGCGCTGCCTTGCTGCCTTGCGTGCCGTTGCCAGCCCGATACCGCTGCTGGCGCCAGTGATAACGATTACCTGCTCCGATAATTTCTTGAGTTGCATAGCCATAATGGTCTCCCGTGAAAAGCGGTGACAGGCGCGAAAAGCATGCCAGTGTTGCTGTACCACGGAAAGCCGTTGGATACGCCTGCAGCGTCGTCGATGCACGTGCCGACAGATAAACGGGATCGCAAGATCGCCATGAAGTTATTACGCGGTCATGCGCGTTTTCTACACATGGCGCAGCGAAGGTGAGTGTGTCTATTTTCCCACGACCGGTGACACGAACTTTGCTCCTGGCTTGTAGTGTGTGGCCGTCACATGCAAGAAGTGGAAACCTTGCAGCAACTTGACGATACGCACTTGCCCTGGAACGCCAGTCAGCGTTGACGATATCTTCACGTGCTGAAAACCTTTTCATTACATGTTGTCTTACTCATCCACTCTTGAAGCAGATGTCACCGATGGGCGCTACGCCCATTAACGCTTGACTGCTTTCGTTTGGTGTACATCAGGTTTGAAACTTACGTTGAGGAGAAAGTGATGCAGATGGTTTCAGAAGTCATGACCCGGGACGTACGTTTTGTGTCGCCGCAGGAAAGTCTGCAGCGTGCCGCACAAATGATGGATGAGTTGAATGTCGGAGCACTGCCGGTGTGCGACGGCGAGCGCCTGGTCGGCATGGTAACTGATCGCGATATCACGGTTCGTGCGACGGCGGCAGGGCGCGCGCCGGGCGAAGCCCATGTCGACGAAGTGATGAGTACCGATGTGCGCTGGTGCTTCGAGGATCAGCCGCTGGATGAGGTGATGCGACAAATGTCCGATACGCAGGTTCGCCGTATTCCCGTGGTGTCGCATGATGAATCGCACAAGCTGGTTGGCATCGTGGCGCTCGGCGACCTGGTGACCAAGACTGCGGACGGAACAAGCCGGGACCGGGCGGAGCAAGTGGTGGGAAAAATTTCTTCACCTTCCGAGCCCGACCGTTCGGTGGTTGGCGCACGCCCTGATTCACGCCATGTTGATGATAGTGCGGCCAGCAATGAGCGCCTTGCATCGAACACCGGTACCGCCACCGGCTTTGCGGGTACCGATGCGCTGCTCGCGAAAGACGAGCATCCGCTCGAAGATCGGGATGATGCCGGCAAGGAGGTCGCAATCGGGTCCGAACGCGCAACAAAGAATACCGCTGCTACAGGCGGCGCCAAGATGGCGCAGACGGCAGGCACCACTGACATTTCCGGTGAGTCAGGTGCACCGGGAGGGACAGATGCCGCGGGCGCGGTAGGGGCTTCGGGTGGAACGGCCGGTACAGCAGGATCGGCAGGTACGGGTATCGGCGCCAAACCTTGAAACACAATGCCATGTCGGTCTGATCGCGGAGCAAGACCGCCAGTCTTGTGCTGAGTTGCCTTCGCGACCAGGCTGAAATGACACTGGAAGTGCCGATAACGGGGATAGTGTTTAACCGTAAGGACGCCTGCTGTTATCAGTTTCTACTTCTGCGGCGCTGAGGTAACCTTCCGTCGGATTAATCTGTTGGCGTGATGGCATCGCACCAACTTGGGCAACCAGTTCCGGTGCAATTCTTTGCATCAGGTCTTCCGGTATCGATTCGGCACACGCCTTTGCCGCCGGGAATAGTGGCGCAGCGGATGCCTGCATGCCCGACTCGACATCCCGCGCAAGCGGTTCAAAATGTTTTCGCGCAAGATCCATCAGCATGGATCGCATGCGTGCGGAGAATGGATTCGACTCTGCGGCTTCGGCAAGACTGGCGTGATCGATCACAGGAATTTCTGCCGCTCCCGATCCGGCACTGGAAAGATGGAAGGGATCAAATCCGGCCTGTAATAGATAGCTCAAAAACCGTTCATGGAATTCGTTGTGACGCATGCCGTCGAGCGCCAGTGCTTGAAAGGAAGGCCCCGCGCCTTCGTTATAGGCATGGACACTGCGTTGGGCGAGTTCTTGCAAGACGCGCCAATCGAAATTTTCCCGATCGTTTTCCCATTGTTCCTGCAAATCCATGAAGTCGCCTACCAGACGATTAATACCGTCAGGGCTATGTTGGCTCATAGTGCCTCCAAAACACGGTTTGGCGTCCATTCCGGAAAAACGTTCAACTCGGTCTTCCTGTGACGAATGCATGGCACTGCGTGCATTGCAACGCATACATCTGTGTCAGCGTACAGCGATGCGATAACACAAGTCGGGCATCGGAGTCATGCATGAGCCGCGGAAAGCCTCATCATCAAAGAGCGAACAAAAGCGTTCAGCAACGGTATTTTTCTGGCGAATACCTGCATGCTTTCCAGCGTCACATTGCGCTTTGCATCCTGTTCGTCATACTGAACTTCACGCCTGGTTTATCCAACTTGTCCATCTTCAGGAGCAATCAATGAAAATTCTTCCCTTCATCATTCCCGCCCTTGCGCTATCGAGCTCGTTTGCCATCGCGCAAATTCCCCCAACCACCCCTACAACGCCGACCACACCAAGCACACAGGAGCTGTTTATTCCTCTGTTCGGAAGTACCGGCAGCAACTCTTCCGCGGGTGGAACCGCAAATGCATCCACTTGGTTTATCGATGTGACGAACCGGCAGGTCGTGTTCTGTTCACAATCGGCTGGTGGCACAGGTACCCCTTCAGGTACGCAAACCTTTACTTGTACGACACAACCGATACCGGCTGCAACCACCACGCCGGGAACTCCCCCAGGTACACCACCGGCTGCTCCCGCAGCAGGTGCACCGCCATTCGGTACACCAGCGTCCGGCACAGGCGGCACGTCATAAGCAGGCAGACCGGGTTCGACCCGAATAGCAAGCGACACCGTGACAGAAGCCTTCCGCCAGGCGTACGAGTTTTGCTGGCCTGTACCAGTGTCGCTCCTGCTTACTGCTGCTAGTTCATGCTGGTAATTCATGGTACTTATACTGCAGTAACAGCATCCCTGAAAGTAATCACTACAACGTTAGCCCACAGCCCGGTGTCCGTGCTGTGGGCGTTGTTCGTCATCATGAGGTAACAATGAAACTGATGACCTGGAATATCCAGTGGGGGCGTGGAGCGGATGGGCGCGTCGATCTCGACCGTATTATTGCGCATGCCCGGCGATTCGCAGATTTCGATGTACTGTGCCTGCAGGAAGTTTCTGCCGGTTTCCCCGAACTCCCGGGTAATGATGATAGCGATCAGTTCGAGGGCATCGCGCGACGTTTGCCCGGCTATCAGGCGATCGATGGTATCGCCGTCGATCTTCCGCATCCTGAGCGCGGACGTAAGCGCTTCGGTAACATGATTCTGTCACGCTTGCCGGTTGGTCCGGTGTATCGCCATTTGCTGGCATGGCCCGCCGATCCTACAACCAAAACCATGCAGCGCATTGCCCTTGAAGCCAGCATTGAAACTCCTGCCGGCGCAGTGCGGGTAATCACGACGCATCTTGAATACTATTCGGCAAAACAGCGGTGGGCTCAAGTGGAGCAATTGCGTGCATTGCAGCAGGAAGCAGTCAGTCATGCCCATCATCCCGGCGTCGGCAAACCTGCAGACGGGCCTTTTTTCCAGCCTGAGCGTGGCAAGCCCGCGATCCTTACCGGTGATTTCAACTGCAGGCCGGAATCGGAAGAACATGCACGCCTGCTGGTGTCCTTTGACAATGCAACACCGGCTTTTCACGATGCGTGGCAGGTCCTTCGCCCCGGACAATCGCATCCGGCAACCGTTGGTCTTTATGACAAAGTACAGTGGCCCGACGCCCCCTTCACCTGCGACTTCGTCTTTGTCAGCGAAGATCTCATGGGGCGCTTGCGAGACATCCGTGTCGATCAGGAAACTGATGCATCGGATCATCAGCCTGTCATGATTGACATTGATTGATTTGCTTTGCAGCGCCGACAGGATGCATTGCTGATATTCAATATATTGCTGCCTCCTTGAGAAAATGTAACGACTGTTTTAAGGAACTTTGTATCTCGTACGAAAATGATCTACCTTAGACTGCAGGAACATGGGAGACATACATCCCGTGCCGTTTTCCCTGGTAATGCAAAGGACCAGACAAATGAAAAGGGTTATGAAGTGGGCGTTGATTGCGCTGTTGCTGGGTGCCGCGGCATTCGCCGTCCTGTTATGGCAGCAAGGCCCGACATTGAAGGGGCCGCCCACCGGACCGGCCGATGTCCCGCCGCCGCCCGTGGCCGCTACAGAGCCGGAGACCCATTATCCGCTGCCTGAAGCGAAAACCGAGCCGTTGCCGACGCTGGAGAAAAGCGATGTGCCGCTGCTGTCTGCGCTGGGTGACCTGATCGGCAATGCGGCGGTCAAGCAGTTTATCCAGCCCCAGGAAATCGTCAGGCGCATCGTGGTCACGGTCGACAATATTCCGCGCAGCGTCATATCGGCCCAACTGATGCCGACAACACCGGTACCAGGCAAATTCCGCACGACGGGCAAGGGCGACAATCTCGCCATGTCCGCACTTAATACCGAGCGCTATACGTCCTTTGTGCGATTGCTGGAGAGGGTGGATTCGAAGAAGCTGACGGACCTGTATATCCACTACTATCCCTTGTTCCAGAAAGCCTATCGTGACCTTGGCTATCCCAAGGGTTATTTTAACGACAGGCTGGTCGCTGTCATCGACCATATGCTGCAGGCGCCGCAAAGCGATGGACCTATCATGCTGGAGCAGCCGCATGTCTTTTACAAATTCGCAGACCCTGAGCTGGAGTCCTTATCAGCGGGCCATAAGCTGATGCTGCGGGTCGGGAATGACAACGCGGCGAGGATCAAGAAGAAGCTGCGTGAAATCCGCGGGGAACTGGTGAGGGCCAGCGAGGAGGCGAAGACGAAGTCGAAGTGAGACAGAGCGCCTCGTGCGCTTCGCCTCATCCAACCTGCCATCACGCTGTCATTGGGGCCACGGCACATGGGTCCGACGAACCATGGTCCGCGAAGCTGGCGAGGAACCGCTGATGATAGATTGGACGTTTACCTAAACGTCTTTAGGGGCTGTCTTGGAATCGATATCCGCCAGCGATTCCTGTCCGCGCTGTGTAATGTCAAAGCCATCGCCCGATGGCCTCGGAATGATATGGCCCTTCTTGCTGAGAAAGGTTGCGACGCCGGTATCCAGTTTGGTAAGAGGATCATTAGCGACCGCACGCAGGCCATCGATACAACGCTTGATGAATAAGGTCGTCTGACCTTTTTCCGTCAGGATCAGTTGTCCACTCTTTTCAAACGCGGCGTACTTCAGCCCGATCAGCCGCTTGGTATTTCGCGCGACGCAAGCATTGGGACGCTCGCCACGTTTCAGTTTGGTGATCTGGAAAAGCGCGTCGTATTCGTCTTTGGTAAGGCTGTCGTTCAATTGTTATCCTTTGCGCATCGTGTCATTTGCAGTGCGTGCTATGGTACGCGTCGGCGAATATGGCAACAAGGCTATTGGCAAAATACTTCTACGATGAAAATGGGCACCATCAAGGTGCCCATGGTAAATGCAGGTAACTGCAGCGAGACCAGTAACGCCGGCCATGCGGAATGAGGTATCGTTCGTCACCCGTATCGCCAGCAGTCCGAAAAACGTTTACTTACTCCACGAATCCTTCAGCGTCACCACCCGGTTAAACACCGGTCTTCCAGGTTGCGAGTCCACGCGGTCGGCAACGAAATAACCGTGCCGTTCGAACTGGAATTTTTCGTCCGGTTGCGCGGCCTTCATCCCTTGTTCCAGGTAAGCGGTAATCACTTCCTTTGCGTTCGGGTTCAATGCCGCCTTGAAATCCTTGCCGCCGGCGTCGGGATGCGGATCGGTGAACAGGCGGTCGTACAGGCGTACCTCGGCTTCCAGCGCATGTGTTGCGCTGACCCAGTGGATATTGCCCTTGACCTTGTAGTTGTTGGAGCCTTCGGTGCCGCTCTTGCTGTCGGCAAAATAGTTGCAGTGTACGGCGATAACCTTGCCATCCGCATCCTTGTTGCAACCGGTGCACTCAACGACGTAACCATAGCGCAGACGGACCTTGTTGCCTGGGAACAGGCGGAAGTAGCCCTTGCTCGGCACTTCCATGAAGTCTTCCGCTTCAATCCAGAGTTCCTTGGTGATCGGGAAGTGACGATTGCCGCGTTCCGGATGGTGCGGGTGCACCGGTGAAGTACATTCGTCGATCAGGTTCTCGGGGAAGTTGTCGATGATGAGCTTGAGCGGACGCAGTACGGCGGTAGCACGCGGCGCCTTCTCGTCGAGGTCGTCACGCAATGCGCCTTCGAGCGTGCTCATGTCGATCCAGCTATCAGCCTTGGCGACGCCGACACGTTCGCAGAACAGGCGAATCGATTCCGGCGTATAGCCGCGACGGCGGATGCCGACGATGGTGGGCATGCGCGGATCGTCCCAGCCATCGACGATGTTTTCATCGATCAGTTGGCGCAGCTTGCGCTTGCTGGTGATCGCATAGGTCAGGTTGAGGCGCGCGAACTCGGTTTGCTCCGGCAGCGGATGCTTGAAGAAGCCGCCTTCCGCCGCGCGTTCGAGTACCCAGTCATAGAATGGACGATGATCCTGGAATTCCAGCGTACAGAAGGAGTGGCTGACGTGTTCGATCGCATCTTCCAGCGGATGCGCGTAGTCGTACATCGGATAGATGCACCACTTGTCGCCGGTGCGGTGATGATGCGCATGGCGGATACGGTAGATCGCCGGATCACGCATGTTCATGTTGGGCGACGCCATGTCGATCTTGGCGCGTACGATATGTTCGCCATCCTTGAACTCGCCTGCCTTCATGCGGCGCAACAGGTCCAGCGATTCGGCGGCGGGGCGGTCGCGGAAGGGCGAGTTCTTGCCGGGCTCGCCGAAATTGCCGCGATTCTTTGCCATGTCGTCGGCGCTTTGGCTGTCGACATAAGCGTGACCGGCGCTGATCAGGTATTCGGCAATTTCATAGAACTTGTCAAAATAGTCGCTGGCGAAATACAAATGCTCGCCAGTGTCGTCTTTCCAGTCGAAGCCCAGCCACTTGACGCTGTCGAGAATGGTGTCGACGTATTCCTGTTCTTCCTTGGTCGGATTGGTATCGTCGAAGCGCATGTGGCAGCGTCCGCCGAAATCGCGTGCAAGGCCGAAGTCGATGCAGATTGCCTTGGCATGGCCGATATGCAGGTAACCGTTCGGTTCAGGGGGGAAACGGGTGACGACAGGGGGTAGCGGACGACCGAGCGAGTCGGTGCGGTTGCTGTACTTGCCAGCGGCGTTGTCGGCTTCAATGATGCCGCGCAGGAAATTGGAGGCCGGTGCGTTGTCCGCAGCGCCTGCTGGGGCTGGTTTACTGGTGTTCTTGGAGTCGGTGCTCATGTGCTTCGCAAAATGCGTTGAAATGAATGGATTGACGGGCATTTTACCGTAGCAGGGTAAGCTCGGCGCTTCCGAGAGGCTGCATATCGGAAAACTGCGTTAATCCTTGCCGTTTGCCTGTCGCAGGATGACTTCCCACACAATCTTCGGCTTCTCATAGCGGGCGATCGACAATTCCTCGGTGGAAATTCTCTCCCACCCATGCGCAAAAAGAAGATCGACGGATTCCCGGTCAAAAAAGCGTTTCGGAAAACCGTCCACCAGATAATAATTCTGCCCAACCTGCTCATGTCCGACCGCACCGTAATGGACATCCCGCGTCGAGTTCAGCCGGCACAGAAGGATGCCCCCTGATGTCAGGCAGCGTGCGATGTCGCGCAGTATCGTCCCGGTCTTGTCCCATGCAAAGTAATGCAGGCACAAACTGGCAATCACCACATTAAAGCTGCGTTCGGCAAACGGCAGCGGCTCACGCAGGTCATGGCATACCGTCAGCGCGCCGGGCGCGGCACGGGCGCAGCGCGCGAGTGCCTTGGGCGAGACGTCGGTGCAGATAAGGCTGGTGATACCCTGCTCAACCAGGTAAGCCGAGTCGCCACCGGGACCGCTGCCAAGCTCTAGCACCGCCGGCACCGGAGCCTGCGCCCTGATGAAGGGAATCCATCTTTCCAGCCAGAGATCCGTTTGCATGCCTGTTCCCAAAGGTCCCTATGCGCCACGCGGCGCAAACATGATGATTGCCATGCCGGCCAGCGATACCAGCACGCCGACGACGTCCCAGGTCGTGGGACGCATGCCGTCAACCAGCCATAGCCATGCGAGCGCGACCGTAATGTACACCCCGCCATACGCGGCATAGATACGACCGGCGGCGTCAGGATGCAGTGTAAGCAGCCAGGCGAACACTGCAAGGCTCAATGCGGCCGGAATCAGCAGCCAGGCGCTTGCGCCTTTCTTCAGCCAAAGATAGGGCAGGTAGCAACCAAGAATTTCAGCGATCGCGGTCAGGACGAACAGTAACAGGGTTTTTGCGGCAAACATGGGTTTTATCTGTAGAGGCTGACCAGTCGCTTGTATCAGAAAACGCGACCCTGGGTAGCGGGAAGAGCATCCTGGCTCGGGATCACGCATTTAGTCTTCCGGGCGCAGGAAGTTGCGCTACATTACCTGCGCATGATAACCCGGAGCGTTCGATGAAAATAAAACGTGAAGTTCTGCAGGCGGCAGCCGATGCCGGCGTGCTCAATCCCCTTGAAATTGATGGCTTGCTGGCCTTCCTGAGCCGATACGAGGGCTTGCCGGGACAGGGGGCTTCGCCGCGATTTTCCGGCACGCATGTCCTGTACTACCTGGGCGGCATGCTGGCAATCGGCGCGGCGTCGCTGTTCGCGACTTTGGCAGTCGAAGCGGCCGGAATGCCTGCGTTGTTCATCCTGTCACTGCTATACATGGTGGCGGCCGTGGCGATTGCGGCGATACTGGAAAAGCGTGGTTACGGTATTCCGGCCGGTATCTTCGCAACCCTTGCGGTGGCCCTGGTTCCGCTGGCCGTGTTTGCGCTCCAGCATGTCCTCGGCTTCTGGGTCGATGGCGCGCATGCCCAGCACTATCGTGACTATCATCGCTACATCGACTGGCGCTGGTTAATCATGGAATTGGCTACCTTGGCCGCCGGCGCTCTGTTGCTGTGGCGCTTTCGTTATCCTTTCCTGATGATGCCGATTGCGATCACACTGTGGTACATGGGCATGGACATCATCCCGGCACTCCTCGCACAAGCAGGGAACGAAAACGACTGGTTCAGCGGTGCCACATGGGAAATGCGCAAACAGATATCGCTCGCCTTTGGCATGGCCATGCTGCTGCTGGCGTTCTTTGTTGATTTGCGGTTCCGGCACGACAGGGACTACGCGTACTGGCTCTACCTGTTCGGCTTGTTAAGCTTCTGGGGCGCATTGTCGATGATGGGGTCCGGCAAACTGCCTGGCAAACTGGTTTATCTGTGTATCAACTTTGGCATGGTCTTTGTCGGCGCCTTGCTGGGGCGACGGGTATTTGCCGTGTTTGGCGGCATTGGCATCGCGATGGTGCTGGGCGATCTGTCATGGAACCTGTTCAAGAACAGTATTGCGTTTGTGCTTGTGCTGACCGTGCTCGGTTTTGCGCTGATCGGTGTCGGCGTGTGGTGGAGCAAGCATGAAGCACGCATCTCGTCGCGCCTGCGTGGACTCCTGCCTAGGAATGTGCGTGAGCTCATCGACAATCGCCCGATGTGAGGCATCCAGCGGTGCGTCATGGAAAGGCGGTGCACCGCCAAACGCTATCCATTTTTAACTGTTGGTAACTCTGGTTTGATGGTGCGTAAATCAGGCGTCAATGTCGGCTAAGCGCTTGATGTATATCTATTTGGTGTGTTTTGAAAGTCGCTTAAATACATTATGAGAATCTATCGACGATGTGCAGGCAGGACGTTTCATTCCGTCGAATTCCTCCGTTTTCACGACTTTTGCCGCTTTTAATCTAACGAGGTTTTTCCTCGTCAGGACCGTCGAAACCATCAGGGCCAGCGACCCGTTAGCCAGCCTCCTGACGATGGTCAGGCAAGCCACAGGAAAGTGGAGTCCGACAGCGCAAAGCCGCTCACGATGAACGTCGGAAAATCAAAGGAGCGAGAATGACTATCCAACGCGAGGACTTGGTAGCCGCCGCTGCCGTAGGCTTGCTGCAATACAGGCAGATCGATCCGCTGCTGGTTTTCCTGCTTCAGCGTGACGTGATCAAGAAGCGTCTCGAACTTGGCGCACATCTACATCCGCGACAGCCCGGCAGCCTCGCCACGACGCTATCGTGGATCGCGATTGCATTGGGTCTGGTCACGGCAGCGATGTTTGCCGTGCTGTTCACTGGTCGGGCGGTGCAGACCATGGGCGTGGGTGCGTTGTTTTTCATCACGTTGTTTTATGCGCTGGGCGGATTTGGTGTATCGAGCTGGTTCAAGCGCCAGGGTCTGGGTGGCCGTGCGCGGGTATCGCTCGCTGTTCTGCTGACCGCTTCGCCGCTTGCCGTGTTCGCTCTCCAGCAGGTGTAAAGATTTTGATCGCGTCGGGCTTCGTCTCATTGCAAAGATCGCGCCGCTTGCCAGATCACATTTGTTTAAACAAATGCGCATAAACACGGCTGACCGGTAGCATTTGTTCGCGATTCTTCAGTTTGAGCGACAGCTTGCCGGTCTCGTCACGCAGCGCGGCCTGAATGCAATGCACGTTCACCACCGTTCCGCGATGTATCTGCCAGAAGCGCGATGGGTCAAGCTGCGGCAATAAGTCCTTCAGGCTGGTGCGGATCAGGGATTCGCTTTCAGCGGTGACGACGTTGACATATTTGTCGGTCGCCTCGAAATACTGGACCTCGTCAACCGGAATCAGTCGGATCTGGTTGCCAACAGCGGCCCGTATCATGTTCAGGCGTTCGCCCGCACCCTGCGCACCCGGCATACCCGGCACCAGTGAGCGAAGCTGGCCGACGATACGCTCCAGTTCGGCACCGCGTTCGACATCGTGCTGCAAGCGCGCCTTGAGCCGCTCGACGGTCTTGCCGAGGCGGCCATCGCTGATTGGCTTGAGGACGTAGTCTGCCGCCGCATACTCGAAGGCCTGCAAGGCATATTCATCGTAAGCGGTGACAAACACGACCAGTGGAAAATGGGGGCCTTCGGGCCAGTCTTCGGCAAGTTCCTGAGCGGCTTCCAACCCGGTTTTGCCGGGCATTTTAATGTCCAGGAAGAGCACATCAGGACGTTGCGCCAGCGCTTCCTGCACCGCGCTTGCGCCGTTATCGACGACACCGCATACCTGCAGCTCGGGCCACAGGCGCTGCAGTGTCTGCTGCAGGGTATAGGCAAGAATCGGTTCGTCTTCTGCGATCAGTGCGCGTGGATGATTCATACGGGTATCCTCAATGCGGCAATCACGCCTTCCGGCGTGTTGGAACCAAGTGTAAATTGCGCCGCGTCGCCGTACAGGGCGCGCAAACGCTCACGGATATTTTCGACGCCGAGATGGGTACTGAGCTTGTTTTCCGGAGTGGCGCCAAGTCCGAGGCCGGTATCGATCACATCCAGATGCAGCATGTTCTTGTGACGCGCCGCCTGCACCGTGATCCGTCCGCCGCCGACCTTTGGTTCGATGCCGTGCTTGATGGCGTTTTCCACCAGTGGTTGCAGCAGCATCGGCGGGATGCCGACCTGCTTGAGTTCGTCCGGCAAATCGAGCTGGTACGACAGGCGCGCACCCATGCGTACCTGCATTAGCCCCAGATAGGCTTCCATCAATGAAAATTCATTCGCCAGCGAAGTCTTGTCCGAGCGCGACGATGCCAGCGTCGCACGCAGGTACTGGATCAGCTGGTCGAGCATGTGCTGCGCCTTCGGTGGATCGATGGCGATCAGCCCCTGCAGGTTCGCCAACGTATTGAACATCATGTGCGGTTCGATCTGCGCCTGCAGCATCTGCAGCTGCGCCTGCAATGCCTGTTTCTCGATCGCCGACGCACGCGCCTTTTCATTGGCCGCTTCGGCCTTGAAGTGTTCCATCACGCTGCGACTCCAGAAGAACCAGGTGATGCTGCCGCAAACCACCGCAAACAGCACAAGAAAACCTACCAGGTTATTGGAGCGCGCCGCTGCGAAGCTTTCCCTGGGAATGTCGAGCAGCCAGCTCGCAATGCTGTTGCCGCCATACTGCGATAACGGTAACGCGACAAGAAACATCAACAGGAAGGGCAGGCGAGGTGGCTTTTCGAGTCCCCAGATAAGCAGCCTGCCGCCGTCAAGCAGAGTCACCATCAGGGTGCCGATGCACATCGAGATGACAAAGTTGATATAGAAGCTGCTGTGTATGCGCATCACATAGGTAATCATCAGGGCGATCGCCGTGTTGAACACACTGGTGATCGCCACATCGATGACAAAGCGACGCAGGCGCGGATAAGCGGCAAGAGCGGGAAGTACGGTGGTGTTCATTAATGCGAAGCGTGATTTCTTTTCAGTTCCTGTTCGATCATCCGGTTCTTCCAGTTCATGCCCGGGCCGTGCAGGTAGGTCGCCAATCCGTGGAATAGTAACCCGATTCCCCAGCCAAACAGCGGCCATACCGCCCAGACCTTGTCTGGCGAGAACAAGACATTGGTCAGAATCAGTCCGGCGTTCACCAGCACATAGACGGAGAGATGGATGGCAAAGCCGATCTTGCGTTCGACATGGCGTTTGGCTGCACGGTAGGCGTCATTGGTTTCCATGATGGATCTCCTTGGTAATGCGTTGAAAGGGTAACGTGTCTGGGTCGTCGATCGGTTCAGATCAAGCCTACCGACTGCCACACCAGATGGCCGAGCAGACGTTGCGGCAGCAGCGTAAAACTACCGGCAACCACCAGACCGATGTAAAGGGAACGCATGCCGCGCTGATGGGCGTGGATGTTTCCTTTCGCCACCGCATAGATGGAACCGGCGAGTCCTGCGATAGTGATGAGGGACAGCAGGTGAATCCAGGAATAATGACCATGGGTCTTGATGCCGAAGGAAGACAATACGGCAATCAGCATCAGGATTACCCAGCCACGACCAAGCAGGCGGTGCAGGGGTGTCCCCTTTTTCGACAACAGGGCCGCGCCACCAACGGCGATGGCCGACGTTGCTGCCAGAACATGGGTGAGGATGATCGGGGTGAAGGCCATGATGCGCTCCCGGTAGTGCGTTTCGATGGAGCCATTCTGGACATGGGCGGCAGACTTTTACAGCGGAATGCGACGAGCTGCCGAACTTCGCCGCAAACCCTGCCATTTGGGGAGCGAAATGCAGGACAGACTAATGGAAAATGCCGGTTAAAAGCCTACCGCCTGGCCATCGCGCCGACTGTCGCTGGCCGCGATGTAGCCATCATCCGTTTTCCAGATGAACTGGCCGGAGCCGAAATCATGGTTGCTGTCGGTGCGTGTATTGACTTTGTGGCCACGTGCCGCCAGCTCGGCCACGACGTCCGCCGGCATCGTGGCTTCGATATCGACGTCAAGGCCGCTGTTGACTTTCCAGCGCGGCGCATCGCACGCCGCCTGTGGCTGTTGTCCGTAAGTCAACATGCGCAACAGCGTTTGCAGGTGGCCCTGAGGCTGCATGTTGGCGCCCATCACGCCAAAACTCATTTGCGCCTTGCCATCCCGTGTCAGGAATCCCGGGATGATCGTGTGAAATGGCTGCTTGCCCGGCGCCACGCAGTTCGGGTGGCGGCTATCGAGTGAAAAGCCGCGGCCGCGATTGTGCAGACTGATCCCGGTTTCCGGCACCACGACGCCGGAACCGAAGCCATGGAAATTGGACTGGATGAAGCTGACCATCATGCCGCTTTCATCGGCAGCGCTGAGATAGACCGTGCCACCCTGGGGCGGCAAGCCATGTTCCGGCGTTCCCGCGCGATGCAGGTCGATGCGTCTGGCACGCTCGGCCAGATAATTATTGTCAAGCAAGTGGGCGGCGGTGACTTCCGTCATTGCACGGTGGTCGGCGACCCAGCGGTAGGTATCGGCAAATGCCAGCTTGATCGCTTCAATCTGGCAATGATGGAAATCCGCCGAATCCAGTGCAAAGCGTCCGATATCCAGTTGTTCGATCAGACCGAGCGCGATCAGTGCGGTAATTCCCTGACCATTGGGGGGGATTTCGTGGACGGTGTAGTCGCCATAGTCGCGCGCAATCGGTGTGACCCACGAGGGGGCAAAAGCGGCCAGATCATCGATGCCGAGTGCGGCACCATGCTGTTTCGCATGCGATGCCATGGCTTCCGCCAGTTCGCCGCGATAAAACGCTTCGCCATGGGTTTCGGCGATGCGGGTCAAGGTATGCGCCGCTTCGGCGAAGACAAAGTTCTCACCAACATGCGGTGCCCGGCCATGCGGCATGAACGCACGGGCAAATCCGGGCTGGTCCTTCAGTTGGGGTATTGCGCGGGCCCATTTCGACTGCACAATAGGTGCGACCAGATGGCCACGCTGGGCAATGTCGATCGCCGTTTCAAACAACTGGGTAAAAGGCAGCTTGCCGAAACGCTCCGACAAGGCGACCCAGCCGGCAACCATGCCGGGCACCGTGACGGTATCCCAGCCATGGGAGGGAATACGCCCGTCATGCCGTTGCCTGAAATACTCGGTGGTCCAGGCTTGCGGCGCCGGTCCGGATGCATTCAGTCCATGCAGCTCATGGCCATCCCACAGGATCGCAAACGCATCGCCGCCGAGGCCGCAGGACACCGGTTCGACAATGGTCAGCGTGGCGGCAGCGGCAATCGCCGCATCGACCGCATTACCGCCGGCATCCAGCATGCGCAATCCCGCCTGCGCCGCCAGCGGATGGGAGGTGGCGACGACATTCCGGGCGAGCAGCGGACTGCGGTTCGTCGGATAGGGGTTGCTCCAGTTAAAGTCGACCATGCCTGCTCCCGAGTTTTAGAGCACCTATCAAAATGCCGCTTGCCGCGTTGCTTGGGGCCGCCGAGGCCTCCTAGCCGTACGCCTGTACTGTCTTCGTCGGCGCGCCTTGCCATCGTCATTTTGATAGATGCTCTTAGAATCTGTTGGAATTGTGCGTGAATTTCTGGCGATGCAGCGATCAGCTCAATTCGTGGGCGTCAGACGATGCCCTTCTTTCGCAATTCTTCCACCTGTTCCGCGCTGCGGCCGAGCACGTCGCGCAACACCTCGTCGGTATGTTGGCCCAGCAGCGGCGGCGGCATGTCGTAGCGCGGCGGCGTGGCAGACATTTTCATCGGGCTGCCGACCAGTTTGACCTGGGCGCCTGTCGGGTGCGGCAGATCGACCCGCAGTTCGCGCGCGACCACCTGCGGGTTTTCGAAGACTTCGTCGAGGTTGTTGATTGGGCCGCAGGGCACGCCCGCTGATTCGAGGGCGTCAATCCATTCCTGCTTGGTCTTGGTCTTGACCATCTCGGCGAGCAGCGGCACCAGGATATCGCGATGGCGTACTCGCATTGGGTTGGTGGCAAAGCGCTCGTCGGCAAACAGGTCCGGCCTCCCACCGGCTTCCACGAAGCGACGGTACTGTCCGTCATTGCCGACTGCCACGATGATATGGCCGTCCGCAGTAGGAAAGGTCTGGTAGGGGACGATATTGGGATGAGCATTGCCCCAGCGATGTGGCGGATTGCCACTGGCAAGATAGTTGGTGTTCATGTTCGCCAGCATGGCGACCTGTACGTCAAGCAGCGCCATGTCGATGTACTGGCCTTCGCCGGTCCGGTCACGGTGCGTCAGTGCAGCCATCACCGCGATGGTGGCGTACATGCCGGTCATCAGGTCGGAAATGGCCACGCCGGCCTTTTGCGGACCGCCGCCCGGCTGGTCGTCCCGCTCGCCGGTGATGGACATGAAGCCGCCCATGCCCTGAATAATGAAATCGTAGCCGGCGCGCTGCGCATAGGGACCACTCTGGCCGAAACCGGTGATCGAGCAATAGACCAGGTCCGGCTTTTCCTTCTTCAGGGAGTCGTAGTCCAGCCCATATTTCTTCAGCTGGCCGACCTTGTAATTTTCCAGCACCACATCCGATTGCCGCGCCAGTTCGCGCACGATCTGCTGCCCTTCGGATGAAGCGATATCGAGCGTCACCGAACGTTTGTTACGATTGGCTGCAAGGTAATAAGCGGCTTCGCTGGTGTCCTTGCCTTGCGCATCGCGCAGGTAGGGCGGGCCCCAGGAACGGGTGTCGTCACCTGCGCCGGGGCGTTCGACCTTGATCACATCGGCGCCGAGGTCGGCCAGGTTTTGTGCGCACCAGGGGCCCGCGAGCACGCGGGTCAGGTCGAGTACGCGGATATGTCCAAGTGCTTTCTTGACAGGCAGGTCAGTCATGTTCGATTGGGGTCGGATGAACGCTTCGCCGGCGCTCGGGTGGATCGGGTGGCCGTGGTAACTGCGGTTGATTCTAACCGCATGCGGCAACCTCTGTCTTGACTGACCTGCCGAATACGTTAGTTGCGCCCGGTGCGCGGCGTGGGCGGCGTGCTATCGTTGAGCTGTGGACGGAACATCCGGTACTGGTCACGCCCCGAACGCTTGGCTTCCACCAGCGCAATGTCTGCCTTTTTCATCAGCGTGTCGAGGTCCGTACCGTCAAAGGGGTAGATGGCAATGCCGACGCTGGCCGAAATCTGTACCTTATGACCACCGACCGAGAAAGCGCCGCGCATGGTATCGACCAACTGGGTGGCGATGTCGTCGGCAATGCGCATGTCGCTGAGGTTGACTGCCAGCAGAACAAATTCATCGCCGCCGAGGCGGGCGACGATGTCATTCTTGCGGACCACGTTGCGCAGCCGCATGGCCGAGGCTTTCAGCAGCTCGTCGCCGACGTCCTTGCCAAGGGTGTCATTGACTTCCTTGAAGCCGTCGAGATCGATGAAGAATGCCGCGAGGGTATTGGCACGGGTCGTCATCTTGGGGAAGATGTCAGCCGCCTGGTCAAGCAGGGAATCGCGGTTAGGCAAGCCGGTCAGCCGGTCATGGCGGGCAAAATGCTTGGCCTGTGCCTCGGCGCGGACACGGTCGACTTCCTTCAGGATGAGCGCAATCAGGCCGGCGACAATCTCGGCGAAATCGGATTCATCGCGCCGCCACTGGCGGGCTTCGCCGACATGCGACAGCAACAGTACGCCGGCATAGGCATCGCCATGCCTTACCGGCATGGCGATCACAGCCTTGACCTGGTTGGCGTGAAAGTATTCGCAATAGACGGCGACACGCGGATCCTGATCCACATCCGCGACCACCAGCTGATGGTCGCTGCCCAGCACGCGCTGCAGCAGTGAATGCAGGGACATGCCGGACGGCAGGCTCAATTGCTCTTCATGATAGTTCTGGCGCAATTCGTCATAGGCCAGCATGCAACGGGTTTTCTGGGGATCATCATGGACGTCCCAATACGAGCATCGATGCGTTCCCAAGGCCTTGGTGGCGGATTTCAGAATGACTTTCAGTGCCGACGAAAAATTTGCATGTGGATGCTGGGCGATGCGCATCAGGCGATTCAGATAGTGAAGCTGGCGCTTCTTGTCCAGCTCCACGCCTTGCTGGCGCTGCACGTCGTCGGTAACGTCACGCAAGCTGAGCAACAATCCGCCGACGTCTTTTTGATTTTGCAGATTGCGCACCTCGCCGGCCACATGACGGTACGACCCTCCCTGACCACGCAGGCGGAAGGCAAGCGGCACGGCCGGTCCATCCGGTTGTGCCTGTGCGAGCGACTCGACGAAACGCGGGCGATCTTCTTCATGAACTTGCTGGGCAATATCGGCGTGTGTGCCGACTGCATTACGGAAAGCGCGGTTGCTGTAGCGCAGGTTTGCATCGGGCGTGCAGACCGCGATCAAGTCAGGCAGATGATCCGTCAGCGAAGATGCTTCTGTCGGGGGCGGAGCATCGTCACCGGTCAGCTGGTCGACTTCTGCGCTCGACAGCATCGGCTGCAATACCCATATCACGCAACCGGCATCGCTGAATGTATCGACGCGGTTCGCCACCAGTTGATAATGAACCTGCGCGCCGCCCTTGGTCCGCAAATACATGTCGCTGCCATCTTCCATTGATGGCTGGGCCGGCTGCGTCGAAGTGCCCGATGGCTGGAACAGTATTTCGAGCGGTTGTCCGGCCAGTTCATCGTCGGTATAGCCAAGTTGCGTAGCAAGCGTCGAATTGGCATGGACGATCATGCCATCGCGCAGAAAGAGCAAGCCCGTATCGACCCCGCCAAGCAGGTCCGAGAATGCGTGCCATCCTTCAGGGATGATGAAGGTGGACGCGTCGAAAGGCGAATTATAGGAATTGTCGGAAGCCATGTCGTGTGCAGCGACCGCTCTCGCCCATGCGCGTGTACACATGAACTAAAGCGGCTCTCCTTTAATTAACGTTTGGCATTAGACTACGACTGGTTGAATATCATTCCAAGACATAGATCAAGCCATGTGGTTTTATCCAAAAATCGTTGCTCACCGCGGCGGCGGCATTCTTGCCCCCGAGAATACTCTTGCCGGAATGCGTCGCGGACTGGCATATGGATTCCGGGCTGTCGAATTCGACGTCATGCTGTCTGCGGATAATATCCCGGTCCTGATGCATGACCCTCAGTTCGGACGTACAGTTCCCGGGCATGGAGAGGTCGCGAAGACGATGGCAGCCGAACTGGCTGGGATGGATGCCGGTTCCTGGCGTGGTGCAGAGTTCGCTGGCGAGCCTGTGCCCAAGTACGAACAGGTTGTGGCTTTCTGCAAGGAAAATGGCATCTGGATGAACGTGGAAATCAAGCCCTCTCCCGGCTTTGAAGCCATTACCGGAACCGTGGTTGCAGAAGCGACAAGAAAATTGTTCGCACAGGAACTTGCCGGTGGCGCAGTACCGTCGGAATTACCATTGTTCTCGTCATTTTCGTTCGACGCCCTGGCAGCGGCGCGGGAAACCGCACCCGATATCCCACGCGGCTTCCTGCTCGATATCGTGCCGCCGGACTGGCTCGACAAACTGCGCAGTCTTGATGCGGTCGCCCTGCATACAAATCACAAAAAGCTTACCCCGAGCTTGGCACGCGCCATCAAGGAAGCCGGTTATGGGTTGTTTTGCTATACCGTCAATGAACCGGAGCGCGCGCGGGAAATCCTGACATGGGGTGTCGATGCGTTTTGCACCGACCGGCTCGACCTGATCGGGCCGGATTTCGCTGCATAATCAAGCACTTCTGATCGCCGGTGCATCTGCCGGCACTATCCGGACCGGTCGTCGATCCTGTGTCGGTTCCATGTCGCTCCCCTTTACCCGGCGTATTTTTCAGTTGCGTTCTGCACATCATTCCGCCCCGGCTTCACCGAGGGGATATCACGTATAATCAACGGTTTGCAAGCTTAACCCCTAGTCGCCACCGAACATGAAATCGTCTGAAATCCGCGAAAAATTCCTGAAGTATTTCGAATCCAAGGGCCATACCATCGTTGCGTCCAGCCCGGTGGTGCCTGGGGATGACCCGACACTGCTGTTTACCAATGCTGGCATGAACCAGTTCAAGGATGTCTTCCTGGGCTTCGACAAGCGTCCTTACACCCGTGCGACGACGTCGCAGAAGTGCATCCGGGCTGGCGGCAAGCACAATGACTTGGAAAACGTCGGCTACACCGCGCGTCATCACACCTTCTTTGAAATGCTGGGCAATTTCAGCTTTGGCGATTATTTCAAGCACGATGCGATCCAGTACGCCTGGGAATTGCTGACCGAAGTCTTCAAGTTGCCGAAGGAAAAACTCTGGGTCACCGTCTACGCGGAAGACGACGAAGCCTACGATATCTGGAACAAAACTGTCGGCGTGCCGGCGGAACGCATCGTGCGCATCGGCGACAACAAGGGTGCGCGCTATGCGTCCGACAACTTCTGGATGATGGGGGACACCGGTCCCTGCGGCCCGTGCACCGAGATCTTTTACGATCACGGCCCCGAGATCCCCGGCGGCCCCCCCGGTTCGCCTGATGAAGACGGCGATCGTTACATCGAGATCTGGAACAACGTGTTCATGCAGTTCAATCGCGACGAAGCGGGCGTCATGCACAAGCTGCCCAAGCCCAGCGTCGATACCGGTATGGGCCTTGAGCGCATCACCGCGGTGCTGCAGCATGTTCACGGCAATTACGAGATTGATACCTTCGTCAACCTGCTGGCAGCCGCGAAGAAGGCCGTCGATGCGGCCGGCGCCGCTGACTGCGACAAGGATTCGCCGTCGCTGAAAGTCATTGCCGACCATATCCGTGCCTGTACTTTTACGATCGTCGACGGCGTCATCCCGAGCAACGCCGGCCGCGGTTATGTGCTGCGCCGCATCGCTCGCCGTGCGATCCGTCATGGCTACAAGCTGGGCGCACGCAAGCCGTTCTTCTATTCGCTGGTCCCAGCGCTGGTCGCCGAAATGGGCGACGCCTACCCCGAACTGCGCCAGAATGAAAAGCGTGCGACCGAAGTGCTCAAGCAGGAAGAAGATGCCTTCTTCCGCACCATCGCCAACGGCATGGAAATCCTTGAGCGCGCGCTTGCTTCAGGCGCCAGGCAGATCGATGGCGATACCGCATTCAAGCTGCACGACACCTACGGCTTCCCGGTCGACCTGACTGCCGACGTTTGCCGCGAGCGCGGCGTCACAGTGGACGAAGACCGCTTTAATGCGCTGCTCGATGAACAACGTCAGCGCGCACGCGAAGCGGGCAAGTTCAAGATGGCGCAAGGCCTGGAATACAGCGGCAACCCGACCACCTTCCATGGCTATGAAAAGCTGATCCACGAGACGGCGACAGTGACGGCAATCTATGTCGACGGCACGGCGGTCAATGAAGCAAATTCCGGCGATGACGCCGTCGTGGTACTCGACCATACGCCGTTCTACGCAGAGAGCGGTGGTCAGGTTGGCGACACCGGTGAACTGCGCAATGCCGCATCACGCTTCCTGGTTGAAGATACCCTGAAGATCCAGGCTGCCGTTTTCGGTCACCATGGCCGTATCGTCGAAGGCACGATCAAGGTCGGCGACGTCGTCAATGCCAAGGTCGACGCCGAGAAGCGCGCCAGGACCATTCGTAACCACAGCGCGACTCACCTGATGCACAAGGCGCTGCGCGAAGTGCTGGGCGCACATGTGCAGCAGAAGGGTTCGTTGGTCAATGCCGAGCGTACGCGTTTCGACTTTGCGCATAACGGCCCGATGACCCAGGAGCAGATCCGCAAGGTCGAAGCGATCGTCAATGCCGAGATCCTTGCCAATCATCCGACCCAGGCACGCGTCATGCCGATCGAAGAAGCACAGAAATCCGGCGCCATGATGCTGTTCGGCGAAAAGTATGGCGATGAAGTCCGCGTACTCGACATCGGTTCCAGCCGCGAACTGTGCGGCGGTACCCACGTGCAGCGCACCGGCGACATCGGCCTGTTCAAGGTCGTGGCCGAAGGCGGTGTCGCAGCCGGCGTCCGTCGTATCGAGGCAGTGACCGGCGAGAATGCGCTGGCTTATCTGCAGTCGCTTGAAACGACGGTCAACAATGTCGCGGGCACGCTCAAGGCGACGCCGGCGGAAATCAATGCCCGCGTTGGCAGCGTACTCGAGCAGGTCCGCACGCTGGAAAAGGAACTCGCCGCGCTCAAGGGCAAGCTGGCTTCCAGCCAGGGCGACGAACTGGTTAACAAGGCCGTCGATATCAATGGCCTCAAGGTGCTGGCGGCAACCCTGAACGGTGCCGATGTGCCGGCATTGCGCGAGACCATGGACAAGCTGAAGGACAAGCTGAAGTCGGCAGCCATCGTGCTGGCGGCGGTCAATGACGGCAAAGTCAGCCTGATTGCCGGCGTCACCGCGGATGCCACGTCCAAGGTCAAGGCCGGCGAACTGGTCAACTTTGTCGCCCAGCAGGTGGGCGGCAAGGGCGGCGGTCGCGCCGACATGGCGCAGGCTGGCGGTACCGATCCAAGCGGATTGCCCAAGGCGCTCGACGGCGTTGCCGCCTGGGTACGCGAACGCGCATAAAGGCGCATTTATCAAGGGGCTCGCCATGGATTACCAATACTGTCCGATGTGCGCCGCGCCGCTGATCCAGCGAGCGGATACCGGCGAAGGCGGCAAGGTCCGCCTTGCCTGTCCCGACGGGCATTGGACGCATTGGGACAATCCGCTCCCCGTACTGGCCGCCCTGGTCGAAGTCGAAGGCCGTATCCTGCTGGCGCGCAACGCCGCCTGGCCGGAGAAAATGTTTGCTCTCATCACCGGTTTCATGGAACGGGGTGAGACGCCGGAGCAGGGTGTTGCCCGCGAACTCAAGGAAGAAACCAATCTGGACGCCGATGAGGTTACTCTTATCGGTGTATACGAGTTCATCCGCAAGAATGAACTCATCATTGCCTACCATGTGAAGGCATCGGGCGACATCCGTTTGTCCGAAGAACTGGTCGATTACCGCCTTGTCACACCGGAAAAACTCCGTCCCTGGCGTGCCGGTACCGGTTATGCAATGGCTGACTGGATGCGGGCCCGTGGTCTGCCGGTCGAATTTCTGGATTGGTCTTCTTGATCCGCTGCTCTGCTTGATCTAAACGAATTCCGTAAAAAACATTCCTGAACATCGCACAATTTCCGTGCGGCTTGCTGCGACGCACCAAGCTTCCCATATTTAGGGTAGAATTTTTGCTACTTCCCAATCCCTGTCTTCCTTCGAGAAAGCAACATGGAATTCCAGAAAGAGCTTGACGCTCGCGGCCTGAACTGTCCGCTGCCCATCCTGAAGGCAAAGAAAGCGCTGGCGGAAATGACCAGTGGCGAGATCTTGCGTGTCACGGCAACCGATCCCGGTTCGGTCCGCGATTTTCAGGCTTTTGCCCGCCAGACGGGCAATGAACTCGTCGGCCACAGCGAGAACAATAAGGAATTCACCTTCTTTATGAAGCGCAAATAGTCTAATCTGTCCTGATACGGCGCAGGTTGCGCCGCATTGATTGCGTTATTCTCATCAGCTTGTACAAGGCGCGGCCATGCTTTTGCAAGGCAATACGCTTTAAGCTTTACCTCCGCTTTTTTGGATTTTTGCTGTGAATTAGTGCATACTCTCTACCAATTAATAGAACGGTCGTGCTAAATTCTGCATCCAGTCCAGTTCTCTTTATAATCACGGTTTGGTTTACGTTAACGTCAATTGTTTATTTACAAAGGCAAAGCTATGAAAGTTTTGGTTCCAGTCAAGCGCGTGGTGGACTACAACGTCAAGGTCCGCGTGAAATCCGACGGCAGCGGCGTGGACATCGCCAACGTCAAGATGTCGATGAATCCGTTCGACGAGATCGCCGTTGAGGAAGCGACCCGCCTGAAGGAAGGCGGCAAGGTCACCGAAGTCATCGCTGTGTCTTGCGGCGTGACGCAATGCCAGGAAACCCTGCGTACCGCGATGGCGATTGGCGCGGACCGCGGCATCCTGGTCGAAACCGATGTCGAACTGCAGCCGCTGGCTGTCGCCAAGCTGCTCAAGGCGGTGGCCGACAAGGAGCAGCCGCAGCTGATCATCCTGGGCAAGCAAGCGATTGACGATGACTGCAACCAGACCGGCCAGATGCTGGCAGCCCTGCTGGGCTGGGGTCAGGCAACCTTTGCCTCCAAGGTCACCCTGGAAGACGGCAAGGCAACCGTGACACGCGAAGTCGACGGCGGCCTGGAAACCGTGGCCCTGCCGCTGCCGGCGATCGTCACGACCGACCTGCGCCTCAACGAGCCGCGTTATGTCACGCTGCCCAACATCATGAAGGCCAAGAAGAAGCCGCTGGAAACCATCAAGCCGGCTGATATCGGTGTGGACGTGACGCCGCGCCTGAAGACGCTGAAAGTGTCCGAGCCGCCGAAGCGTTCGGCCGGCATCATGGTCAAGAGCGTCGACGAGCTGGTCTCCAAGCTCAGGAACGAAGCCAAAGTCATCTAAGCGCTTGCGCCTTTACCTTATTCAGATCAGGAAACCATTATGACCGCACTCGTCATCGCTGAACACGACAACGCTTCGCTCAAGGGAAGCACCCTCAACACCATCACTGCTGCCGCCCAGTGCGGCGGCGACGTCCACGTGCTCGTGGCCGGATCCAACTGCGGCGGCGCTGCCGAAGCCGCTTCCAAAATCACTGGCGTGACCAAGGTTCTGGTCGCCGATGCGCCATATTTTGCTGAAGGCCTGGCCGAGAACGTAGCTGAACAGGCGCTCGCCATCGCTTCCGCGTACTCGCACATCCTGGCCCCGGCGACTGCCTACGGCAAGAACATCCTGCCGCGCGTGGCTGCCAAGCTCGACGTCGGCCAGGTGTCCGAAATCACCAAGGTGGTCTCAGCTGACACCTTCGAGCGTCCTTTCTACGCCGGTAACGCCATTGCCACCGTGCAGTCGGCTGACCCGGTCAAGGTCATTACCGTTCGTACCACCGGCTTTGATGCGGCAGCCACCGGCGGTAACGCCGCAGTGGAGACCATCACTGCCGCTCCGGATGCCGGCAAATCCGCCTTCGTCTCGCGTGAAGTGGCCAAGTCCGACCGTCCTGAACTGACCGCTGCCAAGGTGATCGTTTCCGGCGGCCGTGGCATGGGTTCCGGCGATAACTTCAAGATCCTCGAACCGCTGGCCGACAAGCTCGGTGCAGCGATGGGTGCGTCGCGCGCGGCGGTTGACGCCGGCTTCGTGCCCAACGACTGGCAGGTTGGCCAGACCGGCAAGATCGTGGCGCCGCAGCTGTACATCGCGGTCGGCATCTCCGGTGCGATCCAGCATTTGGCCGGCATGAAGGACTCGAAGACCATCGTCGCCATCAACAAGGATCCGGAAGCGCCGATCTTCTCGGTCGCCGATTACGGCATCGTTGGCGATCTGTTCGAACTCGTACCGCAACTGGTCAACGAACTGGGTTAAACCGCAGCATAGCCGGAATGGCAGCACGCCATTCCCGCGAAAGAAATTGATGAAAATACCGGGCAGATGTGCCGGGTTTGTCGCGAAGCTGACAGGAATTTTCCGCAGGCTTCGTCATACTGCCCGCCATCCTGCCCTTCTTTTTGGAGACTGAAATGAGCTACGTCGCCCCGTTGAAAGACATGCTGTTCGTGATTAACGAACTCGCGGGCCTGTCCGAAGTGAATGCCTTGCCCGGCTGTGAAGACGCGAGTCCGGAAACCGTGGAAGCGGTGCTGGAAGAAAACGCAAAGTTTTGCAGCGAAGTGGTCGCACCGCTCAACGTTATCGGCGATAAAGAGCCCAGTTTCTGGAAAGACGGCAACGTCACTACCACCAAGGGTTTCAAGGAAGCATTCAAGGCCTTTGGTGAAGCCGGCTGGCAGGGTGTGCAGCATCCGGTCGAGTTTGGCGGCCAGGGCTTGCCCAAGCTCGTGGCAACGCCTTGCATCGAAATGCTCAATTCCGCCAATCTGTCGTTCGCCCTGTGCCCGCTGTTGACCGACGGTGCGATCGAGGCGCTGATGACTGCCGGTACCGACGAGCAAAAGAAGCTCTATCTGGAAAATCTGATTTCCGGCAAATGGACAGGCACCATGAACCTCACCGAGCCGCAAGCCGGTTCCGACCTGGCCCTGGTGCGCACGCGCGCCGTGCCGCAAGGTGACGGTACGTTCAAGATTTACGGCACCAAGATTTTCATTACCTATGGCGAGCACGATATGGCCGAGAACATCGTCCACCTCGTGCTGGCACGTACGCCGAATGCGCCGGAAGGCGTGAAGGGCATTTCGCTGTTCATCGTGCCGAAGTTCCTGGTCAATGCCGATGGCTCGCCGGGTGAGCGCAACGACGTGCATTGCGTATCCATCGAACACAAACTGGGCATCAAGGCCAGCCCCACGGCCGTACTGCAGTTCGGCGATCACGGCGGCGCGATTGGCACCCTGGTCGGTGAAGAGAACCGCGGCCTGGAATACATGTTCATCATGATGAATGCGGCGCGTTTCGCGGTCGGCATGCAAGGCATCGGCCTGGCAGAACGCGCTTATCAGAAGGCGGTGAGCTACGCGCGAGACCGGGTGCAATCTCGAGACCTCGCAGGTTCAAGCGGACCGGTGGCGATCATCCATCACCCGGATGTGCGCCGTATGCTGATGTCCATGCGTGCACAGACCGAAGCCTCACGTGCGTTGTCTTACGTCACCGCCGCTGCCCATGATGCCGCACATCATCATCAGGATGACGCAGTGCGCAAGGCGAATCAGGCTTTCTACGAGTTCATGGTCCCGGTCGTCAAGGGATGGTCGACCGAACTGTCGATCGACGTCGCATCCAATGGCGTGCAGGTCCACGGCGGCATGGGCTTCATCGAAGAAACCGGCGCTGCTCAGTATTACCGTGACGCGCGCATCCTGCCGATTTATGAAGGTACAACCGCGATCCAGGCAAACGACCTGGTCGGCCGCAAAACTGTGCGCGATGGTGGTGCAACCGCCAAGGCAATCCTGTCCCAGGTACGCCGTACAGAGGAAGAATTATCGGCCTACACCACGGGCGACTTGGCCGCTATCCGCAATCAGCTCACAGCCGGGTCCCAAGCGCTGGAAGAAGTCGTCAATTATGTCGTCGGCAACATGAAAAGCGACATCAAGGGCGTGTTTGCCGGCAGCGTGCTGTATCTCAAAATGGCAGGCGTCGTTCTCGGCGGCTGGCAGATGGCACGTGCTGCATTGATTGCCCAGCGCAAGCTGGACGCCGGACAGGGCGATGCAAAGTTTTACCAGGCAAAGATTACTACCGCGCGTTTCTTCGCCGACCACTTTCTGGCGCAGGCTGCCGGTTATCGTGCCGCGATTGTTGATGGCAGCACCGGCGTCATGGCATTGGCGGAAGAGCAGTTCTGACAACGACGCACTGCGCAGTTTGATGTAGCGCTAGAAGGCAGCCTGCGGGCTGCCTTTATTGTTTGTATGCCGTGAACTCTCGGCACTTTTGCAACTCTGCCTCCATATCGGGCAATCAATTGTGCAATTGTAGTTTCTGGTCGGGAGGCGATCATGAAACGGTTGTTGGCTACGGCAACCCTGCTTATCGGATTTGCTGGTCCATGGTGGACCAGCGCCATGGCGGTCGACGCCATCACCACGGCGGATGCGATAGCCATCCATGACGCCGTACAGCTTCAACTTGAAGCTCTCGCCAACGACGACGCGGATCGAGCGTTCGAACTCGCCACCCCGGAAAAGCGCATGTTGATCGGCAGTCCCGACAGGTTCCTGCGATTGATCAAGGAGCAGTACAACCCAATATACCGCTACGAACGTGCGATTTTTTCCAGTGCCGAAGTCATCGATGGCAACGCGATCCAGATCGTGCGGGTCACTGATGAAAACAGCAAGGTTTGGGTAGCCATCTTCTGGATGCAGGAAGGTGAAGACAGTCGCTGGAAGATTGACGGCTGTCAGCTGCTGGAAACAACCAGCGTTTCCATCTGAGCGTCAAGTCAAATATCTACTATTGAGTTCGGCTGATCATTACACATGCAGACAGTGCGCGCATGCGTTTGCCCGACTCAGCGAAGACACTGTTCCAAGGCTGCATCGTCGATAGCAGCAGCGGTCGACACGACTGCTGGCATGGCAGCCGAAGGAAGCGGAGCAGGCACGGTGCCAGCTCCCCCTTTGCAGCTTCTCACTGTATTCGGAACAAGTTCATGGTGTACGCATTAGGTGATTGCTATGATTCCACGCTGCATATTTTGCGCCATGCAACATTTCAATAAACACGTACCTGCTTTGCATAAAATCCGGAAATTTGTTTGCAGCCTGCGCCATCCATGAAGGAATGTCGGAGAAGCTTGATGTGGCGCCCATAGCTGCCTATAACGAAGCGTGCCGCCAGATTCAAGGTTCGGCAGGTCCAGTAATGCACGGCCGGGCTTCCAGGTTGCACAGGCCACTGAGAGCATCAGTGTCGACCTACTTCTCCTGCAGGAGGTAAGTATCATGGGACGCAAATTTATTGACTGTCGAGAATTCCCAAGCGATAGCGGCTGTTCGGTCGCCATATCCGCCGATTCAGATCAAGAATTGCTGGAAGCCGCAGTACAACACGCGGTCAGCGTGCACAAGCATGAGGACAGTCCGGAGTTCCGCCAGCAGCTGAAATCCCTGTTCAAGGAAGGCACACCACCTGTCGAGCGACCAACCGCTCACATGCTGTAATCAAGCCCCTTCAGCCGTAGGCGCCGCCTGTGAATAACAGGTCGAAGGCGCGAGCGATTGCCGCGATCAGGGCAATCGCTCCGCCGGCAAAGGTAATCACCACAAGAATGATCACTAGCCAGCCCGAATTGGACTGCCGTCCAGAACCGGCATTGTGTTGAACATCCCATTTTTCATCAGGGGTAAGCCCGATGACGAGTGCCGCGATAAAGCCGGCAAATATCGATAGCGGAAACAGCACCACGTGAAGCCATGCCAGCTTGTCTTTTTTGCCATAAAGATAGAATCGGTGTGCGCCAATACCGCCAAAGATCGATGCGAGAAAAGTAGCGAGTGTTTTATTCTTGTGTGTAACGTTCATGTGATGTCAGCTTGTCGGCATGTGCGCCGGGCAAGTCATTTTATATTGCAGTTCAATCCGGCACCCTTGAGGCCCGTGGAGCGGCAGTGCAATCGGCCGCCGCGTAGTGTGCATGAGACCGTCCATCAAAGCAACGCTGGGCGGCAAATGCTTCCAAACTTGCCGGCACATCAAAAACTGGGCTATAATTCCCGGCTTTTTCCGCCCTCGAACAATTTTTGGAAGCAAATTATGGTCGTTATTCGTTTATCCCGTGCCGGTGCCAAAGGGCGCCCGTTTTTCAACATCGTTGCAACCGATTCGCGTAATCGTCGTGATGGCCGTTTCATCGAGCGTCTCGGCTTCTACAATCCGGTAGCATCGGGCAAGGATGAGGCTTTCCGCATCACTCAGGATCGCCTGGCTTACTGGCAAGGTGTCGGCGCGCAACTGTCCCCGACCGTTGCCCGTCTGGTAAAAGCTGGTGGCAACAAGGCCGCTGCTTAATTGTCAGTGAAAACTGCTTCGGGGATATCAGTCCCTGATGATCTGGTGCTGGTGGGTCATGTGACCGGTGCCTATGGAATTCAAGGCTGGGTCAGGATCAGGCCTTATTCGTCGGATGCGGATGCAATGTTGCATGCAAGGACATGGTGGCTAGACAAGCCGGTCCTCCGTGACGTCGACATGATGCAGGCAAAGATCCATGGCGAAGATGTCGTTGCCCAGTTGATGGGGGTGGCAGACCGTAACGCGGCAGAAGCGCTCAAGGGCGCGACCGTCCAGGTACGTCGAAGTCATTTCCCGGTCCTGTCGGACGATGAGTTTTACTGGATCGATCTGATTGGTCTGGAAGTCGAGAACCTCCAGGGCGAACCCCTGGGTAAAGTTGCCGATCTGATGGACAACGGTGCGCATCCTATCCTGAAAGTGACCGCCGCTTCGGCAGTTGAAGACGAGAAGCCGAAGGAATGGCTGATTCCCTTTGTCGAGCAGTTTGTCAAAACGGTTGATCAGGCTGGCAAGAAGATCACAGTAGACTGGGGTCTGGACTTCTGATGCCTGACGCTGGGTGACAGCATTGCGACATGCAGACTAGTTCAGTAAAAAGTTGAGGATGAGCAAAGATGCAATTTGATGTCGTCACGCTCTTTCCAGACATGTTTACTGCAATAACGCAGTCCGGCATTACCCGTCGCGCGTTTGAACAAAAGCGATGCAGCCTGTCGCTCTGGAATCCGCGTGATTTCACAACTGACAATTACCGTACTATCGACGATCGCCCATATGGCGGCGGCCCTGGGATGGTGATGTTGGCAAAGCCTCTTGAGGCTGCGATTGAGGCGGCTAAAGACCGGCAGGCGGAGCAAGGCTTGCCAACACCGCGAGTCGTCTACCTGTCGCCGCAGGGAAGGGCACTGACGCATGAGCGCGTGATGCAATTGACGTCAGAACCCGGTCTGGTCTTGCTGTGTGGACGTTATGAAGCTGTCGACCAGCGTCTTCTCGATCGCTGCGTAGACGAGGAAATCAGCCTTGGTGATTTTGTGCTGTCCGGTGGCGAGCTACCTGCGATGGCCTTGATGGATGCAGTGATCCGGCAGTTGCCAGGGGTTCTGAACGACGATGTGTCTGCTGTTGAAGACAGCTTTGTCAACGGCTTGCTTGACTGCCCGCATTACACGCGGCCGGAGGTTTACGAGGGTGTCGCAGTTCCTCCGGTGCTGATGGGCGGCCATCATGCCGAGATCGAGAAGTGGCGCCGTGAACAGGCTTTGCTGGCAACATCAAAAAAGCGGCCTGACCTGATCTTGAGGGCGCGGGCGGCTGGTTTGCTGACGCGGGCCGATGAAAAATTTTTGAGCAGTATGCAGTAGCAGTATCGAGCGGACGATGTCTGTCCGCATGTTTAACCCCATCCTCTACCGGGCAAATTTTCTGTGTACAAGCACATGCGCCGGCAAGATGGTATCAGGAGCTAACAAATGGACTTGATCCAGAAACTCGAGCAAGAAGAAATCGCCCGCTTGGGCAAAAACATCCCTGACTTCGCACCGGGTGACACCGTCGTCGTCAACGTCAATGTGGTTGAAGGCACTCGCAAGCGTGCACAGGCTTACGAAGGCGTCGTCATTTCGCGTCGCAATCGCGGCCTGAACTCCAACTTCATCGTGCGTAAGATTTCGTCCGGCGAAGGCGTGGAACGTACCTTCCAGTTGTATTCCCCGTTGATCGCTTCGATCGAAGTCAAGCGTCGTGGTGATGTGCGTCGTGCGAAGCTGTACTACCTGCGTGAGCGTTCCGGTAAGTCGGCGCGTATCAAGGAAAAGCTGCCAAACCGTCGTGTGGCTGCTACTCAAGCTGCAGAGTAATTGCGGATCTGTAGACAAAGGGCACCGTATGGTGCCCTTTTTCATTTCTGGCCTGTCACATGAGAGCCGGCGGCATTCAAGTTAAAATTGAAAGTGGGTACTTGCTGCCGAGTCCGGTATTTCTAATGCCGTTGCACCATCTACGCAGTCGGAAAGCACGTGCCAGATCATTGTGCGAGCCTGTGCTGGTTTCGTGTTCGGCATGACAAGCTTGCTGCATTGCAGTTCCGATACATGTCAGGATGCCTTGAGCGTTTTCACCTTGACCCGGCCAGGCAAAGTGTCGGGCATTGACGGTGCGCCAGGATGGAAGTGCGCTAATACAGAGGATAAACAGCCATCGCGTAAAACCAATGGCATGCCAAAGTCACTCATAGAGATCGATGCTCTTGTAGATCCCGCCAGAGGAAAACGAATTTGTCCAAATTGCTATTTGACCCTGAATCACTGCCCGTCGATGGAGTGGCCGGCGAACCGCCGGTTCCACCTGAGCGCCTGACTGCTCACTGGTTGCGCCAGCGCTTTGCGCACCCGCCACCTTGGATACGTGAAGAATTCGATGAGCGCCACCTGCGCAAGCTGACCGGTGAGCCGGTGATGGCCTCGGTGCTGATGCCCCTGGTGGCGCACGAGTCCGGGCTGACCATGCTACTGACTCAACGTACCGCACATCTGCATGATCACGCCGGTCAGGTTAGTTTGCCTGGTGGCCGCGTTGACGCGGTCGACACATCGGCGATTGAAACGGCCCTGCGCGAGACCGAGGAAGAGGTTGGCCTGCATCGCAGGCATATTGAAGTGCTTGGTACCTTGCCTGATTATTTTACTGGCACCGGCTTTCGTGTCACGCCCGTGGTTGCCCTGGTTCGGCCTCCATTCGAACTGCTGGCAGACCCGTTCGAGGTTGCAGAAATCTTCGAGGTGCCAATGGCCTTCTTGATGGATGGCAGGAATCATCAGCTCCGCACCTATGAGTTTCCCGAAGTAGGCGGGAAACGTACCTTCTATACAATGCCCTATGAGCGGTTCTTCATCTGGGGCGCAACAGCCGGTATGCTGCGCAACTTGTTTCATTTCCTTCGCGCCTGAAATACTTCGATGAGCCGACGAAGTTTGATTAAGGTCTTGCGCTGCGCTATCGTAGCGGCTGTGTGATTAACAAGGCAGGACGATGACCTTTCTTTCCATTCTTTTCGCGCTGCTGTTCGAGCAATTCAAGCCACTGCGCGCGGATAATCCCATGTATGCGGCAGTCAAGCAGCTTGCCGCCCGTATGGAGGCTACGTTCAACGCTGGCCAGGAGAGGCATGGTCGCATGGCCTGGATAGTGACCATGCTGCTGATGTTGATACCAACGGCACTGATCTACTGGATATGTCTCAGGATCAACCCGCTAGCTGCTTTGTTATGGAACATCCTGATCGTTTATCTAACGCTCGGCTTTCGCCATTACAGTCACTACTTCACATCGATTCAACTGGCGCTCAATAGCGGCGATGAGGCAACGGCCCGTCGGTTGCTCGCAGAATGGACCAAGCAAGACACCACGACGATGAGTGTTGCGGAAGTCTCGCGCGTTGCTGTCGAAAAAGCACTGATCACCACCCATCGCAACGTTTTCGGCGTGTTTTTCTGGTTTGCGATGCCGCTGGGTCCTGCAGGCGCGGTGATGTACCGCGTGGCGGAATACCTGGCACGTGCCTGGAATGAACCTGAGCATTTGAAAAATGAAGCGTTCGGCCGTTTTGCGACGAAAGCCTTCTATTGCATCGACTGGGTTCCCGCGCGCCTTACCGCGATTGCGTTCGCAATTGTCGGCAACTTTGAAGATGCCATTTATGCATGGCGCAATTTTGCCCATCGCTGGCCCGATGAAGCGATTGGGATTATCCTGTCTGCCGGCGGTGGCGCCATGGGCCTACGATTGGGAACCGCTTTCGAAACGGCGTCCAGCGTGCCGACTGCCGATGCGACAACCGTGGATTCCATCAGCGTTGAACCGGAAATTGCACCCGGCGAGGAGCCAACGGTGCGCGCATTGCAGAGTACCGTCGGTCTGGTGTGGCGTGCGTTGTTGCTATGGATGCTGTTGCTTTTGCTCCTGTCCTTTGCGGTATGGCTTGGTTAATCGACGCAACATTCTCTGCGCCAATAACCTTCAGGCAGTGCTTATGCGTATTGGCTGAAATATCAACCGGACCCGACATTACCTGACGGGCAATCCATGACTCTGGATCGAACAATCCGAAGTCATTATCAAACTATTCACGTTCTGTCTTCGCTGGTGGAAGAGGGAATCATTTTTTCGGTTTCGCCACTCATATTCTGGAGGCGAAATTGCAAATAGTCGAAACCGTAGCGGCACATACCCGTCCTATACCAATCCTGACCCGAAACTTAATATGGGACCGCGTCTATTTGTACTTTCACCTTACCAGTGAAAAGCCACCGAATTCATTTGTTACGGCAGGTTAAGATTGCAATTTCCTATTGCATATTTCACATTGCGAAATATTGTTTCACACCAAGTCTTCTATAAGATATAATATGCAAGAATTATGAAAGCCTGATGCCGCATAATGGCGTCACACTAAACGGCTGTTTGCGCGTCTACCCGCTGCGCAGCCAGCAACAGCTAGCAACTGCTGAGAAGGCAAGCCGCACACATGGCCGAATTCAAAAAATCCACGATTGTCGCTCGCGAGTTCTTCATCCAGGGCATCACCAGCGATGGCCGACAGTTTCGTCCCAGCGACTGGGCTGAACGCCTGTGTGGCGTCATGTCCTGCTTCCGTCCTGAAGGCTCTGGCGGACCCAATGCGCACCTGAGCTATTCCCCCTATGTCCGTCCCACCGTGCTGGCCGGGGTAAAGTCTGTCGTCGTGAATGAGCAACTGCGCGAACTCGAGCCGCTTGCTTATCATTTCGTCGTCAATTTTGCCAAGGACAATGACCTGCAAATAGTCGACGCCTGCCTGCTGCCCGATGCCAAGACGCGCTGATCAGCGCATCGGCTCATCAGGCAGTCCGCACTGGGGTACTCAGAGAATATCCGCATCGACGGTGCAATCAGTGCGAATGCGCTCTGATGCCCAAGGGCTGTGCATATCGATAACACGCAGCGGCAGTGACTCCAAAGCCAAGATGTGCGACCGCAGTCGCCGTATCGCGGCTCGCAACAAACCAAGGGAAGACACTCGTAAACCCGCCCATATTGAGGATAAACAGCAACAGGCCGGAAATGGCTCCCAAGCCTACCGCTGTTGTCATCTTCATTCGGTTGACCAAGGCCGCGATCGCAAGCCCATACGTCGCCGACAGGGCAAAATGCAAGACGCTCGCTACCAGCATGATGAACGGATCGAAAGTGGGGGGCGGCGGCAGGACACCTGGACCGAGCACGATCGCTGCTGCGAGACGGCTATCCCGCAGTAGCATGTTCCAGACAGGGTAGGACAGCACCTGCCACATTCCCATCTGCAGGAAAGTTGAGGAGATGCCAGCCGCGCAACCAGCGCCGACTGCGGCGGCAAGGTCGAACGGTGGCGCCCTTCCTGAACGCAGGGGAGGCAGTTCATCTGTCCATTCATCCAGCAAGCGCGTGCCAAGATGGTGCGCCAAGCCATCCGCACCCTGTCGCAGGATCGACTTGTAACGGCGTAGAAAAAACCAGCGTGCGACCGGGGCTGCCATATTCATCCGCCGCCGCCGCGTAGTGAATTGCCATTCATGGTGAATGCTTGTCACAGTGCCAGCTTCCACAACAGACACGCGGGCGTCTCCCCTGAGTTCCCCATCCAGTAATCCCGCCAGACACTTCCCCAATTCACATTGGGCTGAATCCTTGGACAATGACAACGATGCGCTGGGCCACCAGCATCTCCTGCTGCTTGCATCGGAAAGGGCCTGTATCACTGGCTGTGCGGTTGCCTCAATCAGCCATGTAGCAGAAAGCCGGTAGTCAGCCATACTCTGTCGCGATCAAAGGTAACGAAAAAGCCATAAAGAGATAAACATAAAACGCCAATATTTCCCAGTAGTCGCGACATTGTTGGAAGGCCACGACGCTCGTTCAATGCCCAATTCACTGAAGTGGAAGGAAAAACCGTCAATGGCTTTCCGATCGGTAATAAATCCGCTACTCTTGCAAATGCAAACGCGATCCGTGAATTGAGCAACCCGCCTCCGACCCACGCCGACACAAGACCAAACCGGAAATTGAATGCCCCGACCGCGCCTGTCATTTTCGTTCGCTCCGGCGGCTACGCTGGCACTTGTTGTCGGGCTGATCGCCACAACAGCGCTGTTTGTCAGCATGCGGCGTCTCGAGCATGACAAGATCGAGCTCGACTTCCAGCAGCGCGCGTATGTTCGAATACTGACGATCCAGCAGCAAGTTGACCAGACCATACAGGTCGTCAAGATGATTAACCAGGTGTTCACTACCTTCGAGCCGGTCAGCCGTGAACAGTTTCGTGTCTTCACCTTGCCTTTGCTGCAACGGCATTCCTATGTACAGGCATTCAATTTCCATCGGCTAGTGCCGGAAGATCAGCGCATCTCCTACGAGGAAGGCATGCGCCGCCTCTATCCCGGCTACATAATGACCGAGCTTGAGAATGGTCGCCCCGTTCCCACCAAAATCGCGGCCCGTCACCTCGTGGTCGACTATATCGAGCCGCTCACCGGCAATGAAGCTGCACTTGGACTGGACGTGACGCGCAATGCCCATCTGTCAGAAGCCGTGCAGTGGGCCACCGATACCGGGCAGCCGACGGCCACGTCGCTCCTCAAGCTGGCCCAGGGAGGCGGCGCGACCGGTTTTCTGGTCGTGATGCCGGTGTACCGGCATGGCGCCGCTCTTGACAGCGTTGAGGCACGACGCGAAGCCGTCATTGGCGACACGGCCGCCGTCTTCAATGCTGCCACGCTGATTGACAAGATTCTTGGCGAGAATGGCATGCTGAACGATGCATCCCTGGATATCAGCGTCTATGCGAATGGTGAAGCGGACGACCGCCACCTCGCGTTCCGTAAACTTGCTGACCCGACCGAAAGCCGCCAGTCGCCAGTCGCCGGCATCCCTAACTGGCTGTTCCATGATCGTCCCGACCCAATCGTCCATGACTTCGATGTTGCCGGGCGGCCCTGGAAAATTGTCGTTTCGCGTAGCGCCCAGCTATTTACCAAACGCCATAACGGCTCGCTGGTGACACTGATCGGTGGCATTCTCGTCAGTTTCCTGATTGCGGCCTATGTGCATGCCCTGGCGTCGCGCTCACGGCGCGTCCAGGGGCTGGTGGAGCAGCGCACCGCGGAACTGAGTCTGGCCAATGCCATGCTGAAAGAAGATATCGCTGCACGTCGCCGTGTCGAAGATGCACTCAATTTGCGCCAACGCGCGATTGAAGCCAGTGCGAACGCCATCATCATTACGACTGCGCAGTCGCCTCATTATCCGATCCAGTACGTCAATCCCGCCTTTGAACGCATTACCGGCTATGCATCGAGCGATGTCATCGGCCGCAGCTGCAGCCTGTTGTGGGCCGATGACCATGACCAGCCCGCAATCCAGGAAATCCGAGCAGCCGTCCGGGAAAAACGTGAATCGCGCTTTTCATTGCGTAACTACGACAAGAACGGTCGCATGTTCTGGAGCGACGTCTATCTGGGACCGGTGCGCGATGATGCCGGCGAGATCAATCATTTCGTGGTGTCCCTGAACGACATCACCGCGACCAAGCGCTATGAGGCCGAGCTTGAGTTTCAGGCCAATCGCGACACGCTAACCGGTCTCGCCAACCGCAATTTGCTGCAGGACCGGTTGCGTCAGGCCAGCGCGTATGCGGAACGCTATGGCCATCCGGTATGGGTACTGTTTTTCAATCTCGATCGCTTCAAGTTCGTTAACGATACGCTCGGACATCATGCCGGCGACCAGTTGCTGAAAGCCGTGGCGGAACGACTACGCGGCGCAGTCCGTGAAACCGACACCATCGCCCGCTTGAGTGCGGATGAGTTCGTACTGGTGCTCCCCGAGCGCACCGAAGAGCATCTGTCGGCTGCGGTCGTACAGCGCATCATGGACGCCGTTGCGCGACCCATCGTGATGGAGTCTTATGAATTCGTCATGAACTCAAGTGTCGGCATCGCCGTGTGTCCAGCAGATGGAAGGGATGCCGAGACCCTGATCAAGCATGCAGGCATTGCGATGTATCGCGCCAAGGAAATTGGACGCAATAACTTCCAGTTTTATACGCCGGCGATGAACGAGCGCGCGATGGAGCGGCTTCGGATTGAAGGCGATTTGCGCAACGCATTGGAGCGCCAGGAATTCGTGCTGCATTTCCAGCCGCAGCTCAACCTCAAGACCGGTGGCCTGGTCGGTGCGGAAGCATTGATACGCTGGGAGCATCCGATGCTGGGCACGGTGCCGCCGGGCCGCTTCATTGAGTTGGCGGAAGAAATGGGATTGATCGTGCCGATCGGCGTATGGGTGCTCCGTACCGCCTGCATGCAGGGCGTGGCATGGCAGCGTGCCGGCCTGGGCGACTTGCGCATTGCGGTCAACCTGTCCGCGCGCCAGTTCTACCAGCAAGACCTGGTCGCAACTGTGCGCGATATCCTTGAAGAAACCGGCCTGCCGCCGCAACTGCTCGAGCTTGAACTGACTGAAAGCATGATGATGAGCGACGTTGAGGTGGCTGCTGCCATCCTGCGTGACCTGAAGGACATCGGCGTGCATCTTTCGATTGATGACTTCGGTACAGGTTATTCCAGCTTGTCTTATCTGAAGCGCTTTCCCATCGACCTGCTGAAGATCGATCAATCGTTCGTGCGCGATATCACGCTCGATCCGGACGATGCCGCCATCGTGCTCTCCATCATTTCGCTTGCACACAGCCTGCGGCTGGAGGTGATTGCCGAAGGCGTGGAAACGGAAGCGCAGCTTGCCTATCTGCAGAAGCATGGCTGCGATTACATGCAGGGATATTACTTTAGCCGTCCGCTGCCAGCAGAAGAATTCCTGCAGAGATTTTCGGTATCGGCAACCGAACACAAGCTAATCACGAGCGAAGGCGACTTGCCGACCGCTGCTATCGACGGCTGATTCAGGTTCGTCATTCAAGCACCTCGACGCGCTCGCTCTATTGCATACTGTGCCTATTGTTCCGGCATGAGATAAGACTCAAGGGCTTTTCCGGAAGAAAATACCACCTTAGGATATTTTGGTGCTGTGGGAACAGGGTTGCCCCAGCAAGGATCGAAACAGGACCTTTAATGGAGAGCAAGCATGACCGATACGCGAACCGAGCGCGATACCTTTGGCCCGATCGATGTTCCTGCCGACCGGTTATGGGGTGCGCAAACGCAGCGCTCGCTGCATCATTTCCATATATCCACCGAAAGGATGCCGTCCAGTCTCGTGCTGGCACTGGCGCAGGTCAAGCGCGCTTGCGCTGTCGTCAATCACGACCTTGGCCAGCTTGATGGGAAGAAGGCAGGAGCGATTATCGAAGCCGCCGATGAGGTGATTGCCGGTAGGCATGATAAAGAATTTCCCTTGTCGGTATGGCAGACCGGATCCGGTACCCAGAGCAACATGAACATGAACGAGGTGCTTGCCAATCGCGCATCCGAATTATTAGGCGGCAAACGCGGACAGGAACGCCTGGTACATCCGAACGATGACGTCAACATGGGGCAGTCGTCGAACGATATTTTTCCTACCGCCATGCATGTTGCTGCGGCATCGACCGTTGCGTCGACACTGGTGCCAGCGCTCGAACAGTTGCGCTCCACACTCGCGCGCAAAGCTTCGTCGTTCAACGACATCGTCAAAATCGGACGGACGCATTTGCAGGATGCGACGCCATTAACGCTGGGCCAAGAATTTTCCGGTTATGTTGCTCAACTGGATCATGCGCAAGCTTTTGTATCGTCGATGTTGCCGGCATTGTATGAACTTGCTGTGGGCGGTACGGCGGTCGGCACTGGGCTCAATACCCATCGCGAATTCGGCAACCACGTCGCTGCCGAACTCTCACGCGAACTCAAGTTGCCTTTCAAGAGCGCCTCCAACAAATTTGCCGCATTGTCCGGACACGAAGCGATGCTTGCCGCGCACGGTGCCTTCAAAACCCTGGCGGCTGCATTGATGAAGATTGCCAACGACGTACGCTGGCTCGCTTCGGGACCACGTTCGGGACTTGGCGAAATCACTATCCCGGAAAACGAACCCGGCAGTTCCATCATGCCCGGCAAGGTCAATCCCACGCAATGCGAAGCGATGACCATGCTGTGTTGCCAGGTGTTTGGCAACGACGTCGCAATCAATTTTGGCGGCGCTTCCGGCAATTTTGAATTGAATGTCTTCAAGCCGATGATCGCCCATAACTTCCTGCAAAGCGTACGTTTGCTGGCGGATGGCATGCTGAGCTTTGAAGAGCATTGCGCGCGTGGCATTGAAGCCAACCGCGATCGCATCTCGGAATTGATGGGACGCTCGCTGATGCTGGTGACAGCGCTGGCGCCACATATCGGCTATGACAAGGCTGCCCAGATCGCCAAGCGTGCGCATCATGACGGCACGACGCTCAAGGAAGCCGCGCTGCTGCTCGGCTTTGTCAGCGAGCAGGATTTTGACAAATGGGTGAGGGCGGAAGACATGATTGGCCCGCGCTGAAGCTGAGCGGCAGCTTCAACCTGATGCAGATAACGCAGGCTCAGTCATGAACCGACTGCATCACCTGTTCGCGGAACCAGATGTTGGCAGGATCCTTGTCGACATTGGCATGCCAGTACAGGAACACATCGAAGGCCGGTACTTCAACAGGAAATGGCAGGATCTGATTGTCGAACTGTCGGTTCGCGATATGCGCATAGCGGCCGGGCATGGTCAGCACCATGTCGGTCTGGCTGACCACACGACAAGCGGCAAAATAATGCTGACAGCGCAGACGGATGTGCCGTTCCAGGCCGATCCGGCTCAGTTCGAAATCCTCCAGTCCTGGCCCGCGGCGACGCGAGCTTGCGAGGATATGGTCCTGCTTCATGTAGGTATCGATGTCGAGCGCGCCCTTGATGTCGGGATGCCCCTTGCGCGCGACCACCACCGTGGCATCGCTATAGATGCGGGTATGCATGATGTCACTCGATAGCGGCAGCAAGACATCGATTGCGCCGTCCAGCGTGCCGGCGGCCAGCTCGGTTTCCAGTTCCCGTCGTTCGACATGGCTGGCGGCAAGATCCACCATTGGCGCGCTATCGCGCATGCGCAGCATCAACGGAGGCAGGATGGTGGCTTCCAGCACATCGCGCAAGGCGATGTTGAAGCGCTTCTGCGCGGTTGCCGGCTCGAAACTATGCACCCCGTTCAAGGTGACTTCCAGGCCCCGCAACGACCTCCGGATCGGATCGATGATGGTCCGCGCCAGCGGAGTAGAAACCATCGTATGTCCCTGACGCACGAATAATGGATCATCGAACATCTGGCGCAGCCGGCCCAGTGCATGGCTGATCGCCGGTTGCGTCAGGTTCAGCTTCTGGCTCGCCCGTGTCACGCTGCCTTCGGTATAGATCGCATCGAAGACGATGAACAGATTGAGGTCGACCCGGGATATATGCATGAAATTTATGGACCGTGATAATAACTATTCATTTGATAGATTCTAACCGTAGCGATATGCTCTTCACAACCCGCTATTCAGGCGGTTAGCCAAGGGAAGTACGTAATGGGACAGATCTACCTCGTCCGCCATGGACAAGCTTCATTCGGTAGTGCGAACTACGACCAGTTGTCCGAGTTGGGCCAGGAGCAGGCCCGCTTGCTGGGCGAATGGTTCGCCAGTACCCATCAGACCTTTGATCGTGTCGTTACCGGCGGCATGAAGCGCCATCGCCAGACTGCCGACGCCTGCCTCGCGGCATTGCCCAAATCTTATCGGGTCAACACCGAATGGCTGACCGATCCCGATTTCAACGAATATGACCACCACGAGATCATGGTGCGCCACCGGCCGGATTTTGACGACCCGGACGAGGTGAAACGCTTCCTGGCATCCAGCCCAAAGGCCAAATACGCATTCCAGGATATCTTTCAGGCATCGATGTCGCGCTGGATGAGTGGCGAGTACGACCGTGAATATCGCGAACCCTGGCCGGCATTCAAGCAGCGCTGCGTCGGCGCATTGCGTCGCGTGATGGATAGCGCGGAAAAATCGCAGAGTATCATTGTATTCACTTCGGGTGGCACGATCTCCACGATCTGCCAGCATGTGCTCGGCTTACAGGACAAACAGGTGGCCGAACTCAACTGGACGCTGGTGAACTGCGCGGTGACCAAGCTGCTGTTCCAGCCGGGCCGCGTCACCCTCAGCACCCTCAATAACTATGCCCACCTTGAATGGCTGGGTAAACCTCACACCATTACCTATCGTTAGGACCAGCATGACAAACGCAAACCTGTTCGACCTGTCCGGAAAAGTCGCCCTTGTTACCGGTGCCAGCCGCGGCATCGGCGAATCGATCGCGAAGACGCTTGCTGCCTACGGCGCGCATGTGATCGTCTCCAGCCGCAAGGTGGAATCCTGTGAAGCGGTGGTCGCCGCGATCCGTGACGCCGGCGGTTCCGCCGAAGCCATGGCTTGTCATATCGGCGAGATGGCGCAGATCGAAGCCGTTTTCGCCGCCATCGGGGAAAAGCATGGCCGGCTCGATATTTTGGTCAACAACGCTGCGACCAATCCGTATTTCGGCCCGATCGTCGACACCGACCTGTCGTCGTTCCAGAAAACCCTGGATGTCAACATCCGCGGCTACTTCTACAGCTCGGTCAATGGCATCAAATTGATGACAAAGAATGGCGGCGGCAGCATCGTCAACGTCGCTTCGGTCAATGGGGTCATCCCGGGCGACATGCAGGGCATTTATTCGATCACCAAGGCTGCCGTGATTTCCATGACCCAGGCATTCGCCAAGGAGTGCGCGCAATCCGGCGTGCGCGTCAATGCCTTGCTGCCTGGCGCAACCGATACCAAGTTCGCCGCCGCGCTGGTGCACAACCCCGAGGTGCTCAACAAGATGATGCCGCACGTGCCGATGCGCCGTGTCGCCCATCCCGATGAAATGGCTGGCGCGGTGCTCTACCTCGTGTCGAATGCGTCCAGCTACACCACGGGCACGGCATTGAACGTCGACGGTGGATATTTGCTCGGCTAGGTCTATTGAATCAGCAGTAGGAAGTGAGTGTGGCAGGAGACAAAGCAACACAATAAAACGGCAGCGGGCAGGGAAACCTGTCCCGCCAGGCCGACTCCCCCCGACTGCAATCTCTTGGTAAGCCAGTAACTCGGCAAATTGGTAACTCAATGCACATGACAGGCATCGGCCACTAAAAGAAGCCGGCCGGTTTCGCACGTCCATAGGATCGAATCACATGAAAAACCTTCAGAACAAAGTCGCCGTCATTACCGGCGCCGCCAGCGGATTCGGGCGTGAACTGGCTATTGCCTGTGCCGGGGAGGGCATGTCGCTGGCGCTAACGGATATCGATGAAAAGAACCTGCAGGCGACGGTCGATATGCTGCCACCCGGTACGCCGGTACTGACGATGAAGTGCGATGTCGCCAAAGCGGATCAGGTCGAGCAGCTTGCCGTGGCGACATACGAACGTTTCGGCGCATCCCATCTGCTGTTCAACAATGCCGGCGTGCTGGTGGGCGGTCCCTTGTGGACTGCCACCCTGCAGGACTGGGAATGGATGCTTGGCATTAACGTGATGGGCGTAGCGCATGGAATCCGCAGCTTCGTGCCGCGCATGCTGCAGCAAAAGGACGAGTGCCACATCGTCAATACTTCCTCGGTGGCCGGTCTGCTGTCCGTGCCTAGCGGCGGCATTTATTGTGCGACCAAGCACGCGGTCGTGACGATGTCCGAATGCCTGGATCAGGAACTGCGCGCTGAACAGGCGTCGATTGGCGTCTCCGTATTGTGCCCGGCCTTTGTTCCAACCGGGATTGCTGATGCCGCGCGCAACCGTCCCGCCGAGTTGGGCGAAGCTAATCCGCTCAACGCCACATTCGAAGAGCAAACTCGCAAGGCAACGCAGGCCGGCAAAATCAGCGCCAGCGACATCGCCCGCATCACGCTCGATGCCGTGAAGGAAGCGCGTTTCTACATTATTCCGCATCAGAAGATCAAGGGGGCCATCGAGACCCGCATGCGCGACATTCTCGACGAACGCAGCCCCACCCGCACCACGCCCTGATTCATCTTCTTCACCAAGAGGAGAACACTATGCAAGCCACAGCCACACCTCAGCCGCTCAACCCGGCCTATGCAGAAACCCTGACGCGCTCGGTGTTGGCCATGCCGATGGCTCACGCGCTGGGCTTGCAGTTTTCCAGCGTGGCGCCGGGGAGTGTGGAAATCGACATCCCTTACCAAGAGCAATTCAGCTTTCGTCCAGGGCAATTGCAGGCAACCGCCATTTTTGCCGCAGCCGATTTTGCGGCAGTTGCAGCGGCTGGAACCTTGCTTGCGCCAGGATGGATCAATGCCAGCATTGACTGCACGTTGAAGATTGTCGGACCTGCGAATGGTGAAAAGCTTGTGGCGCGCGGACGCGTCATCAACGCAGGCAAGCTGATCACGGTCAGCAGTGCCGAGGTGTACTCGGTGCGAAATGGTGAAGAAAGCCTGTGCGCGACGGCGCTGGCAACGGCACGCAATATCGAACTGAAACAGTAGCAGCAAGTACCACACGATTCACCGATCTGTTGGGATTCAACCGACTCAATTCCGCGCAAAGCGCAACCTACAAGGAGCACGCCATGGACTTCCAGTACAGCCCCAAAGTCAAAGATTTGCAGAAACGCCTGATCGCCTTCATGGATGAGCATGTCTATCCGAATGAAGATAGGTACTATGCGGAAGTACAAGGCAACCGCGACAAGGGCAACCAGTGGGTGCCTACCGTGGTGATTGAAGAACTGAAGGAAAAGGCACGCGCCCAAGGCCTGTGGAATCTGTTCCTGCCCGAGTCCCATCGCGGCGCCGGCCTGACCAACCTGGAATATGCGCCGCTGTGCGAGATCATGGGTCGTGCGCTGTGGTCGGCGGAAGTATTCAACTGTTCCGCGCCCGACACGGGCAACATGGAAACACTGGAACGTTATGCCAGCGAAGAACTCAAGCAGCAATGGCTTCAACCGCTGCTGGAAGGCAAGATCCGCTCTTGCTTCGCCATGACGGAACCGGCGGTTGCTTCGTCGGATGCAACCAATATCGAAGCGTCGATCGTACGCGACGGCGACGAGTATGTGATCAATGGCCGCAAGTGGTGGTCATCGGGCGCCAACGACCCGCGCTGCAAGGTCTTTATCTTCATGGGCAAGACCGATCCGGATAATCCGAACCGCCACCTGCAGCAATCGATGGTCGTCGTCCCGCGCGACACGCCGGGTGTCACCGTCCTGCGTCATCTGTCGGTGTTCGGCTATGACGATGCGCCGCACGGCCATGGCGAAGTACTGTTTGAAAACGTTCGCGTTCCGGCCTCCAACATCCTGCTCGGCGAAGGCCGTGGCTTCGAGATTGCGCAAGGCCGCCTGGGACCTGGCCGTATCCACCACTGCATGCGCCTGATTGGCCTTGCCGAACGTGCGCTGGAAGACATGTGCAAGCGCACGCTCACGCGCGTCGCCTTCGGTAAGCCTGTGGCCGAACAGACCGTCACACTGGAGCGTATCGCCGACGCTCGCATTTTGATCGACCAGGCACGTTTTCTGGTGCTCAACGCTGCTTACATGATGGATACGGTTGGCAATAAAGTTGCCGCGAAAGAAATCGCGATGATCAAGGTCGCTGCGCCGAACATGGCTTGCCAAGTGATCGACTGGGCAATCCAGGCGCATGGCGGCGGCGGTGTGAGCGGCGATTTCGGATTGGCGTATTCTTATGCGCAGGCGCGCACGCTGCGCCTGGCTGACGGTCCGGATGAAGTCCATCGCAACCAGATCGGCAAGCTCGAACTGAAGAAATACAAATAAGGAGCAACATGACAGGCAAGACATTTGCAGGCAAGTCGGTGCTGGTCACCGGTGGCGGAAGCGGAATAGGCCGTGCCGCAGCCTTGTCCTTCGCGGCAGAGGGTGCGCGCGTAGCAGTGTCCGATGTCGATGCCACTGGTGGCGAACAGACCGTGTCGCTGGTCGCCCAGGCTGGCGGCGAGGCGATCTTCATCCGCGCCGATGTGTCGCAGTCAGCACAGGTGCAGGCCATGATCGACGCAGTGGTATCGCGTTTCGGCAGGCTGGATTGCGCGTTCAATAACGCCGGCATCGAAATCGAGCATCAGCCGCTGGCGGAGTCTGACGAAGCCACCTTCGATCGCATCATGAATGTCAATGTCAAAGGCGTATGGCTCTGCATGAAGCACGAGATCGCACAGATGCTGAAGCAGGGCGGAGGCAGTATCGTCAATACCGCATCGGTTGCGGGCCTGGTTGGCGCACCGACGCAGCCCATCTATGCCGGCAGCAAACATGCGGTGGTCGGCATGACCAAGACCGCTGCGGCGGAGTACGGACGCGCAGGTATCCGCATCAATGCGGTCTGCCCCGGCGTGATTCGCACACCGATGATGGACCGTGCGATTGAACGCGAGCCGCGCCGGCAAAAGATGATCGAGAAGATCCATCCGATTGGCCGCCTCGGCGAAGCGCAAGAGATCGCCAATGCGGCGCTCTGGCTGTTGTCGGATAGCGCGTCGTTCGTCACCGGACATCAACTCGCCGTGGATGGAGGGCTGACGGCCATTTGACGATAGATCGTTTAACGCCCCGTCCAATGAGGATGAGGCGCTGTTTTCCCTGTCAATCCGGTCGCGATGCCAATCGCGACCGGATTGATCTGCTTTTTGCAAAACGATAATTCAGGAGACTGCAGGCATGACAGCAAAAGCAACTACCTTTCCGTGGATCAAATCCTACCCCGCCGGTGTGCGCTGGGATGCTCCACTGCCCACCATGCCGGTGCCACAACTGCTGGATGAAGCGGCAGAGAAATGGCCTGAGAACGATGCCATTCAATTCATGGGACGCAAGATCACTTACCGTGAGCTGCTGCGGCTCGTGAACCAGGCAGCAAAAGGATTCCAGGCGCTAGGCGTCAAGCCCGGCGTTCATGTCGGTTTGTTCCTGCCCAATACGCCGCATTACGTCATCAGCTTTCTCGGTGTGCTGAAGGCTGGCGGTACCGTCGTCAATTATTCGCCGCTGGATGCGGAAAAGGTGCTCGAACATAAGGTCGGTGACAGTCAGACGGATATCATCGTCACGCTCGACCTGGCAGTGCTGTATCCGCAGATGCAAAAGCTGCTTGGTAAGACCCGTCTGCAAAAGCTCGTGATTGGCAGCATTGGTGAAATGTCTGCTCATCCTGCGGCGGTGCAGGAACAGATGAACAAGGCCGGATTGCTGGCCACGATTGAAAAAGACGATCAGCATCTCGGTTTTTCGGACTTGCTGGACAACAATGGCGACTTTACCGCCCACCAGATTGGCGATGTGCGCGATACCATCGCTGTGCTGCAGTACACCGGCGGCACTACCGGTCTGCCCAAAGGCGCGATGCTTACGCATGCCAATCTCACTGCCGCCTGCAGCCAGATCAAGGCAGTTGTCAGCGGCGAGCCGAAGGTGCTGGAGGAGGGCAAGGAGAGAGTGCTCGCGGTACTGCCGCTGTTTCATATCTATGCGCTTACGGTGAACATGCTGTTCGGCATCCAGATGGGTGCGGAAATCATTCTGCATACCAGGTTCGATGTCGAGGCGGTGGTGCGTGATCTGTCCGAGAAAAGGGTCACGGTTTTTCCCGGTGTGCCGACGATGTACACGGCGATCATCAACTATCCGGATATCGGCAACTATGATCTGAGTTCGCTGAAGTTTTGCGGGTCCGGGGGTGCGCCGCTGCCCGTCGAGGTCAACCAGAACTTCCAGCGGCTGACCGGTTGCTCACTGGTGGAAGGATGGGGCATGACCGAGACTTCCCCAACAGGCACGTTCACGCCCGTGTATGGGGTGCAAAAAGTAGGCTCATGCGGCATGCCGACAGTCGGCGTGGAACTCAAGTTTGTGAATGTTGATGATCCGCGCAAGGAAGTCCCGCTGGGCGAACGCGGTGAAATGTGCATCAAGGGACCGAACGTCATGAAGGGTTACTGGAACCGGCCGGAAGCGACCGCGGCATCGATGACCGAGGACGGATTCTTCCGCACCGGCGATGTCGCCTACATGGATGAAGACGGTTTTGTTTTCATCGTCGATCGCACCAAGGACATGATCCTCTGCGGCGGTTACAACGTCTACCCGCGCATTATTGAAGAAGCGATTTACGAGCACCCCTCCGTAGCGGAGGTCAGCGTGATTGGTGTACCCGACGCGTACCGAGGTCAGTCGCCCAAGGCATTTATCGCGCTCAAGCAAGGCGCGCCGGAGCTGACGCTGGATGAACTGAAGAGCTTCCTCAAACGCAGGCTCGGCAAGCACGAGATGGTGCAGGACATCGAGATTCGCAAGGAGCTGCCCAAGACGCCGGTCGGCAAGTTGTCGAAGAAAGACCTGTACGAAGAAGAAGCGCGCAAGCGTTCGGCATCCTGAGCTTGGACACATCGCAATAACACACGCAAATGATCAAGCGGCAGGCATGAGCTTGCCGCTTGTGCCTTGTGGGGCCTGTATTGCGTGTGCTTGTTACGACCGAAGCGAGCGAAGGAAGAAGAACTCAGAGACCTAATCGAGAGGAGAAGAGGAACGGAAGGGGAAGGAAGGTGGCGCAGGACACTGTCGGGAGACCAGTATCCTGCGCCATCGAATCAGCGCTGGAGTGCAAGCCAGGCGATCCGTTTAATCATGATTCATATTGCATGAATCACGGGTGACACAGAGAGCTGATGTTATCCAGCTCTCTTAGCGGGGTGTCCCGCGACGGAGCAGGTTCACAATGGCCAGCAGGATCACTGCGCCAAGGAACGACACAAGCAGCGACGAGATACTAAAGTCATTCTGATTGATGGTTCCGGTTCCAAACAGCGGTGCGAGCAGCCAACCGCCGAGGAGTGCGCCTACAATACCGACGATGATGTTGAGGAACATGCCTTGGCTGGCATCCGTACGCATCACCAGGCTGGCGAGCCAGCCGAGAATACCACCGACAACAATCCAGATAATAAAATTCATTTTTACCTCCTATGTATGTTGATAGACTGGCTACTTCAATAGACTAGCTGTTAATGAATTGGTTCATGCACCGGCGCCGTCCTTCAGTTTGTTCAGTGTCATGAAAACGCGATGTATTGTGTCCTCATGACCGCTGCGAAAAGACTGTGCAAACGCGGTGAGCACTCCCGTAACCCGAGAATCGGATCGCACATGACCAGTCCTGTGGGACGGGATGCAAGTAACGTGCGATGGGGTGCTGTTGGCGTTCATACGAATCTGCTTACGGCAGGCTTCCGCGCCGGACAGTCAACCGGTGCTGTCACCCGGACGGCTTGCCCCGTCCAGGTTGCGTTGACCATCGATCTGCATCGGGAGCGGCGAAAATCCATCGTCGTCCTCGACCAGAGCTGTGGCTCCCGGTGTGGCGCTCCTTAGCGCCGCGGCATAGGCATAGGCGTCCTCCTTTCCATTAAACGAAGCGAGTGGTTGATCAAAGCCTTTTTCTGCGACATCCCATTTACCATGTAGGCCAGGAGACACGTAGATCACCAATGTCTCTTGCTGCTCGAATCTCATTCCCTGTCCTCCTGCCTTTAAACAAAGGTCAAGCTTTACATCCGGACCGCACCGTAATGGCATAAGCGCATACGCTTGCCTGTCCGCTTTTCCGTGCATACAAATTCGTGCTAAGGATGTTGATGCTTTTCGTTTGCCAACTTCGGTCTGTCACTCATCGTTGTACATACCTGGTCAAGATATCCAGGTGCACGCCTCTATAGTTGCCTGGTGGCTTTATCGTCACCAAGGCTTGTCCGGTATTGCAGGATTCCTGCCAGCCTGGAGTGCTGACACGCAAACATGACGAGGGAAGTACGGTTACGGACACTCCACTGCTCTATCATTCTTCGTTTTTCCGGCATGCGGTCGTCTGCAATGGTCTCGTACTGCATAACGATTTCCTTTCACATGTAAAGGATAGACCCGTCAGTCGATTCTTGAAGCCTGAGAGAGCTAGTGCAAATCCTGTGCCCGTGTCGAAATGGAGGGATTTGTTGCGCTGATAGTTCTTTTGGCAATTTGCTCGTGTAAATGTTCCAAGCGCAGTTGAAAACAATACAGGCAAGGCATCAGTATTCCGTAGGGGAATATTTAGTCGGCATGAATGTGCATGATTTCGGGAACTGTCTTGCCCCAAAAGAAACGAAGAGTGCAGGAGACAAATTTTTTAAATGGAATTTTGCGCTGTCGCAGAAGGGCAGAAAATCTCTCTGAAATCTTGGCGCAGCAGGAAACTTAATCAGGGTCAAGTTGTCATTTGTTACACCCGAGTACGATCGGTTACAACATTTACTACAGGAGTAAATCATGACTGAACACGCGCTGGCAGGACAAGAAAGCTACGATCCCAATCGACTGCTCGACACTCTGCTCGAAAAGATGAATCTCAAGAACGACGCTGCTCTTTCCCGCATGCTGGAAGTGGCCCCACCGGTCATCAGCAAGATCCGTCACCGTCGTCTGCCGATCGGCGCTTCGCTGCTGATCCGTATGCATGAAACCACAGGGATGAGCATTCGCGAACTGCGCGACCTGATGGGCGATCGTCGTACCAAGTATCGCTTGAGCGACGCACAAGGCAAACCGAAGCCGGCTGCCGACGCGCCCCAGCCAAACCAGCCCAGCTTCCACTAAGGACGATTTCGTCTTGCACCAGCCCTGTGACAGCATCGCAGGCTGATGCAAGGCAGAAGCCCCGGCATGCAGCGCGTGCCGGCTGCTGAATCGATCGTCTTCAGGCAATGATGCATGGCGCGTGCACGTCGGTCCTCTCGCAGTGACCGACGTAACAAGCTTCTCTCTCTCCTCTTTTCCAATCCTGCAGTTATCTCCTCGCAACGTTCCTGGAGCTATCGCAACGGGCGCCTCCCTTGCCCCTGTTCTTGCTTCATTGAAATGTTGACCGAGATCAAGGTTTTTAGCATCTCGCCTGCCTATCCTGCTTTCCTCGTACATTGAACCGGAACGATAGTCGCCATGCTGGCAGACCGCGCGGTTCCTTACAGGGAAAGCCATGTTACGCAATCTGTCCATCAAATCGCGCCTCATCTTTGTTGTGGCATTTCTTTCGCTGATGTGTATTTCCGGCGCAGTGATCGGCCTGAGTAGTCTGTTGATTGCCAATGAGGGTCTGGAAAGCAATTATGAACATCGCCTCGTGCCGCTGGCCCGTCTTGATCGCCTGGTACGGATGATCGATCAAAACCATTTTGCCGTGGCACAGGCACTGACATCGGAGCCATCCGCAATCACTGCCGAAATGGACGCCGTTGACAGGCGCATTGAAGAAGTCAGCGCTGGCTGGAACTCGCTGATGCAGGACATGAAGGACACTATCACGCCCGAGGAGCAGGCACTGGCCGATCGCTTCGTGAGCAGCCGCAAGACCTATGTCGAGCAAGGCCTGGAACCGGCCACTGCAGCTTTGCGTGCGGCTGACATCGCGCAGGCAACGCGCTTGATGCGCGGCCCGATGGCCGAGCAGATGAAGGCGGTGACCGAGGCAGCCAACGCCTTTATGCAATACCAGGAACAGAGCGCCAGGAAGGACTATGAAAAAAACCTGGAAATTTATGTCTGGGTGCGTAATTCCTGCATTTCCGGCATGGTGTTCGCCGTCCTGCTGGGCACCTGCATCTGCGTCTGGCTGGTGCGCGCCATCGCACGTCCGCTGGCCGATGCGGTGGACGTGGCAAGACGTGTCGCTGCCGGTGATCTGAGCAAGGACATTGTCGTCACCTCGTCCGACGAGACCGGGCAATTGCTGCAGGCATTGAAGGAAATGAATCAAAGTCTGGTGCGCATCGTGACCGAAGTGCGTGGCGGCACCGAGACCATCGCGACGGCGTCCAGCCAGATCGCCTCGGGCAATCTCGACTTGTCGGCACGGACTGAAACCCAGGCTGCGTCGCTGGAGGAAACCGCTTCCTCGATGGAAGAACTGACCTCGACCGTGCGGCAGAATGCAGACAGTGCGCAACAGGCCAACTCGCTCGCCGTGTCAGCCTCGGAAGTGGCGATCAAAGGCGGTGCGGTTGTATCGCAGGTGGTCGATACCATGGGGTCGATCAATGCGTCGGCCAGGAAGATCGTTGACATCATCGGCGTGATCGACAGCATCGCTTTCCAGACCAATATCCTGGCGCTGAATGCCGCTGTGGAAGCTGCTCGTGCTGGCGAACAGGGCAAGGGATTCGCGGTTGTCGCGACCGAAGTGCGTCAGCTTGCGCAGCGGTCCGCCGCCGCCGCCAAGGAAATCAAGGAGTTGATCGACGACTCGGTGGAAAAGGTCGATCTCGGCGCAAAACTGGTGGACCAGGCCGGCGCCACGATGCAGGAAATCGTCGACAGCGTCGGTCGCGTGACCCACATCATGGGAGAGATTTCTGTCGCCAGCAAAGAGCAGACCGACGGTATTGAACAGGTCAATCAGGCGATTACGCAGATGGACGAAGTCACCCAGCAAAACGCCGCACTGGTTGAGGAAGCGGCTGCGGCGGCAGCTTCCCTGCAGGACCAGGCGGTCAGTCTGTCGCATGTGGTCAGCGTGTTCAAACTCACAGCAAACACGTCCGCGGCAAGCGCAAACATTGTGCCGCTGGTGCCGCTGGTGCGCCAACCGGCACTGAAAGCCGTAGCCACTCCCGCACCACGTGCGCAGCGGGTCGCAAACCTTTCGCCGGCAGCCGGCAGTGACTGGGAAGAGTTCTGAGGTTACAGCTACTTAGTCGCCTGGTCGTCGCTGAATCGAGTATTTGCTGATCGGCTCAGTGATACCCCTCGCCGGGTTGCAGCCGCCCACGGAACAACCAGAACACGAATACCGTATAGCCGAGCACCATGGGCAGCAGTACAACAGCACCGACCAGAAAGAAGAACTGCGACGAAGGATCTGCCGCCGCTTGCCAGATGGTCAGCGACGGCGGCACCAGGTAAGGGGCATTTGAAATGACCAGGCCCAGATAGGCAAGCAGGAACATTCCGGCCGCACAGGCGAATGGCATTACATCGCGATGCCGGCGCATGCCGCGCCAGCAAAGCCACGCGAGGATCGCGGTCGCGATCGGTATCGGCGCCAGCAGGTACAGGTTGGGAAGGCTGAACCAGCGTTGCGCGATCCTGTCGATCTGCAAGGGTGTCCACAGGCTGACCACCGCGACAAAGGCCAGCATGGCAAACAACAGCGGTTCACCAAGACGGCGTGCGTGATCGGCGACCGCGCCGCCGGTTTTCATCATCAGCCAGGTCGCGCCCAGCAATCCATAACCCGCTACCAATGCCGCGCCGCACATCAGACTGAAGGGACTGAGCCAGTCCAGTGCACCGCCGGCGAACTGGCCATCCTGTACGCGAATTTCCTGCAGCAGGGCGCCCAGCACCACTCCCTGGGAAAATGTTGCCACTATCGACCCGGCTGTAAAAGATAGATCCCAGTGATGATGCGTGGGTTTTGCCACCCAGCGGAATTCAAAGGCGACGCCGCGAAAGATCAGTGCGAGCAGCATCACGATGATCGGCAGATAGACTGCCGGAAGGATGATGGCATACGCTTTCGGAAATGCCACCCAGAGGCCGACGCCACCCATCACCAACCATGTTTCATTGCCGTCCCAGTAAGGCGCCACCGAGTTCATCGCAAGGTCGCGCTCCGCTTCATCCTTGAGAAACGGAAACAGGATGCCGATGCCTAGGTCCAGTCCGTCAAGCACGACATAGAGCGCCACCGATAAGCCGATGATCAGTGCCCAGATGACAGGAAGCATATCGTCGCTCATTCCGGTCCCCCTTCCGTGCGTTGCACTGCAGACAGCGGCCGGTTCGGCAACGCTTCGGCTTCGTGCGGATCGACCTGCGGGCCCTTGACCAGCATGCGATGGATATAGCGTATGCCGACAGAAAACACCACGCAGTAGACCAGCACGAACATTGCCAGGGAGATCGCAACAGTCGATGCCGCAATCGGAGAAGTCGCGTCCGCAGTGCGCAGTACGCCAAAGACGACCCAGGGCTGGCGACCAATCTCGGTGACCATCCAGCCTGCCAGGATCGCAATGAAACCCAGGGGCCAGCATCGGCCAACCGCGCGCAAATACCAGTCAGTGACAAACAGCCGCTTGCGCCACCACAGGAAGGCGCCGGTAAAACCAATTGCGATCATCAGCAAGCCGATGCCTACCATCAGGCGAAACATGAAGAACACCGGAATGATCGGCGGCCGGTTCTCCGGTTTAAATTCCAGCAGCCCCGGAAACTTGCCATCCCATTCGTGAGTAAGCAAAAGACTGCCGACGTTGGGCAGCGATACTTCCCAATGATTGCGTTCGGCCTGGGCGTCCGGCCATGCAAAGATCACAAACGGCGCAGGTTTGGAACCATCCCAGTGGGCTTCGATGGCAGCGATCTTCGCCGGCTGATGCTTCAAGGTATTGAGGCCATGGAAATCGCCGACGATGAGTTGCAGCGGTGCGAGCACTGCCATCATGCCGAGGCCCATCCGTATCATCGTGCGCGCCTCGCGCTCGAAGCGGGCAGCCAGCACATAACGTGCGCCGGTCGCCAGCACGACCAGCGAGGTCGTCAGGTAGGTTGCAATCATCATATGGGTAAAGCGGTAGGGAAAACTGGGATTGAAGATGATCTGCATCCAGTCGACCGGATAGGTAATGCCGTCGCGCACTGCGAAACCGGCGGGCGTATGCATCCAGCTATTGGCCGCGAGGATCCAGAAGCCGGAAAGGGCGGTTCCGGCAGCGACAATCACCGATGCCAGGGTATGCATCCACGGCGGCAACCGGTTCCACCCGAACAGCATCGCGCCGAGAAAGCTGGCCTCAAGGAAGAATGCGGTAAGGACTTCATAGCCGAACAAGGGGCCTATCGTATTGCCGATCACTTCCGAATAGCGGCTCCAGTTGGTGCCGATCTGATAGGACAGGACGATACCGGAGACGACGCCCATGGCAAACGAAACGGCAAAGATCTTGGTCCAGAAGCGCGCCAGCAAATGGAAATGGGGTTGGCCGCTGCGTAGCCAGAGAATTTCCAGGGTGGCGATGAAAGCGGAGAGACCGATCGAAAACGCGGGAAAGATGATATGGAAACTGATCGTAAAGGCAAACTGTATGCGCGCCAGCAGTGTCGCGTCGACACCGGCAATTGTTTCCATTATCCTCTCCGAAAATGACAGTACGTGGTCGCCGAAGCGGCGAACCGCAGGTGCACTGCAAAAACAGATCACTGCAAAAACAGATCACTGCAAAAACAAACACTAACGACCCAAAGCCGCCAGGTCATCAATATCCTTACACCGGCAAATCAGCGCGGTATTGGCGCGTTAATGCATCAATGCGACATCAGGACTGGCACGGGCATCGCTTCCAGCATGTTGCGTGTCACTTCACCCAGCACCCATTCCCGAAAGCGGGCATGCCCGTATCCACCCATGATGATGAGGTCGGCACCCGCTTCGAGCGCCAGCGAACAGAGCGACTCGCCGACTGGCGACACAGCGTTGCGTTGCAGGGTCTCGGTGCGGACGCCGTGGCGTTTCAGATACTGGGCGATTTCGCTTCCCGCAGGAACGCTGTGCGGGCTTGCAGCCCCTGTCCGGAATATCACCACATCGACATGCTGCGCACGCCTTAGCAAGGGCAGAGCGGCGGACACGGCGCGCGCTGCTTCCATGCTTGCATCCCAGGCGATCAGCACACGGTTTCCGATATTCTCGAAACGTCCGGCGTGCGGTACGATCAGCACCGGACGGGATGAATTTAATACGACGTACTGCGGAAAATCCGGCATTACCACCGGCGATACTTCACCTGGATCATTCTGGCCAATCACGACAAGGTCCGCATAACGTGCCTGCAGGCAAATGCCGCCGCCGGCTTCGTCATCGACCAGGCGTTTCTCAAATGAGGCAAGACCAAGTTTTTGCACCGTATCGTCAAAGTCCTCCAGTCCCCGCCGTGCGCGCTCACGCAGAAAATCGAGGTGCGTCCGCAAGTTCGGGTCAAGCTCCACCAGCAGTCGGGCCTGTACCAGGAACCGCGATGCGCCGGTCATCGCGGTGCCTATAAGGTGCGCGTTTTCCGTCATGGCAACAGCGGCCGCAAGTTTGATGCGTTCCCCCGCCCGTGTCGACTCGTCGACATGGACAAGGATTGTTTTGTAGGACATGGTGCTCTCTTTCGCACGAAGGCAATGAGGCTGTCGCGCCACCTCGGGGAATTAGACAGGATGGATAATCGAATGCCGGAACGGATACGCTCGCCATTGATTCGCGTCAAAGTTCCGCGAGCGTTACTGCTATGTATTCATGCATCTCGTACGATGCGCAGGCTGCGGCGTGGCAACACTTGAATTCAGGTGAATGCACCATAGAATGAAAGTGGACCATTATGAACATGACAAACTCAAATCCAGGCGCAACAGCAAGGCCGTCCGGGGTACCTCCAATGTCTCCTGTGTGCCGGCCAAACAGTCAACGCCGCCCGCACCCGGCACCCACAGCGGGTGGCCGTCGGTGACAACGGTGCAATTCCGGTTCTACGCCGAACTGAACGATTTTCTTGCGCCGTGGCAGCGGTCGAGAGTCTTCAGCCAGACCTGTTCGCGCGATGCGAGTGTCAAACACATGATCGAGGCACTCGGCGTGCCGCACACCGAAGTGGAGCTTATTCTTGTCGACGGCCTCTCGGTTGACTTTTCGCATCGACTTGCGGATGGTGAATTTGTCAGTGTCTATCCCGCATTCAATACCATTGACGTAAGCCCCCTGGTTCGCTTGCGTCCGCCGCATACGAGGCCCGCGCGGTTTATCGCCGATGCCCATCTCGGTCAGCTTGCGCGCAACCTTCGAATGCTGGGCTTCGATGTCCTCTATCGCAATGATTACAGCGATGCGGAGGTGGCGCGCATCGCTGCCGGCGAACACCGGGTGGTGCTGACGCGCGACCGTGACCTGCTGATCAGGAAGGAAATTGTGCATGGCTGTTATTTGCACTCGGTCGGCTGCGAAGAACAATTGGCTGAAGTGCTGACCCGCCTCGAACTGGCGCGCTCGGCGCAAGCGTTCAGTCGCTGCCTCAACTGCAATGGTTTGCTGCAGGTTGTGCCCAAGCGCGATGTCGAACACCGCGTGCCGCTGCATAGCCGGATGGTGTATGACCGCTTCTACGAATGTCAGGGATGTTTGCAAGTGTACTGGGAGGGTTCGCACGTTACGCGCATGCGGCAACGGGTAGAAAAGATGCTTGGCACCCCGGGCACGGACGGGTAGAAATTATTTTTGGTATAACCAAGGTTTCGACTATCCGTCCTGCCCGTGATGAATAAACCCTTTTCCGTCGCTTGCGAACGCAATCGCGATCCTATCCTTGTCGTGCTGCAAGAGGCCTTGCGGGATTGCCGGCATGTCCTTGAGATTGGCAGCGGTACCGGGCAACATGCTGTGTATTTCGGTGCGGCCTTGCCACACCTGGTATGGCAAACCAGCGATCTGCCTGAAAACCACGAGGGCATCCTCGCGTGGCTAAATGAAGCGGGGCTGCCGAACGTCCTGCCGCCGCTGCTGCTCGATGCGTCGGGGCAGGGGTGGCCGCTGCAGGGTTTCGATGCGGTCTACACCGCGAACACCTGTCACATCATGTCGTGGGATGACGTAGAGGCCATGTTTGCCGGGGCTGGGCACCTGTTGCCGGAAGGTGGCTTGTTTTGCATATACGGTCCGTTCAACTATAACGGGCGCTTCACCAGCGAAAGCAATGCGCAATTCGATGCGATGTTGCGTGCGCAGGTGCCGCATCGCGGCATACGGGATATCGAAAAGATTGTGGCGCTCGCATCGGCGCAGGGCATGCATCTCGAAGACGACCATGCGATGCCGGCAAATAACCGGCTGCTGGTTTTTCGCAAACGATCATCTTGATGGCAACGCGGGCTTTGGCAATCAATGCAGATGCAGGTTTGACTGGGCACGTAACAGGTCGCCAAAATTTTCCGCCGGCATCGGTTCGCTGAAGTAATATCCCTGCACGCTGTCACAGGCATTCTCGCGCAGGAAATCGAATTGTTGCTGCGTCTCCGCCCCTTCGGCAATCACGCTGCATTCCAGACTGTGCGCCAGGCTGATGATGGCCTTGGTAATGGCCGAGTCACTGCGGCTGTAAGGCAAGCCTTGCACAAACGACTGGTCAATCTTGACGGCGCGTATCGGAAACTGTTTGAGGTAGGAGAGCGAAGAATAGCCGGCGCCGAAATCGTCGATGGCGACGCTGATATCGAGTCGCTGCAAGTCGTTCAGGACATCGATCGCATTTTCAGGGTCGCTCATGATCGCGCTTTCCGTAATCTCGAGTTCCAGATAACGCGCTTCGAGTCCGGTCTCGCGCAGGATGTCGGACAGGTTTTCGATCAGACGGTCATCCGCCAATTGGCGTGAAGAGAGGTTGACCGCTACTTTCAGGCGTGCACTGCTGGAAAGCTGCCACTGTTTGTTCTGTGCGCAGGCTGTGCGAATCGCCCAGTAACCTATCGAATGGATCAGGCCCGTTTCCTCGGCCAGACGGATGAAGCGATGCGGCGGCACCGCACCCAGTGTCGGGTGCCGCCACCGTAGCAAGGCTTCCATGCCGCTGATGCGATTGGTTAGCACGTCGATCTTCGGCTGATAATAAATGGACAGCTCGTTTCTTTCGATTGCCGTACTGAGGGCTGATTCGAGCGCGAACCGTTCCTGCGCATCACGATTCATCGCGGGCGAATAATAGCGATAACTGTTGCGTCCTAGCGCCTTGGCGCAGTACATCGCCTTGTCGGCATGTTTGATCAAGGTATCGGCGTCGACGCCATCGCTTGGGAAACTGCTGATACCGATACTGGTACTGATACGCAGCGGCTCCTGTCCGACTTCAAACGGGGGCCTGAATGCGGACAGTATCTTTTCGGCAATGACGCCACCTCGATGCGGTTCATCGACATTTTCCACCAGCACGACAAACTCATCGCCGCCGAGCCGTCCGACGGTATCCGACTCGCGGAGGATGTGCTGCAGGCGCTTTGCCGTTTCCTTCAGCACCAGGTCGCCAATCGCATGGCCGAGGGTGTCATTGATCAGCTTGAAGCGGTCGAGATCCAGGAACAGCACTTCCAGTGAACGGCCGGGCCGTTCCGCAATCGTGAGTGCATGTTCCAGCCGCTGGTAAAACAGCACGCGGTTAGGCAAGCCTGTCAGCGAATCATAGTGGGCGAGATAAGCCATCTGTTCCTGCGTCCGCTTGCGATCAGTGATATCGCGGATAAAGAACATCGATGCAAACTTGCCGGAATGCATAAAGGTTGACGAGCTCATCTCCACGTCGATTGTCGTTCCGTCAAAGCGCACCAGGGTCACTTCGGCCGGGGGCAGCGCTTGCCCTTCTTTTACATGCCTCATGCGCGTGCGGACAAGTTCGTGAAAGCGCGGATCAAGGAAGGACAACACCGAGTGTCCAATGATGTCTTCCATGCGCGTCGCGCCGATGAGGTTCATGGCGGCCCGATTGGCAAGAATAAACCGGCCGTCCTGCTGTGCAAGAATCGCATCGGGAGATAATTCCACCACCGTGCGATAGCGCTCGTTTGCTTCACGCAGCAGGTTTTCCGCTGCCTTGGCATCGGTAATGTCCTGCAAGGTGCCTGCCATCTCGCGTACGTGCCCATCCGGGTCGATGATGCATCTCCCATGTGCGGCGATGTAACGGACATCGCCGTTTGGCAAAAGAAAGCGATGTTCAAGATAAAACGGTTTGCGGGTGGCGCGACAAGTGTGGATGGCCATCTGTACCGCAGGGAAATCGTCCGGGTGCACCGGGCGCCGACAATTTTCCGGCGTGGTCTGGAATGACTCCTTGTCGACTCCCATAATGCGATAAAGCTCGTCCGACCATGTCACTTCCCGCGTTTGCAGATTCCAGTTCCAGCTGCCGAGCTTTGCCAGTTGCTGCGCATCGGCGAGCTGACGTTCGCGCATCGCGAGCATATTTTCGACTTGCTTGCGCGCTTCGATGTCGCTGAGTAGTTCTTCGGTACGTTCGGCCACTCGCTGTTCGAGCTTGTCACGCTCCGCGCGCAGTTCGCGTTGGGTGAATTGATTGCGGTAGACGAGGCTTGCCAGTGCAAGCCCGGTGATGCCCATGATGGCGACGTAGACCATCAGCAAGGTCAATGACGCATTGCTTGAAACATTAAGTGCAGAAGCCAGCGTAAAAGGTCCCAGGCCGCGTCCGGTGTTCCATACGGCGATGCTGCAGATTGCGGCAGTTGCCCAGCTGACTGCCGAAAAATTAAATCGAAACGCAGCCCATAACATAAAAGGAATGGGTGCAAAGGCAACCGGCAGGTTGCCAAGCGCACCGCCAAAGGCTGCTTGGCTGACGACCAACAACAAGATACAAAACGCCAACCCTTCGACCACTCTTGCCGTTTTGAATCGCATGCCGGAAAACGGATTCCATGCCATCAGGAGCGGAATGCCGACGATCATGCCGGTGGCGTCGCCGAGCCACCATGTCAGCCAGCTGACTGTCAGCATTCTTGGGGTGTGCGGATAAGCCAGCGATACGGCGGTGACGCCAAAGATAGCGCCAATGACCGAGCAGGCGGCAGCAATGCCAACAAAACGGAAGATGGGCCCACGCTGTATGAAACCGGGTGTCGTGTTGTAAAGCCTTTTCAGCAGCAATGCCGTTGCGCAAGCTTCCAGGGCGCCGCCAAGTCCGATCAGCAGCGCGGATTGGAGGGGGAGGCCGGTACTTAAAACGCTCAGCAGTGCGCCCAGCAGAATGGCCGGGGCAATCCAGAGGCCGCGCTTGAGTACCGCCCACACGCCGAGGGCGGCGGGTGGCCATAAAGGACTGACCGTACCGGGCAACATACCCAGTTTGGTAGAAATCTGACAGCTTAAGTAATAGAAGGCGGCCAGCAGGCAAAACGTGGCAAAGTAAGACATGCCGCCTGTAAAAATCTCCCGCCAGGTATAACTGCCCGTACGATTTTTTAGGATGCTGATCCGCTCCATCTCAAGCCTTCCGTTGGAGAAGTCATGAAGAGTCCAACTGCGCAGGCAGGACGGCAGTCATGCAGCCACTATGCCACCGCAGTGACGTGGCTGTTTGAATCTTCTCAAGCGAATGTTGTGCACCTCTATCCGACGTAGGACTTTTTAACTTCTTCACGGTTCCACGGCATTACCAACTTCCCTCCGCCAAAACGTCACATTGCCAGAAAGTCAACGTGACGCCTGATAGACAGTGTTGGCGCTTGCGCAAGTTCTAGCCTTGACGCAACTAAGCGCAACAACGGCACGCAGATTTATATTTCCAATGATGCAACTATTTTGATTTTTATCAATTCGGTAAGCTATAGTTTCTACTTGGAAATCCCCATCCTTGGTGCTTGCGGGTTCACATTGACTCGGGCAGGAAGCGGGAAAGCAGCATTGTTTCAAGAAGACTCCTATGAAGAAACCTCTATTCTGTCTCAAGACCTTAAGCGCTACGCTTGCCGCGATATCGATGGCCGCCATGGCAGCGGAAGAACCGGACGGCATAGGTCGTTTCGACATCACGCGTTTTCAGGTTAACGGCAATACTTTGCTTGCAACTCCCGACATCAACAGAATTCTGGCTCCCTACACCGGCAAAGAGCGCAACTTCGGTGACGTGCAGCGCGCATTGGAAACCCTTGAAGCTGCGTATCATGCGCGTGGCTACAACGTTGTACAGGTAGTCCTGCCCGAACAGGAACTCAACCACGGGGTGGTTCACCTGCAGGTAAACGAAATCCGGCTCGGCAAGGTACGTGTGGAAGGCAATACAACATTTGACGAAGCCAATATCCGGCGCAGCCTGCCCGGACTGCGGGAAGGCGAGTCGCCCAACATCGGCAGGGTGTCGTCCAGTCTGAAACTGGCCAATGAAAACCCATCCAAGAAGACCGCGCTGCAACTACAGGGCGGCGACCGTGACGATGAAGTCAATGCGGTGCTCAAGGTCAGCGACGAAGCACCCTGGAAGTTGGCCGCTACCCTTGATAACAGCGGCAACGAGTCAACCGGTAGATCGCAATTCACTACGCAGTTCCAGTATGCCAATGTTGCCGGACTGGACCAGGTGTTGAGCCTGCAATACACCACCACCCTGGAAAAACCCAGCCAGGTCAGCGTATACGGCGTCGGTTACCACATTCCCTTGTATGCGCTTGGCGATTCGATTGATATGTTTGCCAGTTATTCCGATGTTGATTCCGGATCTGTGCTGGCCGGTATCTTCAATCTGCAGGTCAGCGGCCGTGGAACAGTCGTTGGAGCGCGTTATAACCAGAATCTGCAACGCGTGGGCGACTACGAATCACGCATCATCTACGGTGTGGATTACAAGGCTTACAAGAACAATGTCGATTTAAGCGGAGTACAACTTGGCAACGACGTCACGGTACATCCACTGAGCATCGGATATGGCGGCAACTGGACTGCCGGCCAAGGCGAAATCGCGTTCAATGTCACCGGATTGAGAAATATTCCAGGCGGTGACCGTGGCAGCAATGCCGATTTTGCGAGAGTGCGCGCCAATGCGCCTGCCGCCTACACCATCCTGCGGTACAACGCTGGCTATGCGCGCCCGCTGTTCAGGGACTGGCAGATGCGCGTGGCCCTATCCGGCCAGCACACCAATGATCCACTCGTGCCCGGCGAGCAATTCGGTGCCGGCGGTGCGACCACTGTCCGTGGGTTCAACGAGCGTGACGTATCCAACGACACAGGACACCTGATCAGCGCCGAGCTGCTCACCCCGAACTATTGCGCGGGCATCAGCGCGGTGTCGACGCAATGCCGTGTCCTTGTTTTCTACGATGCCGCTCATGTTCGCCGCAACAAGGCATTGCCCGGAGAAGACACGCGTGCCTCGATTGCCAGCGTGGGCCTCGGTTTTCGACTCAGCATGGGCAAGTCCCTCAACATGCAAATGGATTATGGGCGCGTGATCGATGGCGGCGTAACACAGGCAAAGGGCGACAGCCGGCTGCACGTCCGGCTCGGGATGACGTACTAAAGGAAGCAGGGTAGATCTATGAACAACAACGCCATTCTCCGTCGCCGGCAACAAGCGGCGTCACGCGCCGTGTTGCAGCAGAGGCTGCTTCCCTTGATGGTCGCAGGCTGCTTTATTCCAGCGGCAGTGGCCAATCCGCTCGGCCCGCAAGTCGTCAACGGCAACGCCAGCTTCAGTAGCCAGGGAAATATCCTTTCGATCACCAATACACCGGGCGCCATCATCAACTGGCAGGCGTTCTCCATCAACCCCGGCGAAGTCACGCGCTTCATCCAGCAGAATCCACACAGCAGCGTGCTCAATCGCATCGTCGGTCAGGACCCGTCGCAGATCCTGGGTGCCTTGCAATCCAACGGACGTGTTTTCCTGGTCAATCCCAACGGCATCCTGTTCGGCCAGGGAGCGCAGGTGGATGTCAACGGCCTGGTCGCATCGACGCTCAATATCAGCAACGACGACTTCATCAACGGACGCATGTCGTTCAAGACCGGCGACAAGGCCGCCGGCCTGAAAAACCAGGGTGCGATTACCACGCCCGCAGGCGGCAAGGTCTACCTGATTGCGCCAAACGTGGAGAACAGCGGCATCATCACGTCCCCCAAGGGTGAAGTGCTGCTGGCAGCAGGACATACCGTGCAGCTGGTCGATTCGCTAGACCCCAATCTGCAGGTTGTCCTGAGCGCACCAGAGAATGAAGCACTCAATCTCGGTCAGGTACTCACGCAGGGCGGAACGGCCGGTATCTTCGGATCGCTGATTCGCCAGCGTGGTGTGGTCAGTGCAGACAGCGCGGTCATTGGCGAAAACGGGAAGGTGGTATTCAAGGCCAGCGGCGATGCCTTGCTGGAAGCCGGCAGCCGTACCACGGCGCGTGGTGCTAGCAAGGGTGGCGAAGTGATTGTGCAAGGCGATCGTGTCGGGCTGCTCGGTGATGCGCATATCGATGTGAGCGGCGACACCGGCGGCGGAACAGTGCTGCTGGGTGGCGATTACCAGGGCAAAAATCCGGCGATCATGAATGCGCGGCAAACCTTGCTGTCCGCTGAATCGGTCGTCAAGGCCGATGCGATACAGAATGGCAATGGCGGCAAGGTCATTGCCTGGGGCGATCAATCGACCCAGGCTTATGGTGCGATCAGCGCGCGCGGCGGGGCGAAGACAGGAAATGGCGGGTTTGTAGAAACGTCAGCGCACTATCTCGATATGCAGGCAAGCGTAGATACCAGTGCACCGAATGGTCAGTCCGGTTTGTTATTGCTCGACCCGATGGACGTTTATATTGCCGATACTGATCCCGGTTCGTCCACTAATCTTGGCAGCGGCCCAGGCACCAGTTTTACTGGTTCCACCAATGGTGATTCATGGCTCAGCACAACCACCCTGCAGAATTCGCTTGCGTTAAATAATGTGAACGTAACGTCCAGCGGGAAGATTCAAATTACCGATCCCTTGGCGTGGAGCAGCATCAGGGAGCTAATCCTGAATGCAAGCGACGACGTCATTATCAATGGAACCGTGTCTACCGGACCAGGCTCGTTAAGCGCACAGACCACAGGGAATGTGCTGGTAAATGGTGCGATCAGTAGCAGCGGGACAGTTGACCTGAAGGGGAATGCTGTTACGGTGAACGCTTCCATCAACGCTGGCACGTTAGGACTAAGGGCGGATGGTAGCGGCGGCAACGTGTCGCAAACCGGCGGTACCATTACTGCCAACAGCTTGGTGGCATATTCAGGGTTAGGTTCAGTCGCGCTTGGCACAAGTACCAATGCCGTGGGAACCCTTGCGGGATATTCAGGCGGCGGCGGATTTTCATTCAAGAATAATGGCTCGCTTACAGTAGATACCGTGTCGACCACCTTGGCTGGCATGTCGCTTGGTATCCGTTCGGTCAATCAGCCGGTCAGCCTGACGTCATTGATTGGCGATATCACGATCGAGGATTCTTCATCCGGGACTGTTGGCTATGGTGTCAGCACCACTGGCGGAGGCAATATCACGCTGGTGGCGAATACCGGGAAAGTTCAGCAGACGACCGGCAAACTGGTGACAACCGGTACCCTGAACGTCACGGCAGCAACCGGCATCGATCTTAGTGGAACGGCCAATGCAGTCGGTATCCTGACGGCTTCGCAGACAGACGGTACCGCCGGTGATATTGGTTTCGTCAATAACTCTGCGCTGACGCTGGGGACGATAACCCAGGCAGCTACCGGTGCGGCCAGCATTTCCCTGTCGACCACCGGTGCCAACAACATCAACGTGAACGGCGCCGTCACCGGTGGAACGAATTCGACCCTGAACATCGTTGCCGGGAGTTCCGGGGCAATCAGCGGGACCGGCACTCTGAGCGCAAAAACGTTTAATCTGCAAAGCGGCAGCATTGGCGGAATCGGTCTTTCCACCACGCCTTTGCACACGGCAAGCATCGGCGGTGTGGCCGCAAATGCCGATTTCAATATTGGCAGTGCTGGAGGCGCTCCAGACAAGGTGTATATCAACCACACCGGAGCAGCAACGCTGGCATCGTCTTTTATCGGGGCGAATGCCCCTGTAGCGATTAGCGCGTCCGACAACCTCTCGGTCACATCGATCAATACAGGTACATCCGACCTCAAGCTGTCCGCAGGTAAACTGCTGACAGTGCCTGGCACAGGTAGCGTAGTGCTGGCAGGAGCGAATATCGACCTGAGCGCCGACCGGATGGATATCCAGTCCGGCAGTTCTATCAATGCCGGTTCAGGGACCGTCGCAATCAGGAATATGAGCGTGGCACGAAAAATCGAACTAGGTTCGAACGTTGATACTCCTGACGACGCGCTTCGCTTGTCGAATGCCGAACTGGCTGCCATCACCGCCGGTAAGCTCAAAATCGGCGACACCGGCATCACGGGCGACATCGATATCGTAGATTCCATCGCGGCAGCCAATGCCGGCATGCTCATTTTGCAGGCAGGTGGCTTGATCAAGCAAGACACTGGAAAAATTATCACCGCCACTAATCTTGGCATCCGTGCCCTTGGCGATGTCACGCTGACACAGGCCAATGACGTCGCCAATATTGCAGCATGGATCGGTGACGCCAGCAATCCGAACAGAACCTTTGCGTTTTCAAACGGGGCGGCTGCCCTGAACGTCAAAAATGGTATCGACGGTATGCCCGGTATCTCGATCAACATATCCGGCTCCTACGCCACAGGGGCGTCGGGTGTAATCAAGCTCAAGAGCAACGGAGCGATTACGCAAAGCGTAGGCAGTACGATTGGCGGCAAAGCGGTTTTCGCGGAGGGCGCCCGCGTCGACCTGACGCAACTTAATCCGACCGGTATCGTTGCGGGCAAGACAACCGGTATCGAGACTGGCGAGGCGTTCAAGTACAAGAGCACCAACGGTATTGTCGTCGTTGCCGATACCACGCACGGGTATTCCGGTATTGAAACCGCTGCGCCGAATGGTCTTGGTGTGCAACTTGAAAGCTCAAGCAGCGTGAACGTCAATGCACCCATCAACGCTGGCTCGGCGGATGTAAAGCTGATTGCCAATACCAATATCAGCGGCAATGGCCTGATTACCGTGGCAAATCTTGAGCTCAGTGCCCAGTCCGGTATTATGCTGGCTGCGACAAAGGCCGGGACGCTCAAGGCAACGAACACGGGCGCCAGTTCCCCTATCAATATTGTCAATACGTCCACCCCCATACTCTATCTGTATGACGTGTCGCAGACTGGTTCGGGCGATATCACGATAAACAATACCGGCCCTGTTATTGTCCACTCCGGTAATACGGTCTCCACCACATCCGGCAATATCCTGATTGAATCCAAGGCAACCGGCAGCAGTGCGGATACGGTCACGGTCAGCGGTAATGTGTCATCAGCGACGGGCAATATCACATTGCGCGCAGGCGGTGCCATTAGCGGCAATTCACCGGCTACAGGCTCGCCCGGTGTGGTGACGATTGATGCAAACAAGAACACTGTTGTGTCTCCGCCGCCCAGCGCGCCGCCTCCAGCGCCGCCAAGCATTGAGCAGTGCGTCTCGAATCCCCAGTTGCCCGGATGTGGCGCGGTGCTTCCAACGTTGAGTCAGTGCACAAGCGCTCCGACGACCCCGGGTTGTAGTATGGTATTGCCCACGATCGACGCCTGCGTCAGTGCGCCATCGACATCAGGCTGCAGCGTTGTATTGCCAACCCTGTCGCAGTGTACTGCTTCGCCTGCGACGGCCGGTTGCAGCGTCGTGCTGCCGACCCTGACACAATGTACCGTTTCACCTTCAACCGAGGGGTGCGGCGTAGTCCTTCCTACTGTGAACCAGTGCACCACGGCTCCCTCGACCGCAGGCTGCAGTGTGGTTCTGCCGAAGCTCGAGCAATGCATTTCCAATCCTGATACGACGGGCTGCGTTGCTGTTTTGCCCAAGCCGGAAATTTGCGCAAGTACACCGACCGCTCCAGGGTGCAATGTCGTCCTGCCGAAACTGGAAACTTGCATCGCTATGCCAACGACCTTGGGCTGCACCGTGGTGTTGCCGACAGTTGCCCAATGCACTACCAACCCGCAGGCAAGCGGCTGCAGTGTGATATTGCCACCTCTAACAGTTTGTACGGTTGCACCGTCCACCGCTGGTTGCAGCGTTGTATTGCCGACCCTGAGCCAGTGCACAAGCGCGCCTGCCACGACAGGTTGTTCGGCCGTACTGCCCACAATCAGTCAGTGCACATCGGCACCCGCAACACTTGGCTGCGGCGCCGTGTTGCCGACGTTAAGCCAGTGCACCGGCACACCGTCCACCGCCGGTTGCAGCGCCGTGTTGCCGACCTTGTCAGCCTGTACCAGCAATCCGGCCACTGCAGGCTGCAGCACAGTACTGCCGAGCCTCGCGCAATGCACGGCATCACCAACCCTGCAAGGCTGCTCGGTCGTCTTGCCGATTGCGAACCAGTGCACGACGAACCCATCCGCGGAAGGCTGTGAGACCGTTTTGCCAACCGTGCCGCCGATAATGCGTAGCGCGCTGACTAGCACTGTGACAACGACTTCCAACACATTGGTGACGATGATCACAACCGCCACTACCGGATCGTCACCCGTCAGTACGCAATCCCAATCCCAGTCTCAGTCTCAATCCGGGGGCGGGTCGACGAGCGCCACGTCGGCCAAGAAGGGTGATGCGAAAGACGATAAGAAAACCAGTGCCAGTACCGACGATAACGGAGTAAAGAAAAATGAGATTGCAAAAAAACTTTACTGCAACTAAGGCTGCGGTTTTCCTCGGAGCTCTGGGTGCGACAGCGCTTGCGTTCGCGGCGCAGGTCGCTGGCACGGTGACCCACCTGAGCGGACCGCTGATCGCCAAAAAGCCGGACGGTACGGTCAAGGTGCTTTCCACCAAGTCGAAAGTGGAAGAAGGCGATACCCTGATCACCGAAAAGGATACCTACGCACGGATCAAGTTCACCGACGACAGCGAGATGACGTTGCGGCCAGGTACGCAGATGAAGATCGACAGCTTTTCCTTCGACGAAGACAAACCGGAAAACGACAGCGCGACCTTCAACTTGGTCAAGGGTGGGTTGCGCGCAATTACCGGGACACTGGGCAAGCGCAACAAAGAGCGCTTTGGCATGAATACGCCGACCGCGACAATCGGTATTCGTGGCACTACCTTTATCGCGGAATATATTCCGGGCGGACAGGCAGATGTAGCTTCTTACGCGGCTGCCAGCGTCGCGGCCATCGATCGGTCATATGCAAATAACCTGCCGGTCAGCGATATGCCGACGTCTGGCGCTCCGCTGACGGTCCTGCCAGCCAGAGGCACGGGATCGATACTCGTTGCCCAGGCACCGCCCGGCGGGCGCCCGCCCGGCCTGTATGTGCAGGTGCTGGATGGTATGATTAACCTGACTAATCGTGGCGGCGCCATGAATTTCAGCAGCGGACAATTCGGCTTTTCAGGCAGCCACACGCTGCCTCCGATCATCGTGCCGAGCAATCCGGGAATCCAGTTCTCGCCACCGCCGGTATTCTCGTTGTCGACAGGGCCGCAGCCTGGACGTGGCAATACGCCACTCGGTAGCAATGACGTGGACTGCGAAGTCAGGTGAGTGTGAGCAATAATATTCGATGAAAATTTGCTGCAAGGACTTGTCGGGTGCTTTCGATGCACCCGGCGGTAGAGCAGGGTGTAAGCAGATCTTGCAGGTCTGGGTTGCCTAATATCTAATAGCTGATGACGCAGGACCTGCCCGGTCGAACGTGTCGACCATGTCGAAGAGTCCTGCACCAGCTTACTTGATACACACCGCCCGCACTTGTTTGATATCGGTAATCCCTGACAGGATTTTCTCAATACCATCCATTTTCAAGGTCAGCATGCCGTCTTCGAGCGCAGCGGCCAGCATCACTGCAACACGGCTGTGTTCCTGGATCAGGCGTTTCAGCTTGTCCGTACCGATCATCAGTTCATGCAGGCCCACACGGCCTTTGTAGCCGCCGCTGCACTGATCGCAACCAACCGCCTTGTACAGCCTGAATTTGCCATTGCTGTCCGCATACCTCCCGGTCCACTCCTCGATGACGCGTTGCTGGCCTTCCTTCGGATTCTTGAAGGTCTCGGTATTGCGCAGTTCTTCGCAGTATTCGGCCAGCAGCAGCTGCAGTTCTTCAGCGCTGGGTTCATATGCCTGTTTGCAATTGGCGCATAAGCGCTTGGCGAGGCGCTGCGCCAGTACGCCGAGCAGCGCGTCGGCAAAGTTGAACGGGTCCATGCCCATGTCCAGCAGGCGTACGATCGATTCGGGCGCACTATTTGTGTGCAGGGTCGCAAATACCAGGTGGCCGGTCAGTGATGCTTCGATGCCCATCGACACGGTTTCCTTGTCGCGCATTTCGCCGACCATGATGACGTCGGGATCGGCTCGCAGGAAAGCCCTCATCGCCGTCGCGAAGTCCAGTCCGCTCTTGCGGTTGACCTGCACCTGGCGCAAACCTTTCTGCGTAATTTCGACCGGGTCTTCCGCCGTCCAGATCTTGGTTTCCGGCGTGTTCAGGTGGTGCAGCACCGAATGCAAGGTTGTCGTCTTGCCTGAACCGGTCGGGCCGCATACGAAGAACAGGCCGTAAGGTTTGCTGACGGCGGCACGCAAGCGCTCAAGGTTATGCGGCAGCACACCCAACTTGTCGAGGGGAATCGGATCGCCTGCCGCCAGGATGCGCATCACAATGTCTTCAACGCCGCCAGCGGAAGGAATGGTTGCTACGCGCAGTTCGATATCGAGCGGGCCGAATTTCTTGAACTTGATCTTGCCGTCCTGCGGTTTGCGGCGCTCGGAAATATCAAGGTCGCACATAATCTTGATCCGCGCGGAAATCGCATTGCGGTAGCTGGCCGGAATCTCGATATAGGGTTCCAGCGAACCATCCTTGCGAAAACGGATGACGGTTTTTTCCTTACCCGGACGTGGTTCGATATGAATATCGGAGGCACCCTGCCGATAGGCATCGACAATCACCTTGTTGACCAGCTTGACCAATTCGTTTTCCGCCGCGGCGGACAAGTCAGCCTCGGAGAGTTCGACACCATCGTCGTCCTCACCTTCCATGCCCGACAACAAGTCGCCGACGGAGGTGAGATCGCCTTCGACGCCGAAGAAAAGATCGATCGTCTGCCGGAATTCGCGCATGGTGGTGACGCGGTAGGTCAGCTTTGCTTTGGGGAATACGTTGTTGATCACGCGTGCATTGCGTACATGCTCGGGATCGATGGCGAGGATCGCTACGCCCTCGGAGCCTTCCTCGATCGGAAGCCACTGGCTCTGCTCGACGAATTCACGTTTCAGGTTACGCAGCAAGTCGACCGGCTTGACCCGGTCCGGCTTGTACGGCTCATAAGGTACGCCGAAAAACTTGCCCAGTGACTGACCGATCAGCTGCGGCTTGACCTGGAATTCCTTGATGAGGATTTCTTCAATGTCATCGCTCTTGCGTCGTGCGGAGCGCGTGGCCAGTTCGAGTTCGGCAGCGGACAGCACCGCTTCCGAGACCAGTGCGCTGTACTTGGAACGGATCAGCGGAGCCGGCTTGAGGCGCTGCGCATAGGCAATCGCCAGCGTCTTGCACAGTTCCCTGATGCCTTCTTCGGCGACCGCCGAAAAGGCTTCGCCGGTGCGGTTATTGATCAGTTGAATGGCGCCCAGCAGAGCATTACTCTGCGCATCGATCAGCGGCGCGACCAGCATCTGCTTGGTGCGATAGCCGGTGTGCTGATCCACGCCCCGCTGGAAGTGCAGTTCGGGCGAGTGCGACTTCAGTTCGCTTTCGTCATAAACATCGCGCAGGTTGATTACCCGGCGCGACAGTGCCGCATAACCCGCAATGCTTTGCGGCGACAGGGGCAACTGGAAATCCCTGAAGGAATTCAGGCCGGTTTTGACCCGTGAGACGATGCAGGTCTTATCCTCGCTCATCGCGTACAGTGTCAGACGATCGCAATCAAACAGGTCGCACAGGTCCTGCGACAGGTCGAGCATGAGCTCGTCGAGATTACTGGTCGCATGGATCTTGTTGGTGACAGCCTGCAGCTTCTTGAAAAAAATAAGGCGGACATTGGTGTCGTCCGCGCCGGCAGTCTTGGAGGTGCCTAGAACCGCGCTCATGTGGTCCCGTTCATACGGTGTGTTTCAATAAAATCAACAGATGAGCTCACCTGGCAGGTCTCCTTGCGCGCGAAACCCGCGCAGCCTCGCAAAGTCCAGTGTTGGTGTTTTGTCATCGTGTTGCTGCTCGATTGGTGAAATCCGTGATCCGCGTTTTCAGGCGTGCTGAATCCATGCAGACACTCGGTAACAAGATGCCTTCAATCATAATTGATCGCGTTGCGTAAATGTATCACCGCGGCAGGCATAATTTTCCACGCTCTCTTTGTGACGACTAAAAAGCCGCAATTTAGTCGATTCAGTCTACAATCATTCAAAAAAGCAAAGGGAGGGTGGTACATGAGGATGCTTTCGGCAGTAGTCAGGGGTCCGGATGAAACCGCCCGGACAGTAACTACACCGTACTTACCATTCCGCCCGGACCGGCCGGGCATTGCGCGATGAAGCTTCAAGTACTTGGATGTGCAGGCGGCATAGGGGGCCGTGAACGGTTCACCACCAGCCTGCTCGTCGATGACAATCTCCTCCTGGACGCAGGCACGGGACTCACCAGCCTGGACGTCGACCAACTGGCGCGCATCGATAATGTCTTCATCACGCATAGCCATCTCGATCATGTGGCAGGTCTGGCATTGCTGGTCGATGCCGTACAAGGCAGGCGCAACGCACCGATTGTCGTCCACGCCACCGAAACCATTATCAACGCGCTGAAGCAGCACCTGTTCAACTGGATCCTCTGGCCCGATTTCGCCACGATTCCCGATGCCGCCCATCCGGCCTTGCAATGGAAGGTAGTCGGGCATGGCGACACGGTGGAACTCGGTGGCCGGCGCCTGACGTCCCACGCAGTCAATCACACCGTCGGATCGGCGGCCTATCTCGTGCAGAACGGCCGCTCCGGCTTCCTGTTTACCGGGGATATGGCATCGACGCCGCAACTCTGGGCCGCGATCGGCAATGAAGTGAAATTGTCCAAGGTGATCGTCGACTGTTCATTTGCCAATGCCGAACGCTGGCTGGCCGAAAAATCGATGCATTTCTGTCCGGCCTCGCTCATCGAAGACATTCATGCGATGAACGACGCGATCGAGTTCCTGATTTACCATCTCAAACCAGGCCAGGAAGATCTGATCATGCAGGAACTCGAGACGGGCGGGGGCGGGCGTCCGTTTCGCGCGCTGAAATGCGGAGACGTGTTCGAATTCTGAGCAGGCATCAGGGTATCAGGGCATCAGGCACTAGAAACAGAAACGTATCGTCAGCGGAAAACAATGAGCGATCCCAGTTACACCGACATTGCCCTAAGGCTAGAGCAGCTTACCGAACTGAGCGTCGAGCTGAGCACCAACCACGATATCGCCTTGCTGCAGGAGCGCATTCTGAAGGCGGCAAAGAGCATGACTCACGCCGACGGCGGTACGCTTTACCGTACCAGCGCGGACAAGAAGAGCCTGAGCTTCCATATCTCGATCAATGATTCGCTTGGCATGTACCAGGGCGGCACCAGCGGGCATTCGGTCGATATTCCCGACATCCCGCTGTACACCGCAAGCGGAAGCAAGAACCTCGGGGCGGTCGCAGCGTACGCGGCCAACACGGGGGTGTCGGTGAATATCCAGGACGTCTACCAGGTCGACGTCTTTAATTTTTCCGCGATGCGCAGTTTCGACCAGCAATACGGTTATCACTCGCAATCCTTCCTCACCGTGCCCATGCTGGACCACGAGGAAGAAGTCATCGGCGTGCTGCAGCTGATCAATGCCAAAGACCCGGCGACCGGCAAGACACGCGCTTTTACGGACACTGACCAGCGCTTCATTGAGGCCCTGGCATCACAGGCGGCGATCGCCATTACCAACTCACAGCTCATCGCCCGTCTCGAAAATCTGTTCGAATCCTTCATCAAGCTAATCAATATTGGGATCGACGAAAAGTCGCCGCATACCGGTCGTCATTGCGAACAGGTGCCTGAACTGACCATGATGCTGGCCGATGCCGTGCACAGGACGGAGCGGGGCACCTTCGCGGACTTCCGCATGACCGACCGCGACCGCAAGCAATTGTGGATCGCCGGCCTGCTGCACGATTGCGGCAAGATCACCACGCCGGTGCATGTCGTTGAAAAGGCCACCAAGCTGGAAACCATTTTCGATCGGATTCACCTGATCGATGCGCGCTTTGAAGTGCTTAAACGTGATGTCGAGATCCGCGCGCTCAAGGAAAAATTGTCCTATGGCAGCGATACGCGCCACCACGACGCAATCAACCAGCGCTTGAGCACGGAACTGGCTGCCATCGACAGCGATCGCGGCTTTCTGCGACAAGCCAATATCGGTGGCGAAAGCATGTCGGCCGAAGATCAGAAGCGCGTGATCGATATTGCGCGCAGGTATCGTTGGATCGGTCCGGATGGCGAGGAACAGGATCTGCTCAATGACGAGGAAGTCGGCAACCTCAACATCCGCGCAGGTACCCTGAATGCGCAGGAACGCGACATCATCAACAACCATATCTCGGTGACGATACGGATGCTGGAATCACTGCCGTGGCCCAAGCATTTGCAGAATGTTCCCGAGTATGCGGGCGGCCATCATGAGCGCATGGATGGCCAGGGTTATCCGCGCGGCTTGCGCGCGGAGCAGATGTCGGTGCAGGCGCGCATGATGGCGATCGCGGATATTTTCGAAGCGCTGACCGCCAAGGACCGTCCCTACAAGAAAGGCAAGAGCCTGTCCGAATCGCTGAAGATCCTCGGCGGCTTCAAGCTGCGCAACCATATCGATCCGGATTTGTTTGATGTGTTTATCCGCGAAAAGGTTTACCTCGATTACGCGCGGCGCTTCATGGATCCGGCACAGATTGACCATGTCGACGAAAGCAAGATCCCGGGCTATGTGCCTTGAGGTGAGGACTGTGCCGACTTTGTCACTCCGATACAGGGGCGGAGCATAGGTATGCGGGGTGTCCTGCTCCGCTACGGCATACGCTGGTTTGTCGCGATGATGCTGACGCTGCTTGCGGCGGCGGAAATCCTGCACTACGTGCCAACCGAAATCGTCGACCGCATGGATGTCTTCGCCAACGACGTGCGGCTCCGATTGCAGAAGGGGGAACTCGATCCGCGCATCGTCATTGTCGATATCGATGAAAAGAGTCTGGCCACAGTTGGCCGCTGGCCCTGGAGCCGCGACATCATTGCAAATCTGATCGACAAGCTCGACCAGCAATATCATGCACGCACCATTGCCTTCGACGTCATCTTTTCCGAGCCGGATACCAGCTCTGGTTACGCAACGCTGGAATCGCTGGCCAGGAAGGAACTCAAGGATGTCGATGGTTTCGGAGCGCGCATCCGTGCCCTTAAGCCACGTTTCGACTATGACGGACGCATGGCCGCCGCATTGCGGGATCGTCCTACCGTCCTCGGTTATTACCTGTCCAACGAAAGCAGCGCCGTCACCAAGGGACTGCTACCCCAGCCGGTATTCAGCAAGCAGCATCTGAAGGGCAGGGAGATCGACTCTTCCGTTTATACATCCTATAGCGGCAACCTCGACGTATTGCAGCGTGCGGCCAAGGCAGGCGGTTTCATGAACCCGACGCCGGATTCCGATGGCACGATCCGTCGCCTGCCGCTGCTGGCAAGAGTCGGCGACGATTACTATGAATCGCTGGCGTTGGCGACTGCGCGCGTCGCACTGGGTGCGAGCGTGGTGCGGCCGGTTTTCTTTTCCAGCGATGAAACCCTGTTTTCGGACAGCATCAGCCAGGAATACGGGGCGCTGAAGGCAATCCGCATGAACAGCAAACCCCACACCACTATCGTGCCGCTGGAACGCAACCTCACTGCGCTGATCAACTTCCGCGGGCCCGGTGGGCCGCAGGGCGGACAGTACCGTTATATCTCCGCAGTCGATGTAATCAACGGCACGGCACCAGGCGAGCCTCTTGCTGACGCCATCGTGCTGGTGGGTACCACCTCCGCAGGTTTGAAGGACCTGCGAGCGGCACCAGTCAATATCGACTATCCCGGCGTCGAACTGCATGCCAATATTATTTCCTCGATCCTTGATGGAGACTTCAAGCAGACCCCCGATTTCAGTTTTGCCATCGAACTGCTGCAGGTTGTGGCAATCGGACTTTTCCTTGGTTTGCTGTTGCCGGTGCTGACACCGGTACTGTCGATTTTTGTCTCCTTGCTTGCCGCCGCTGCCGTGGTGGGCTGGAACTACCTGATGTACCAGACTTTCAGTTGGGTCGTTCCTTTCGCTGTGTCATTGTTGTTGATCGGCGCATTATTTGTGTTCAATCTTGCATGGGGTTATCTGTTCGAATACCGTAAGGGCAGGGCGATGGTTAACCTCTTTGGCGAATATGTGGCGCCCGAACTCGTCGCTGAAATGGCCGCCAATCCACAGAGCTACAGCATGGAGGGTGAAAGCCGCGAATTAACGGTACTGTTCTGCGACGTACGTGGATTCACGACGATTTCCGAAGGACTGGATCCGAACGCCTTGCGCGAATACATCAACATTTATCTGACCGCGATGTCCGAAGATATTCGCGGCAACCGTGGCACGCTCGACAAGTACATCGGCGATGCGGTGATGGCGTTCTGGGGTGCTCCTGTGGCCTTGCCGGACCATGCTGAACGCGCGGTTGCCAGCGCACTGCATATGCAGCAGACCGCGCACCGCCTGAATCGGGACTTTCTGGCACGCGGTTGGCCGCCGCTGAAAATCGGCATCGGCCTCAATACCGGAGAAATGCGGGTCGGCGACATGGGATCCAAAATCCGGCGCGCCTATACGGTGATGGGCGATGCGGTGAACCTGTCTTCCCGTCTCGAAGGGATTACCAAGGTTTATGGAGTCGGCATTGCAGTCGGCGCGGTAACTCGCGCTGCGGCTCCAGCGTTCGCGTATCGGGAACTTGATCGCGTGCGTGTCAAGGGGAAGAACGAGCCGGTGCCGATCTTCGAACCGGTTGCGCTGGAGTCCGAGATCGACGAAGCAACGCGAGCAGAACTGGATCAATGGCATGCCACCCTCGCGATGGTGCGCAGCCAGCAGTGGGATAGCGCGGAACAATCATTGCAGAGCCTGCTGACAGGCGATCCGCAGAACGGGCTCTACCAGCTCTACCTAGAGCGGGTTGCGTATTATCGACAGCATCCGCCGGGTCCGGATTGGGATGGTGTGACGACATTCGAAACAAAATAAGCGGGTCCGCAATGAAAGCAATCAAGTCGGCAGCGACCGAGGCTCGGACTGCGATGATCGCTGCGGTCGTGTTCGCTCCCGTTGCCGGCTGCCAAACCAGAGCGCGTACTGATGGGTGATCTCCGCGCCGAGGAAAAAAATCTGCGCAGAGTAATAGACCCATAACAGCAGCGCGATCATTGAACTGGCGGCACCGTAACCACTCGCAACCTTGCTGCTTCCAAGATAAGCGCCTATGAGATTTTTGCCGATGATGAAGAGTGCGGCGGTCACCAGCGAACCAATCAATACATCACGCCACGGCAGCCTTACCTGAGGGAGCAGCCGGAAGATGGCGGCGAACAGGCTGGTGATGACACCGAATGATACGACGGACGATATCGGTAGCAGAATGGCCGATGCGTCGGCCCAGTAGCCACCGACATATTTCTCCAGTACCGCCAACGCCGCATTGATCGAGAGTGATACCAGCAGCAGAAAAGCCAGGACCAGAATCAGGCTGAATGACAGTATCCGGGTACGGATGAAGGCCACGATCCCTGACTGGCGCGAAGGAGGGGTGTGCCAGATTTCATCGAGACTGTCCTTCAGCTCGCCGAACACGGTGGTTGCACCGACCAGCAACAGAACAAATGCCGACATTGAAGCAACCAGACCACTAGTTGGGTTGCGTACGCTGGCAAGCAGAAGCTGGATTGCCTCTGCGCCAGCCTTCCCGACTAGACCGTCCAGTTCATGGAAAATGGCGCCACGCGCTGCCTCCTCGCCAAAAATCGCGCCGGCAATGGCGAGAACCATTACCAGCACCGGCGCCAGCGAGAACAGGGTATAAAAGGCCAGCGCCGCACCTTTGCTCGATGCGCGGTCGCTGACCCAGTTCTCCACTGCGCCTACAACCATCGGGCGCAGTCTTGAAAGGACACTGGCAGGAGGAGCGAGGTTTGCTGATTCCATGCGTCAATGCGCCAAATTGGAAAGGATTAGCCTGGTTCAATTATGGCGCGGTCGATGGGCATTGCCATGCGCCAGCACAAGCTTGTACAGGTGAATCCCTACCGGATGCCGCATGCCGAAGCGGATACAACTTGTTGCAACCATTACGAGCCGACACTGGAGTCACACCGTGCTTTGTCGTTTAATTGGCTTATCAATTCTACCGAGAACAAATCATGAAAACCTTCGTTACCAAAGCTCTCGCCTCCCTGCTCGCAGCCGGAATGTTTACCGCCTGCGCAAGCCCCGGTTATGGCCCGGTTGCTACCCAACCTTATCCATCGAGCGCAGGTGGCTATCCGGCTGGAACCTATCCTTCCGGAACATCTCCTTCCAGGCCTTACCCGGCTACGTCGCCCTCCTATGCCTATAGTCATGGAACCGTGGATTCGATTCAGGTTGTACAAGGTGCGCCGGCCGCAAACAACGGTATCGGCCTCGGTACGGTAGTAGGCGGTGTCGTTGGCGGTCTGTTAGGCAATCAGGTTGGTAGCGGCAGTGGCCGGAAAGCGGCGACTGTCGCGGGTGTTGTCGGCGGCGCGGTCGTGGGTAACCAGATGGAACAGCGCAATGGGCAAGCGCGCGACGCCTATCAGGTTGGCGTGAGGATGGATAACGGAAGTTACCGCACCGTGGTGCAGGACAATGTCGCCGATCTGTACGTGGGTGGCCGGGTACGTATCGAGAACGACCGTGCGTATCGTCAATAGAAAATCAGCTTTGAGCTAACAAACTTTAAGTGACACGATGATTCATCGAGGCTGATGGACGGCTGGTGTTCGATGTCGCATAGCGACAGGCGGCCACCAGCCCGCTCGCCGCGCTTGCATAAGTGTAGTCGCTCGCCATACTGACACTTGCACGTGAAAACTTTTCCCAGGCTGATTGATCCGATAGCAGCATTGCGGCTGCCTTACTCCAGGCGCCGGTGTCGAGATTTTCCACCAATCCATTACGGCCATGTACGATCAGCTCATTGGCCACGCCGGCATGTGGCGAGACCAATACCGGTAACCCGGCGGCACAGGCTTCATTGGCCACTACACCCCAAGGGTCCCACAGAGTTGGAAACAGGAAGATCTTCGCCGAATGATAGAGCGAGGGCAGCACTGCATGCGCAACAAAGCCCTGGAACCGCGCATCGACCTGCGCCGCATGCTGCGCGGCATGCGCCCTTAGTGCCTCTTCCTGTTCGCCAGTGCCAACAAACAGGATGCTGACTTTCCGCCCCAACCTGCGCGACGTGTGCAAGGCAACATCAAATGCAAACATGGGATTTTTGACCGGCTCGATTCGGCCGCAAAACAGAAAGTCGACCTCCCGTTCCTGCGCGTTTTCAGAAGTCGCGAATACCGCATTATCAATGCACAGGCAGGAGCGGAAGCAGGCTTCATCGGCAATGCCATAGCTGCGATGCAAGCGGCGGCCGCCAGAGCTTGCTGATACAAAAGCCGCACTGCGTGCATACACGAGGCGACGCACTGCCTTGTGCCACTTGCCCAAGCCCCTTTCCGACACATCTGTGCCGTCCGTCATCGCGACATGGGGAATATGTTTTGCCAAGCAATAGGCAAAGGCATACAAGTGTGTGGGATTGAAACCACCGGTGACCACGACATGCGGCGCAAAGCGATGCAGTGCAGGCACGACGCCGGGATTGTTATGGATGTAACGTCCGCGAATGGTGATGATCCGTTCGCGCAGGAATTCATGACCGAAGTCAAGCGAAGGAATTTCCCACCGGCGGTTCGGCTCGCGCCGTGTGCAAAACAAGACTTGCAGCGCGACGCCCGGTGTGCGGTCCAGCGCCTGAAAGAACGGCACACGGTAAGGCGGTAATTCGTTGGAAACAAGAGAGATGCGTAACATCGTTGACCTGTTCATATTGCGAAAGGCGACTGTTCCGGTGAACACCTGCAAAAAGCAGTACGTGTGATCGTGTTTATCTCGGCTTGTTCAATGTTTCACTCCCGAAGGCAGAGATATATCAACCCGCAAACCGCCACTGCCCAAATTTGGGGCAAATGGTTGTGCCACCATGCCGGTGTTACACGGTCAGCACGAAGCTGCCTACCAGATTCGGGTTGATCTGTAAGGGTAAAAACCACCAAATCACACAGGATTGACTTGATTGGGGTGTAAAGCCCACACAATTGCAAATTTATTTGTTCCAGAAAGTAATTTTCCGCGCAAACCCGCAGCCAGACGCCATTTCTTTTGTTAGAATCTGCTCCTTTTCTGAAAGGAATGCGATGAACAAAACTGAACTGGTAGATGCAATTGCAGCAGAGTGCGATCTGTCGAAAACCGCTGCGCAACGCGCACTGGACTCGGTGATCAACAACATTGTCAAAGCTGTTGCAGAAGGCAAGACCGTCCAGCTGGTCGGTTTCGGCAGCTTCGGTAGCGGCGTACGTGCAGAACGCACCGGCCGTAATCCGCGTACCGGCGAAGAAATCAAGATCGCTTCCGCAAAGACTGTGAAATTCTCCGCAGGCAAAGCATTCAAGGACGCCGTCAACGGCTGATCCTTCGGGCGAGACGCCTCGGGCGTTCTCGCCGCTTTCCGGGGCCTGCTGCATCTACGCAGGTATCCGCGAACAACCGCTTCAGTTTTATTTCGCGATATCCCTGCTGAACCTTTGCTGAATCACTTTATCTTCCCACCTTATCCGTAGCCAATTGCTCCAGTAAGGCCGTGACTTCGAGTGCGCCAGCTGGTTTGACCAGATGATGGTTGAAACCCGCCGCCTTCGAGCGCGAATGATCCTGAGCCTGGCCATAGCCACTCAATGCAATCAGCACTGCTTCGCTACCACCTTCCTCTTCGCGCAAGCGTCTTGCCAGCTCATAACCATCTATATCCGGCAAGCCGATATCTAGGAGAAATACCTGGGGTTTCTGTTGCCTTGCACTTTGCACTGCCTCGGCGCCTGAATACGCAACGTAGACCTGATGGCCTCTGGCATTGAGCAGCATGGCAAGTGTATCCGCGGCATCAATATTGTCATCCACCACCATGACCTTCAGGCCAGTCTGCGGCGCTGAAGGAATCGCGCCTTTTGTCCTTGTCCGCTCGCCGGTGCCGGCTCCGTCGTGCCGAGGCAGGCAGAATGTAAATGTGCTGCCGTGTCCCTGACCGCCGCTGCTTGCCTCGATTGTGCCGTCGTGCAGCGTAACGAGGCTGCGCACCAGTGCGAGCCCCAGGCCGAGGCCTCCCTGAGCGCGATCAGGAGAACGTTCGCCCTGGGTAAAAAGCTCGAAGATATGCGGCAGTAGTTTGGCGTCGATTCCGACACCATCGTCTCGTACGCTGACGACGATCCTGTCTGCTTCTTCGTGCATGCGGAGTTGAATTTCGCCGCCTTCCGGTGTGTACTTCGCCGCATTGTTCAGCAAGTTTGCCAGCACCTGGACCAGCCGCGTACGGTCACCCACCACCAGAAGCGCGTGGTCCGGAATGTCGAGTTTCAGCCTGTGCCGACGTGCGTCAATCAGCGTTCGCACCTGCTCGATGGCGCCTGCTGCGACATCATGCAAATCCAGTACTGTCTTTTCCAGCGTGACCAGTCCACCGGTCACGCGGGACACATCCAGCAAATCATCGACCAGGCTCGTCATGTGTTCGGCCTGGCGGGCGATGATGTCACTGGCCTTGCGTACCATTGGCTGGTCAGCGCCAAGCATTTTCAGAATTTGTGCGGCATTGCTGATCGGCGCCAGCGGATTGCGCAACTCATGCGCCAGCATCGCCAGAAATTCATCCTTGCGGCGATCGGCGGCACGCAAGGCTTCGTCGGCAAGCTTGCGGTCGGTAACATCGTAGCCTTCGACAAAGATGCCTGCGACCGTTCCATCCGTATCAATCACCGGCTGAAAGATGAAATCGACAAATCGCTCGGTCGCCGGACCGCCGGGCGTTCTCTGCAAGACAACCCGTTCCTGCTGCGCAAAAAAGGGCTCACCGGTAGAAAACGCATGATCGAGCCTGGCGAAGAAGGGCTGTCCTTCGATCTCGGGCAGGGCAAGTCGTACCGGCTTGCCGATGATATCCCGTGCGCCGATCAGGCGCATGTAAGCCGCATTGGCAAGTTCAAATACATGATCGGGACCGCGCAACACCGCCATGAAGCCCGGTGCCTGCTGAAATAATGCGCGAAGTCGATTGCCTTCCGCTGCCAGTTGTGAACTCAGCGCTTCTTCCGCGGCGCGCCGCTTTTCTTCGGCACGCGCGCGTTCGACGGCAGCCCAAGTGCGTTCGGCGACGTGCTCTGCCAGCGTCTGATCTTCATTGGTCCATCGACGCGTGCCCGGCTCATGCAGATAAAGAAGTGCGGTCAAGCGACCTACCTTGATCAGCGGGACGATCAGCAGGGAACGGGTGTCAATACTGGCGTAGCCCGCCGCATAGGGGGCGGACCGTGGGTCGTCTGCAATATTATCCAGCCGCAGCACACGCCCTGCACGCAGTTCGGCAATGATGTCGGGACCAAAGCTGTCTAACGGGCGAGTTTCTCCGGCCAGACTAGTACCCCCCGGCGCGGTCCAGTCACGAGCGACGGAGACGAACTGGCCGCTTGCATCGATCTCTGCGTAACCTACGCGCGATACTTGCAGATGTTGTCCCAACGCTGCTGCGGCGACTTCGGTAATTTCGTAAGGGTCATCCAGGTCGCGCAACAGGTCGGCGATCTTCAGTTCAAAGGCTTGCCGGCGTTCCGCGAGGATCTGTGCGGTAGTTTCGGTGCAGGCGCAAAACATGCCGGCGATGTTGCCGTTTTCGTCGCGGGCCGGCGAGTAGGAAAACGTGAACCAGGTCTGCTCCTCATGCCCGTTGCGCAGCATCAGCAGCGGCAAGTTTTCGTTGAAGGTCGCTTCGCCGGCAAGAGCACGCTCGATCAATGGACTGATGACTGGCCAGATCTCAGTCCAGATAACCTCGAAGCGGCGGCCCAGTGCGTCCGGATGTTTGGCCCCGAGCACTTCGATATACGGATCGTTATAGAGAAAGCCGAGCTCGGGACCCCAGGCAAGAAACATTGGAAACTTGGAATCAAGCATCAAGCCGGTCACCGTGCGCAACGCAGGGGACCAGTGCTGCGGTAGACCGAGTGGCGAATTGCTCCAGTCATGTTCGCGCATCAATGCGCGCATTTTGCCGTCGCCTGAAAGGAAGTCGAAATTGCCAATGAAAATGCTATTCAAAACGGGTCTGCTCCAACGGATGGCACAAAGTTCGCAGCAAGTGTTGCATCACGGAATCGGAGTGCAAATTGAGATACGTTATTCTGCAGCAAATTCCATATTCAGGGCAGCAAGATCGACAGCTCCGGTGCGCCCAAATAGAGATGAGGAATTCTTTACGCAAGGTCTTTACACCGATTCGGGTTCCGATTCGGCGATGTCTGGCGCTGCAAGCACGGTTGCACCCTGAACGTCTTTGCGCATAACACAGCATATTTAGGATGAGCCGACTCAGCAGGCGGAATCGAGTCGGCACCTCTGATGAAGCTTTTTATATTTATCAAATAGACAATTCCACAATGCCTTTGTAGACTGCCAAGCTGCTTTTAACTCACACGTCGCTTTAAGAGAAAATCCATGTTTGATTGCAGATTTGAGCTCAACAACCAGCCGATGAGTAAGTTTCAAATCCTCACGGCATCCTATCCAGCATTTTCTGGGCTTGGAGGGGAAGTCAATAAACGCAGTGCGGCATGCCTCCAAAACCTCGGGCCGATTCCGGTTGGTACTTACTACATCGTCGATCGCGAGTCAGGAGGATTGCTTGGTCCGCTGTGGGACAGAATCAAGGGCCGAACCGACTGGTTCGCGCTGTACGCGATTGACAGCGTCATCGACGATCGTACCTATTGCAAGGAGGTTGAGCGAGGAAATTTCCGCCTTCACCCCAAGGGGCCAAGTGGTTTAAGCAAAGGTTGCATTGTGATGGTAAATCGCGCCCACTTTAACCATGTCAGAAGTGTTTTGAAAAGTGTCAGGCCGATTACCATCCCGGGTACGAAGCATATGGCCTACGGGAAGGTGGAGGTCAGATGAAGCGCGTGGCGAAAGCGTTGTTTGCCCTTGTGATCTGGGCAGCGGGGGCACTTTTTTTGACGCGTCTTTGGCTGAGCAATCCAGATACGGGACTATCTCTGCCTGCGTCGTGGTGGCAATGGCTGGACGGAATCTACGGATCCAGCAATGCGGAGGAGGTCGCGGATCTGGAATTTTTGGTCGGATTCACGATTGCTTTGGTCGTGCTGGCTGTTGCCAGTGTACTGGCCTTCTGCGCTTTGCGTTTCGTGCGATCGCATCAACTGCAGTAAACATAAGGTGCGGTCCACGCACCGTTTCACTGCTGTAAGGAATGTCGGAAATTTAGAGTCGGATATAAGCTCTTCAACATACATAATGCAGGTCCGCAGCAAATTCCATATTCAGGGCAGCAAGATCGACAGCTCCTGTGCACCCCGCAATAGCGCCGGAAGAAATTCTTCCCGCATCTTCGCTGCACTGACGCGGGTCGCTTGCGCACCGATGTTCAGCGCGGCAATCACATTCCCCGAAGCGCCGTTCACTGGCACTGCAATCGAGCGAAGACCGATTTCCAGTTCCTCTTCCACCAGTGCATATCCACTGTTCCTTACCTGCGCAAGGATCTCGCGAATCCGCGCTTCCGATACCACGGTCTTGTCGGTATAGGCCTTGAGTTCCACCCGGGCAAAGTAAGCGGACAAGGCTTCGTCGGACAAATGCGCGAGCAGGACCCGGCCAAGCGATGTGCAATAGGCGGGCAGGCGACTGCCGGTATTGAGGGCGACCGACATGATGCGCGCCGTCGCTGAGCGCGATACGTAGAGCACTTCGCCCTCATCCAACATGGCAAGCGAGCACGATTCATTGAGGGCGCGACTGATGGCATTCAGGCAGGGCTGGGCCGAAACGGTCAATGGCGTCGATGACAGATAGGAATAACCCAGCGTCAGGATCTTGGGCTTGAGCGAAAAATTATTTGCTTCCGAATCGACATAACCGAGTTGCCTCAGCGTATGCAGGCAGCGCCTGACGGCCGCTCGCGGAATTCCGGTACGGTGACTGATCTGCGCGATAGTGAGGCTGCGCCGCTGATCGCTGAAGGCGCGTATCACAGCAAGCCCGCGTGCCAGCGAAGTCATAAAGCTGGGATCGGTCAGCGCGTCGATTTCTTCGGCGATGGTCAATACCTTTTTGCCGCCATGTTCCCTGCTGTCCTCAGCGGTCCGCGGATTGTTGCTTGTCATCTTGTTTTCCCAAGTTTACTGCCTGCAGCGCATTGCCGTATTGTCCAACGGACAATTGCTCTGCCGTTATACGTATCGCGTATTCCGTTCGGCCACCGAACACATTTGTATAACCCGCCTTGACGCTTGCCAATCGTGATAGCTACACTGCAATGGTTGTTCTATAAACAGACATTAGTTCGTTTATCGCACAAAGTCAACGCAAGCTTCCTATCATCAACAGGAACCAACGTGATCAATAAAATTTGCGACTCGCTGCACGCAGCAGTGAGCGATATCCACGACGGCGCGACCGTCATGATCGGCGGCTTTGGCAATGCCGGCATGCCTTCGGCACTGATCGACGCGCTGCTGGAGCAGGGCGCACGCGAGCTCACCATCGTGAACAATAATGCAGGCAATGGCGAGACCGGACTGGCAGCGCTGCTCAAGGCAAAGCGGGTGCGCAAAATCATTTGCTCGTTCCCGCGCCAGGTGGACTCCCAGGTGTTCGATGCGCTTTACCGGGCCGGCGAAATCGAGCTTGAATTGACGCCGCAAGGCAATCTTGCGGAGCGCATTCGCGCGGCCGGCGCTGGTATCGGTGGCTTCTTTTCTCCCACCGGCTATGGCACCTTGCTGGCCGAGGGCAAGGAGACGCGTGTCATCGACGGTCGCAACTATGTGTTTGAAACCCCCATCCATGCAGACTTTGCGCTGATCAAGGCCTTGCGCGGCGACCGCTGGGGTAACCTTGTCTATCGCAAGACCGCACGCAATTTCGGCCCGATCATGGCGATGGCGGCCAAATGCACCATCGCGCAGGTAGTAGAAGTGGTCGACCTCGGTCAACTGGACCCGGAAGCGATCGTCACGCCAGGGATCTTTGTGCAACGTGTGGTCCAGGAAGGAAAACCAGCATGAAACGATTCAGCCGCGACCAGATCGCCGCACGCGTGGCGAAAGATATACCGGAAGGCGCATACGTCAATCTCGGCATTGGCTTGCCTACCATGGTGGCGAACCACTTGCCAAAGGAACGGGAAATTTTCCTGCACAGCGAAAATGGCTTGCTGGGCATGGGTCCCGCACCGGCACCCGGCGAGGAAGACGAAGACCTCATCAATGCCGGCAAGCAGCCGGTTACCTTGCTCACCGGCGGCGCGTATTTTCATCATGCCGATTCCTTCGCGATGATGCGAGGCGGACATCTGGATATCTGCGTGCTCGGCGCATTCCAGGTTTCCGCAAAGGGAGACCTGGCCAACTGGCATACCGGCGCGCCGGATGCGATTCCTGCCGTCGGCGGCGCGATGGACCTTGCAGTCGGCGCCAAGCAAGTGTTTGTGATGATGGAACACCAGACCAAGGCCGGCGAAAGCAAGATCGTCGCAGCATGCACTTATCCGCTGACCGGCATCGGCTGTGTCAACCGCATCTTCACCGACCTCGCAGTTATCGATGTGACGCCACAGGGATTGCTGGTGCGCGAGATCATCGACGAACTGCCATTTGAAGACCTGCAACGCATCACCGGCGTTCCACTGACGCTGGCCCGGCTCTGACCTTTTCTGCCAAGGACACATCATGACTGACGCATTTATCTGTGACGCGATTCGTACCCCGATTGGCCGCTATGCCGGCGCGCTCAAGGATGTGCGCGCCGACGATCTCGGCGCCGTGCCGCTGCGCGCGCTGATGGAGCGCAACAAGGGCGTTGACTGGACTCAGGTACAGGACGTGTTATACGGCTGCGCCAACCAGGCCGGCGAAGACAACCGCAACGTGGCACGTATGTCATTGCTGCTGGCAGGGTTGCCGCAGGACGTGCCGGGCGCGACCATCAACCGCCTGTGCGGTTCCGGCATGGATGCGATCGGAACCGCCGCCCGCGCAATCAAGGCCGGCGAGACCAGCCTGATGATTGCCGGCGGCGTCGAATCGATGACGCGTGCACCGTTTGTCATGGGCAAGGGCGACAGCGCGTTCTCGCGCAATGCGGCGATCTACGACACCACCATCGGCTGGCGCTTCGTCAACAGGCTGATGAAGGAAATGTATGGTGTCGATTCAATGCCGGAGACAGCCGAGAACGTCGCGGTCGATTACAAGATCAGCCGCGAAGACCAGGATCTGTTTGCCGTCGCCAGCCAGAACAAGGCAGCCGCTGCGCAAAAGAACGGCAACCTCGCCCAGGAAATCACACCGGTCACCATTCCGCAAAAGAAGGGCGATGCCATCATCGTTGACCATGACGAGCACCCGCGTGCCACCAGCGTCGAAGCGCTCGCCAAACTGAAAGGCGTGGTACGCCCGGATGGCAGCGTCACTGCTGGCAATGCGTCTGGTGTCAACGACGGCGCTTGTGCGCTGCTGCTGGCAAATGAAGACACCGCGAAGCGCTTTGACTTGACACCGCGTGCCCGTATCGTCGGCATGGCCACCGCAGGCGTTCCGCCACGCATCATGGGCATCGGCCCGGCGCCGGCATCCCAGAAGCTGTTAAAGCAGCTTGGCATGACAATCGATCAGATGGATGTGATCGAACTGAACGAAGCCTTTGCGTCGCAGGGCCTGGCGGTATTGCGTGAACTCGGTGTGGCGGATAACGATCCGCGCGTCAATCCCAATGGCGGGGCAATCGCGCTCGGCCATCCGCTCGGGATGAGCGGCGCGCGCCTGGTCACCACGGCGATGTACCAGCTGCACCGCACGAATGGACGCTTTGCACTCTGCACCATGTGCATCGGCGTGGGGCAAGGTATTGCGATGGTGATCGAGAGGGTATAAGCGTATTCTCCTCTCATCGCCACCCTAATTTTCCTGCAGCCATGACCGAATCGCCACTTGCCAGCCTGACCGGGACCATGTTTTCGACTGCCGCGATGCAGCAGGTATTCAGCGCCGCATCCTGCGTGCAGGGCATGCTGGATTTCGAGGCCGCGCTGGCACGTGCAGAGGCGCATGTCGGTGTGATACCCGGCAGCGCCGTGGCATCGATCGCCCGCGGTTGCGACGCATCGGTGATCGACCTCGGTAAGCTGGCGCAAGACGCTGCAACATCCGGCAATCTAGCAATACCCCTGGTCAGGCAACTGACTGCAGCCGTTGCCGCCTACGACAAGGACGCCGCCAAGTTCGTACACTGGGGGGCAACCAGCCAGGATGCAATCGATACCGGACTGGTACTGCAATTGCGTGGCGCACTTGAGCTGCTAGATGCAGATCTCGACCGCCTTATCGCAGCACTGGCCAGTCTTGCGTCGCGTCACAGAGACACGGTCATGGTCGGGCGCACCTGGATGCAACATGCGTTGCCCATCACCTTCGGACTCAAACTTGCCGGATGGCTCGATGCATTGTTACGCCATGAAGAAAGAATAGCGAGCTTGCGGCCGCGCTTGCTGGTGTTGCAGTTCGGCGGTGCGGCCGGCACGCTGGCAAGCCTGGGTGACAAGGGCACACAAGTCGCCGAGGCACTGGCGCAAGAACTGAAACTGGAACTGCCGGACACGCCATGGCACACGCAACGCGACCGCATGGCCGAGTGTGCAAGCGTGCTCGGCATGCTGACCGGCTCGCTGGGCAAGATGGCACGCGACATCTCGCTGCTGATGCAAACCGATGTCGCCGAAGTGTCCGAGCCTACTGGTGAAGGGCGTGGTGGCTCTTCGACCATGCCGCACAAACGCAATCCTGTTGGTTGCGCCGCAATACTCGCATGTGCGACGAGAGTACCGGCACTGGTATCGACCATGCTGTCGGGCATGGTGCAGGAACATGAGCGTGCACTCGGCGGATGGCAAGCAGAATGGGATACCTTGCCGGAGATCGTGCAGTTATCGGCCGCGGCATTGCAGCAGACGCGTGAAATCGCGGAAGGGATGAGCGTCGATGGGGAGCGCATGCGCGCCAATCTGGACCTTACCCACGGCCTCATCATGGCCGAGGCAGTCACGCTGGCGCTTGGCAATGCCATGGGACGGCTCGCTGCCCATCAGGTGGTTGAAGCCGCTTGCCGGAAAGCTGCAAGCACCGGGCAAGACCTGCGTGAAGTGTTATCGGATGAGCCGTCCATCACTGAGGTGCTGCCACCGGCAAAGATCGATGAGTTGCTCAATCCCGCTCACTACCTTGGACAAGCAGGCTATTTTGTCGACCGTGTGCTGCAATCCTGCCGCGGCCGCCAACGCAAAGGAGAACAATAAGCATGCTTTTTATCGATATCAATGACGCCCGCCTGCATTACGAAGTCGATGGACAGGAGGGGAGGCCCTGGCTGATCCTGTCGAATTCGCTCGGCACCCACCTGGAAATGTGGGCACCACAGATGGCAGCGCTACGCAGTCGCTTCCGAGTGCTGCGTTATGACACACGGGGACACGGCATGTCGGCGGTACCGGAAGGACCGTACAGCGTCGAACAACTGGGACGCGATGTCGTCGCCCTGATGGATGAGCTCGGTATTGCACGTGCGCATTTCTGCGGCCTGTCGATGGGTGGCATGACCGGCATGTGGCTCGGCGTACATGCAGCCGAGCGTATCGATCGGCTGGTGCTGTGCAATACCTCTGCACTGATTGGTCCTGCCGAGGTATGGAATACGCGTATCGCCAAAGTGAATAGCGAAGGCATGGATGCTATTGTGCCGGCAGTGATCGACCGTTGGTTTACGCCTGCCTACCAGCAGCGTGCACCGCAGGAAGTTGCCCAGGTGCGCGACATGTTGCTGCAGACACCGGCAGACGGTTACACCGCGAATTGCGCCGCGGTACGGGACATGGATCAGCGCGCAGATATCGCCGGCATCAAGGCGCCGACGCTTGTCATTGCCGGCACGCATGACCTTGCCACGCCCGCAAAGGATGGCAAGGCCGTTGCTGACAGCATTCCGGGTGCCCGTTATGTAGAACTGGATGCGGCCCATCTTTCCAACTGGGAGCAGGCTGAGCGCTTTACAGCCACGCTGGTCGACTTCCTCACGCAAGGAGCCTGAGATGGATGAGCGCGAACGCCATGCCAAAGGCATGGAAATCCGTAGGGCGGTACTGGGCGACGCGCATGTGAATCGCGCTCAAGCCAATGCAAATGCCAATGCACTGAATGCCGAATTCCAGGATCTGATCACGCGCTATGCATGGGGAGAAATCTGGACCCGCCCCGGCTTGCCACGCCATACGAGGAGTTTGCTGACCATCATGGCAATGGTGGCGCTGAATCGTGAAGAAGAACTCAAGTTGCATCTGCGTGCGGCGGCCAACAATGGCGTCACGCGCGACGAGATCAAGGAAGTGTTGCTGCAGGCGGCGATTTACTGCGGCGTGCCGGCGGCCAATTCAGCGTTTCATATGGCGCAGGAAGTTTTCCGGCAGGTAGATGCCGAGAATGCCGGGTGACTGAGAGATGTTGATTCAGCTCCTTGAATCAGAGAACCTGAATCAACATCCTGTCTGTTAACACGATTGTGGAGTTATCCATGCGCGCTGACTACTCAGTACATCGAACAGAGATGCCGCATAACCAGTACCGTTAAATATATTAATAAGCCATTCCAGTCATCACAGAGAAGGAGACACATCATGCGGCATCCCACACGACAGAGGTGGCAGCCATGGTGAGCAATTTCATCGGCGTGCTGTTTGACGGTATCGCCTACGGCAGCCTGCTGTTTCTGATCAGTGTCGGCCTGTCGGTCACAATGGGCTTGATGAATTTCGTCAACCTCGCGCACGGCGCGTTTGCGATGCTGGGCGGCTATGTCTGCGTCACGCTGATGCTGCGCATGGGCTTGCCGTTTCTGCTATCGCTGCCGGTTGCCTTCATTGCGAGCGCCGCAGTTGGCTTCGTGCTGGAGCGCAGTCTTTATCGCCGCCTGTACAAGGCCAGCCATCTTGATCAGGTATTGTTTTCGATTGGCCTTACTTTCATGGCGGTCGCCATGGCGACGTATGTCTGGGGCCCGCAGCAACAGCCGGTATCCTTGCCCGACTGGTTGCGCGGACAGGTATCGGTATTCGGTCTCGATCTGGGCGCTTACCGCTTATTCATGATCGCGGTGGTCATCGTCATTACACTGGCGCTGGGATACCTGATCGAGCGTACCCGCTTCGGCGCGCAGATCCGCGCCTCGGTCGACAACCAGGCGGCATCGGCCGGACTGGGTATCAATGTCAATCGCGTATTCAGCCTGACATTCGCGCTGGGCTCCGGTCTCGCGGGCCTCGGCGGTGGCCTGGGTATCGACGTACTCGGCCTCGACCCGACCTTTCCAATCAAGTACATGGTGTACTTCCTGCTCGTCGTCGCGGTAGGCGGCGCAGGGACCATCAAAGGGCCGCTGCTGGCAGCAATCATCCTCGGCGTATTTGATGTCGCCGGCAAATACTATGTCCCGTCGGTCGGCGCATTCGTCATTTATGCATTGATGGTGGTCCTGCTGTTCCTATTCCCCACCGGACTGATCGGGAGGCGTTCATGAAACCTGCTCCCTACGCAGCCCCGGCCCAGCCGCAACCGGTTGTGCCTGCAAAACCGATTCGCCACCCACTGCCCAACGATCGCTGGAAGCCACTGGAAATCGTGTTCTGGCTATTGCCGCTGGCATCGTATTTCCTGTTTCCAGGCTACCTCGTACTGATCAGCCAGATGATGATTGTCGGCTTGTTTGCGGTATCGCTGGATCTGATTCTGGGCTATGCGGGCATCGTGTCGCTGGGACATGCGGCATTCTTTGGCCTGGGTGCCTACACCGCCGGTTTGCTGTCGGTGCATGGCTGGAGCGAACCGATCAGCGGCTTGCTGATTGCCGCTGTCGTGTCGGGCCTGTTTGGTTTCCTTGTCAGCTTTCTGGTGGTACGTGGACAGGACCTGACACGTCTGATGGTCACGCTTGGCGTCGGCCTGATGTTATATGAGGCTGCCAACAAGGCAGCCTTCCTGACAGGCGGTGTCGATGGCTTGTCCGGTGTGTCGATGAACAAGCTGTTTGGGGTGTTTGAATTCGACCTGTACGGCAAGACTGCATTCTTCTACAGTTTTGGTGTGCTCTTTATCATCTTTGTGCTGCTGCGCCGCATGGTCAATTCACCATTCGGGCTCGGCCTGATAGGCATTCGCGAAGGAGGAAAGCGCATGCCCGCCATCGGGGCCGATGTCAACAAGCGACTGACCGTCATCTTCACGGTCGGTGCAACGGTGGCCGGTATTGCCGGTGCCTTGCTTGCCCAGACCACGCAATTCGTCGGTCTTGATTCGCTTAGCTTCGCACGCTCGGCGGAACTGATGATCATCCTGGTGCTTGGCGGCACCGGCCGCCTGTACGGTGCTCTCATCGGCGCGCTGGTCTTCATGCTGGCGCAGGATTACATCGCGGGCCTCAATCCGGCTTACTGGCAATTCTGGATTGGCCTGCTGCTGATCGTTATCGTGCTGTTCGCACGCGGCGGCATTCTGGGTGGCGCTGAACGCCTGGTCAACATGACAAAAACATCGGCCCGCAACAAGGAGGGTAAGTCATGAACACGACCCTACGCACACAGGGCTTGTCGAAACAATGGGGTACTTTTAAAGCCAACAGCGATGTCAGCCTGACGTTTACACCAGGTGCACGGCATGCGTTGATCGGGCCGAACGGCGCGGGCAAGACAACCTTTATCAATTTGTTGACCGGTAGCCTCGCGCCGACCAGCGGCAAGGTATTTTTTGGTGAGGAAGACATTACCGCGCTACCGCAACACAAGCGGGTCAAGCGCGGCATGACGCGGACCTTCCAGATCAACACATTGTTTGCGGGGCTCACCGTGCTGGAATCGGTGGTGCTGGCGATCTGCGAACGTGAAGGCAAGCATTTCACCTGGTACAAAACCGTCGCGCAGCAGCATGCGGAAATCGACGAAGCAATGGCCTTGCTGGGCATGCTCAAGCTGGAGCGTGACGCGACGACCGTGACGCGCAGTCTTCCCTACGGCAAGCAGCGCCTGGTTGAAATTGCGCTGGCGCTGGCGACGAAACCTCGGGTGCTGCTGCTGGATGAACCCGCGGCCGGCATCCCGTCCGCTGAAAGCAAGGAATTGTTCGACGTGATCGCCAAACTGCCACGCGATGTCACCATCCTGTTCATCGAACACGACATGGGACTGGTATTCCGTTTTGCCGAACGCATTACGGTCATGGTCGGCGGCAAGGTGCTGACGGAAGGAACGCCCACTGACATCGCGGCCGATCCGCGCGTCAAGGAAGTCTATCTGGGAGAAGCAGAACATGGCTGAGTTGCTCGCACTTGACAACGTCACCGCAGGTTACGGCGAGTCGGTGGTGCTCGAAGGCATTTCACTGACCATGCAGGATGGCGACAGCCTTGCATTGCTGGGCCGCAATGGCGTCGGCAAGACCAGCTTGCTCGTGACGCTGATGGGGCTGACGAGTATGCATGGCGGTGCGATACGCTGGCAGGGCAGCGACATTGTGCGCGTGCCCACGCATCTGCGGGCCCATGCGGGCCTGGGCTGGGTGCCGCAGGAACGCTTCATGTTTCCTTCACTGACAGTGGAAGAACATTTGACGGTCGTGGCCCGCCCCGGCGAATGGGATGTCAAAAAGATCTATGACGTTTTTCCGCGTTTGCAGGAGCGGCGCTCCAATATGGGCAACCAGTTATCCGGCGGTGAACAGCAGATGCTCGCGATTGCGCGTGCACTGATGGTCAATCCGAAACTCTTGTTACTCGATGAACCGATGGAGGGACTGGCCCCCATCATCGTGCAGGAACTGACCCGCGTGATTCGGGGCCTGGTCGCTGACCGCGGCATGTCGGTGATCATCGTCGAGCAGCATGCCCGACTGGCGTTGTCACTGACCAAGCGTGCGATCGTTCTCGACAGGGGACGCATCGTGCACGAGTCGGATAGCAGCAGTCTGATGCAAGATCCGGAGACGCTGAACCGCCTGGTGGCCGTGGCCTGATTCTGTCCGGGCCGCTGACACCGGGCAGGGCGGAACTTCGGATAGGCACTTTCCTGCACATCATGCCGATGTGCGGGACAATACGGCCATGACAACATCGATCAACAGCAATACGGCGAGCCGTCCGGCGTCACCGCTGCTCCTTGCATTCACCCTTTTTCTCGTCGCCATCAATCTGCGTCCCGCACTGTCGGGTGTTGCGCCGCTTCTTGCCGCGATCCGTGCGACGACCGGCCTGTCAGCCACCGGTGCAGGGAGCCTGACGACCTTGCCGGTGCTTTGCTTCGGCGTGATTGCGCCGCTTGGCCCCTTGCTGGCGGGACGTTATTCTGCGGAGCGCACCATCCTTTTCGGCCTTCTGGCGCTCGCCGCCAGCGTGGTGCTGCGCGTTTTCTTTGGCCTGCCAGGATTGTTCGCCGGTACCTTTCTGGCAGGAGCGAGCATCGGCGTAGTCATGGTCCTGTTGCCGAGTGTCATCAAGCGGGATTTCCCGGAAAGCGCCGGCATCATGACCGGCTTGTACACCATGGGCCTGAGCCTTGGCGCGGCGGTTGCCGCCGGCGTTGCTGTGCCAATTCAGCAACTGGCAGATGGCGACTGGCGCGTGTCGCTGGCCTTCTGGGTATTACCCGCCTTGCTTGGCGCGGTCGCCTGGGGTGTATTCGGTGTGCATGGCAATGCGGCCTCTGTGCAAAAGCGTTATCGCGTGACCGGTCTGCGCGCAAGCCGTATCGCCGGGTACGTCGCACTGTTCATGGGGTTGCAATCGATGCTCGCGTACTGCGTATTCGGTTGGCTTCCCACCATCCTGATCGATCGTGGATTCACGCCGCTCGTCGCTGGTGCCGCCCTGTCGGCGTCGATCGCGGCGCAACTCCTAACGGCCCTGGGTGGGCCATCGCTGGCCAGCCGCGGCAAGGACCAGCGACTCGTCGTCACGGTGATGTTGTTGTTTACGGCGGCCGGACTGATGGGATGTATGTATGCACCGGTTTCGCAGATCTGGTTCTGGTCCGTGGTGCTTGGCCTGGGGCAGGGCGGCACCTTCAGTGTCGGCATGATGCTGGTCGTTTTGCGTTCGCCGAACGCGCAGATCGTCGCCTCGTTATCCGGCATGACACAGCTGGTGGGTTATCTGTTGGCTGCGGTTGGACCCTTCGTCGCCGGTGTGATGCGGGATGCGACCGGCAACTGGGATCTTGCGGCGGGGTTCTTCATGGTGACGGCGGTCGCAGCCTTGTTGATGGGCATCGGCGCTGGGCAGTGCGTGTATGTACAGGCGAAGGTCGAAGAGATTGCGGCGTCGTAGTACGCAACGAGCCTTTCTTTAGGGCATCCTTGACGTAGTTGCTCAGCAAGGTGTCACGCGGCTCCACCGCATGGGAAGGTGCTGCTGAGCTGACAGTCGCAACTTTCCGATTCAAGGGTATCAAACACTTAATAGCATCCGCGCTACAGGATGTAGCAACCGGAACTGAAACTTGTGCAACTTACCTGATCCGGCGCCATGTAAATGCAATTGGCGACTCTCAATAGATTCTGATTCCGGCGCTGGGCTATCCAGGAAAAGGGCTTATGTCTGGAAAAGAGCGGGGGAGCGGTCCTTCGAACAAAAAGACGAGAGATGCCGCACGCGAACCATTGCCCGCTAGGTAGATTGCACGAACGTCTGCTATAACGGACAGTTAGCGATTGGCTTCATTGGTTTCCGGTTATGGGCTAAAGGTCGATCAGGCATCGCGGATAATCGCGACCCCTGAACTGCCATGCTAGTGCAAAAAATGCTGAACCTTGGTTCAAAAACTTCATCCGAGGACTCCATGAGAATAGCCCTGTTTATTACCACCAACATGGAGAAAATCCTCGCGGAATGGGAAGCGTTTGCCCGGACGCAACTCCCTGCCGCAACAGGCATGTCGGACCTTGCGCTTCGCGACCACGCGAAACAGATGCTTGAAACCATCGCATTGGATATCGAAACCGAGCAAAGCTCAAAGCAGCAGTACAACAAATCCAAGGGCCTTGACCCTGCTGTTACCGATGAGGTAACGGCAGCAGCGACACATGGCACGCTTCGTGAAAACAGCGGGTTCTCGCTGCCCCAACTTCTTGCAGAATTCCGCGCGCTCCGTGCTACCGTCCTGCGGTTGTGGTTGCCCCAAATTCAACACTTTACCGAAGCGACATCGACCGACATGCTCCGCTTCAATGAAGCGATCGACCAAGCGCTGGCAGAGTCCGCCGTAACCTATTCCGATCGGAACGCCCGGACGCGCGATACATTCCTGGCCATCCTTGGACATGATCTGAGGACGCCGCTCGCTGCAATGACAATGGCCGGCGACTTGCTCACGACGGCGGAGATGGAAACCGGACGAATCAGGAAAACAGGCACCGTCATCAAGACAAGCGCCGCTACCATGACATCAATGGTTCATGATCTGCTTGAATATTCCCGGACACAGCTTGGTGAGAGTATGCCGATAGTACGTCGTCAAGTGGATCTGGAGGATGTATGCAGGGCAGCGCTCCATGATGTTGGCGCAGCGCGCCCGGAATGTTCGTTCGAGCTGGCGATGTCAGGAGATCTGGTTGGCTCCTTCGATTCGGTACGGCTTCAGCAAGTGTTGACTAATTTATTGAGTAATGCTGCCCAATACCGGGGGAAAGAGCATCCGGTCGTGCTTTTTGCAGCAGGCGAGAGCGATAAGATTACCATTCATGTGCAAAATCATGGCCCGGTCATCCCTTCGGAATCACTTCAGGCAATCTTCGACCCGTTGGTTCAGCTTGCGGTAGAGGACAAGCCCGACGGTCGGCCGAGAACGAGCTTGGGACTGGGATTATTTATAGCTCGCGAAATCACGGTCGCGCATGGTGGCACCATCAGTGCAGAATCGAGTGAAGGCATGGGCACCGTATTTACGGTGCAGCTGCCACGAGCGGCGGAAGGCACATAAAAGGTATTTGCAAACTTGCGCAGAGCACGATCTCAATAGTCAGTTAACCTGGACAAAACCGATTGGTTTAAAGAGCCATGAAGCATGAATTGATGCTGCCAAGCGTTTTCGGACCGCCATGGTCTTCGCGCTTGATCAGAGGATGTAAGCTTGGAGGGGATGGTAAAGCGTGGATGGGTAGCCAGGTAGAGGCGCGGGCGGGCAGGCTGAAATATTGCTTGTTGGTCCATAAATTGGGGAGAATCGGTTTGGTGAGGTCTAATACCAATCCCAACCCATAACGCACCATGACATCGCGTCTTTTTCCGCCTGCCTGCGTTGCACTCGTCATCAATAGCAAGGCTATTGACTCCTCCTGCGCCTTGCCAGTCAAAAAAATCCATCGATCTCATTTGTCACGTTACAGGTTGGAATTGGTATAACCGGTTACTTGGCAGGAATGAGAAGGGCTGACCAGAAATGGCCAGCCCTTCTCATTCATTTGATTCAATCCTGCGTCTGCAGGCTAGGTGCTCCAGGTTCCATCCGACCACCAGCCCACGACCGGCCTTTACTTGCCGGGATCCTTCATATCCGCAAACTTGTCGAATTCAATGTTGTAGACTTCATTGCCGCGTTTCTCGACCTTGCGGATATACACGGTCTGAACCACGTCCCGCGTTGCGGGATCGATAGTGATCGGTCCGCGCGGACTGTTGATTTTCATGCCCTTGAGTGCAGCCATCGCCTTATCGGCATCAATCTTGCCATTCAACTTTTTCGACACTTCATAGATGACATGCATGCCGTCATAGGCAGCCACGGCCATGAAGTTCGGACGCCCGCCGTTAGGGTTGGCAGCGGCGAAGTTCTTCAGGAAGGTTTTGTTTTCCGGCGATTCGTGCGCAGCCGAATAATGGAAGCTGGTGATAACACCCAACACCGCATCGCCCATTGCCGGCAACACATGGTCGTCAGTCAGGTCGCCGGTGGCGATGACCTTGATGCCGGCTTCCGCGAGGCCGCGTTCACGATAGCCCTTCATGAAGGCGATACCCTGTTCGCCCGCCGGCACGAAGATGAACACCGCTTCAGGTTTGGCATCCTTGATACGCTGGATAAAGGGTGCGAATTCAGGGTTGCGCAATGGTACGCGGATTGATTCCAGCACTTGTCCGCCGCCGCCGACGAAATTGGTCTTGAAGGCGGTTTCCGCATCGATCCCGGGGCCGTAGTCAGCGACCAGGGTGACGACGCGCTTGATATTGTTCTTGACCGCCCAGGTGGCCATCGGAGCGGATATCTGCGGCAGTGTCATCGAGACCCGCGCGATGTAGTTCGACTTGGTCGTGATGATCGAGGTCGCCGCATTCATGATGATCATCGGCTTCTTCGCCTGCTCGGCGATCGGTGCGACCGCCAATGCTTCCGGTGTCAGTCCGAAGCCCGCAAGGAAATCCACCTTGTCGCGCACCACCAGTTCCTGTGCGAGGCGCTTGGCAACTTCGGGTACCGGACCGGTCGTATCCTTGATGATGATTTCGACTTTCTTGCCGGCGACCTTGTCACCGTATTGCTGCATGTAGGCCTTGATGCCGCCTTCCATCTGCTTGCCATAATCGGCGAAGGGGCCGGAGAAAGGTGCAATCAGGCCGACCTTGATGGTTTCCTGTGCATAGGCGCTGAATGAGGTCAAACCGAGGGTTCCGATGGTGCCAATGGCGGCAATGGATGCCAGTATCCTGCTGAACTTCATGCTTGTCTCCTGTATGTGGCCGGTTAGCTCTTCATATCAGCATTGGCAGGACTGGCCTGTCAATGCCACTGTCAAAACGATCATAACTGAATAGCGGTTCGCTCAATAGCGATTTGTTCGGTTGCCGAACAGTTTCCAGGGTAAGGCCGCTGCCGGCCGCTGGCTTCTGACAACTATCTGCTCACTCTATTTTTTCATAAGGCAGGCCGACGTAATTTTCCGCGATCGTTGTACGTCCCGCCAGCGAGCCGGTGTAGTAATTCAGGTCCGCGAGCTGTATGCGCTGACCGAATGGGTCGTCGGATAGCTTGTGCAGGATCGAGGTCATCCACCATGAGAAACGCTCCGCCTTCCAGATGCGGCGCAGGCAGATATCGGAATAGCTGTCGAGCAAATCGGTGCGGCCCTCGTGGTACGCCTTGCGCAGCACATGGTAGAGCGTATAGACGTCGCTGGCAGCCAGGTTCAGGCCCTTTGCACCGGTGGGCGGTACGATATGCGCGGCGTCGCCAACCAGGAACATGCGGCCGAACTTCATCGGCTCGGCCACGAAACTGCGTAGCGGCGCAATGCTTTTTTCAATCGACGGACCGGTTACCAGCGAGGCGGCGACATCGTTCGGCAGACGGGACTTTAATTCATTCCAGAAACGCTCATCCGGCCATTGCTCGATCTTGTCGTCCAGCGAGCACTGCACGTAGTAACGGCTCAGTACATCGGAGCGCATGCTGCAGAGCGCAAAACCCCGTTCATGATTGGCATAGATCAGTTCATGCGCGACCGGCGGTGTGCGCGACAGCACGCCGAGCCAGCCGAACGGATAGACCCGTTCGAAGGTATTAAGCTGGTCTTTGGGGACCGACTTGCGCGACACCCCGTGGAAGCCGTCGCAACCGGCAATGTACTCGCATTCCAGTGTCACGGTTTCACCATTTTTCACAAAGGTCACGCGTGGCTGCTCACCTTCAAAATCATGCAGTGCGACATCGTGTGCTTCATAAATGCTGATGCCCCCAGCGGCGGCCCGTGCTTCCATCAAATCACGCGTGACCTCGGTCTGGCCGTACACCATCACGGTCTTCCCGCCGGTGAGGCCTTTCAGGTCGATACGTTCACGGCGGCCGCTGAAGGCTAACGTAACGCCTTCATGTACTTGCCCCTCACGATCCATACGTGCACCTGCGCCAGATTCGCGGATCAGATCGACGGTGCCTTGTTCCAGCACGCCGGCGCGGATGCGGCCAAGGACGTATTCCGGCGTTTTGACTTCGAGAATCACGTTGTCGATACCCTGGCGCTGCAGCAACTGGCCGAGCAGCAGGCCGGACGGGCCGGCACCAATAATGGCAACCTGAGTTTTCATGACGGTCTCCTGACTTCCTGAATCCGTATTGTTGTGGTCTGAGCAGTGATATCAACGTATCTTCGTCCACAGTGCTTGCACAGGGAATGGATTTTCCAAGGAAAAAATTGGACTTTTCGCATATTTATTGGGCCGACTTTGCTAAGATAAGGATTCGTTCATTCCTGAGCAACACTCCAACATTTCGACGATCCATGGCCAACGTAGGTACGATCCCTGTCTACAAGCTGTACGGTGAACACGCACCTTGGCCGACGCCGGAAATGGTGCATTGCGAGTCGATAGCGGCACGCAGCCGTTTGCACAATTGGCATATCAAGCCGCATCAGCACAATGGCCTGTTCCAGATCCTGTACCTTGACCAGGGCAGTGCGCGCATCCAGCTCGACGACACGCACCGATCCATGCACGCCGGGCAAGTACTGATGGTGCCGCAGGTCTGCATCCATGGCTTCGAGTTTTCCCGAAACACCGTCGGCCATGTGGTGACATTGGCCTATCCATTGATCAGCAAGCTGACGCGCCAGATGACCGACGGACTGGCTGCACTGACCGCGCCCAGCATGCATACGCTGGGCGACGACGAAGAGAGTGGGCATATACGCATGGCATTTTCAGCTCTTGATGCCGAATACCGTGGCGCGGCGCCACACCGCGACATCCTGATTGAAGCACTGCTGGGTGCTATCCTTGTCTGGTTGACCCGCCACGCAATGCAGGCGCTTCCGGCGCGCTCGAAAGAGGCGGTACGCGGCAGCCGCCACCTTGTCCGCTTTTCTGAATTGCTCGAAGACAATTACACCCAGCATTTTCCGGTTGCCTATTACGCAAAACAGCTTGGCATTACCGCTGCACACCTGAACCTGCTTTGTCGCCAGACCATCCAAAAGTCAGCACTGGAAATGATTCATGAGCGTGTCTTGCTGGAAGCCAAGCGCAACCTTGTGTATACCTCGATGACAATCAGCGAAGTGTCCTACGCCATCGGTTTCTCCGACCCCGCCTATTTCACGCGTTTCTTCAAGCGAGGCACAGGTCAGTCGCCAAAGGACTTCCGACGTCATGCCGGCACCTGAAAAGTGAAAAAAAGACATCTTTTTTGGTGACCCGTGGCAAGCAGCGCCGGCGCACGTTAGATACAATGCGTCCTTCACGATCAAGGAGTCCGAAAATGGATGAAAACGACTTTTCCGAAAAAGACTGGCGCCGCCTGTTGCGCCACATCGGCGAAGACCCGGCGCGCCAAGGCTTGCTGGAAACGCCCAAGCGCGTCGACAAGGCATGGCAGCATTGGACATCCGGTTACAAGCAGGACCCGGCAGAAATCCTGAAGGTATTTGAAGATGGCGCCGAGAAATACAATGAATTGATCGTGGTACGCGGGATTCCTGTCTATAGCCATTGCGAGCATCACTTGGCGCCGTTCTTCGGGACCGCTACCGTGGGATATACCCCCAATGGCAGGATTGTCGGCCTGTCCAAGCTGACCCGTCTTGTCGAGTGTTTCTCGAAGCGACTCCAGGTACAGGAACGCTTGACCATCCAGGTCGCGGATGCGCTGATGGAACATGTCCAGCCACTGTCAGTCGGCGTTGTGGTGCGTTGCCGTCACATGTGCATGGAGAGTCGCGGCATCCAGACGCCGGGCGAAGAAACCGTCACCTCCGCATTGCTCGGTGAAATGCGTACCAATCTCGGCCTGCGTACCGAGTTTCTTTCGCTGGCGCGTGAAAAGGATTAAGGTCAGCGATGCGGGACGGCGGTATTTCCGCGGCAGTCCCTTGACTCTTCACAGCGGCCGCAGGCGTTGATGTCTGCAGGCCTGCTGAAAGATGATCTTTTGATCAACTCATCTCTAATGCAGCTTTACCGACGGCGATACCTTGCTGCGTAGCCAGTGCGCCACTGTTTGTGCAGCCATGCGAATGAAGCCGTGCAGGGCCATCACATGCTTCTGGTACATCAGCGCATACAACACCCGTGCGATCACACCGCCTACGAGCATCTCGCGTCCCGGAGCAGCCCCCAGCAGACTGCCCACTGCGGCGAAAGGACCAAGGGAAACCAGTGAGCCATAGTCGCGATACTGAAAGGCGGGACTCTTGATGCCGGGTTCTTTCGCCAGCACCTCGGCGAGATACATTGCCTGTTGATGGGCGACCTGGGCGCGCGGTGGAACGGCTGCGCCTTTCTCCGGGCAGACATAATTCGAACAATCCCCGATCGCATACACACTGGCGTCGTCCGGCGTTTGCAAAGCGGCGTTGACGATGATCTGCCTGATACGATTCATCGGCAGTCCCAGCGTCGCACAGACCGCAGGACCCTCTACACCCGCGGCCCATAGAGTGATGTCTGCTGCATGCCTTATTCCGTTGGTATCCAGCACCGCATCCGCATCGACGCGCGCCACGGTGGTCGATGTGCATACTTCCACGCCGAGCGAGCGCAGATAACGTGCAGCACGCTTGGACAAGCGTGGATTCAGATGCGGCAACAAGAGTTCGCCGCGCTCGACGACGCTGACCCGCACATCGTGATCGGGATCGAGCGTATGCACGTTGTACTTCGCCAGCGTGCGTACCGTATGACTTAGTTCCGCGGCCAGCTCCACACCGGTGGCGCCGCCTCCGACGATCACGATATTGACAATCGTGCCTTCGCTCGCGCCTGCCAGGCGGCGACTACTCGCCTGCATGCAGTTGGCAAGAAAACGCTTGCGGAAAAGCTCGGCCTGCCAGACGCTGTCGAGCGTCATTGAGTGTTCGGCTGCACCGGGGATGTTGAAGAAGTTAGTGACGGCGCCGAATGCAAGCACCAGTTTGTCGTAGTGCAGGCTTCGCGCCGGCAAGATTTCCTGTCCGTCGTCGCTGCGGAAAGGGCCAATGCTGACGGTACGGTGGGTGCGGTCCACGCTCAGCACTTCGCCGCAGACAAACTGGAAGCCATGCTCTGCTGCTTGTGCCGAATAGGCGACTTCGTGCATTAGCGGGTCGCGCTTGCCTGACGCGACTGTGTGCAGCAGCGGCTTCCAGAAATGGGTGGGTGAGCGGTCGATGAGAATGATGCGAGCGCGTCCGTTCCTGCCGAGACTGTCGCCCAACCGCGTTGCGAGCTCAAGCCCGCCGGCTCCTCCTCCTGCAATGACTATGGTATGCATCTCGTACCTCCAGACAGATTAACAATTCGTGATGAGACAGCTTGCGCACGTCGCTTTGCCGATCAGGCATCAGGTATTAGGTTTCAGGCATTAGAGCGAATCGGCAAGGTCGGACGCAGGACCGGGAGTCCGTCTAGCTGGTTTTTCTTCAGCACGCGCAGCGAATCGAATGTGACGAAATGCTTGCTGCGTTCACGCGGTGTTTGCTTCCGGCCGATCAGGTCACGCAGTTCCTGTAATTGCGGGCACCATAGGTCGGCGCCGGCAATGCGTGCCACGTCTTTCGCATACGGTGTCGCGGCAATGGTCCAGATACCGGCTGCTTGCGCGGCATGCAGGGCAGGTGCCGTTGTATCGATGGCGGCGCTGTGAGATCCGTCGACGCCGACTGTACGCATCGCCAGATGGTGCGGTCCATTCCCGGCAGCGTCGTTGAATACCGCACCACTGACCACGGCCGCAAACATATCGGTGACCGTATTCCCAAAGCTCTGTTCCAGCAATACGGTCGTGGTGCGCGCCGGCATGTCGGTTACGACTGCAAGCTTGCAACCGCTTGCATGAGCTTCGCTGGCGAGACTCACACAAGCTTGATGCGGCTTCGCCATGCCTGCCAGCACGTATTGGTGAAGCAAACGATTTTTCTCGCACACAAGCTCATCAAACTGTCGGTTTGTTAGTGACGGAACGATGCCTCCAATGATCGCGGAGATGGCATTGAACGCACCGTGGGCACGCGCCGCTTCACGATACTGGGCGGTAGTCCAGCGAAACGCGATACCGCAATGCGCAAAGGCGTCGTTGCATGCATTAACCTGTGCCTCGTCTGTGTCGAACATGACGCCGTCAAGGCCGAATATAAGCAAATCAATTCCCATAAGATATCGCGGTTAGGTTGCGCCAATGAAGGCGGGAGTGCGTTATGTGCGTCTGTTGGCTGTTAATATATGCGCAGGCAATTGAAAAGAAAAATTAATTTTTCTGTAAATTTGATAAGGCATAGCTTATGAATCATGCGAGCTTTAAACAGCTTGAGGCGCTACTGCTCGTTTCACGACATGAAAGCGTATCCCGCGCGGCTGATGCGCTGCATGTGACGCAGCCCGCTGTTTCGCTCCAGCTGCGCATGCTGGAAGAAGCGGCCGGCACGCCGCTGACCCGAAAATCGGGTCGCGGTATTCAGCTGACTGCTGCCGGTGAAGTGATGGTTGATTTTGCTGACCGGATACTTCGGCTGTGGGAAGAGGCGACTGATGAAGTCGCTGCACTGAAGGGCGTGATCAGCGGTACCTTGCGCATTGGTGCTGTGACCACGGCGGAATATCTATTGCCGCCGATGCTGGTGCAGTTCACCACCGAGCGTCCCGATGTGCGTATCAAGCTTCAGGTCGGCAGCCGTCCCGAAATCATCAGCCTGCTGAGCCGGCATGAAATCGATCTTGCCATTATGGGTACACCGCCGCGCGAACTTCGGACTAATGCAGCGGTGTTTGCAAAGCACCCGATGGCCTTCATCGCCAGTCCTGATCATCCATTGATGAAGCTTAAGCGCGTCTCTCTGGCGCATATCATGGAAGCTAACCTGCTGGTGCGCGAACGCGGGTCGGGCACACGCACGGCGGTGGAGCGCTTGTTCAAGGAGGCATCCTATCCACTGCGCATCGGTTCCGAGATGTCGAGCAATGAAGCGATCAAGCGTATGGTGGTCGCAGGACTCGGGGTGGCTTTCCTGTCGGTGCATGCCTGCACGCTGGAATTCGAGGCGGGTCTCGCATGCATGCTGCCCATGACCGAGAGTCCAGTGGAGGCTGACTGGTATGTGATGCATCTGACTGACAAGCCGATTCCGACGGTGGCAGCAGCGTTTCAGGATTTTGTCATTGAAAACGGTCAGGCCGTGGTGCGCCAACAGCTTGAAGCGTTTCATCGAGATGCGACGCGGCGCAATCGAACGCGCAAGGCACGCTGAGCCGCAACCGATCATAATCAATCACAATTGATCGCCATGAACGGCAATGAAAGAAGCTTGATTCAATATACCGAATTGCCGGTCGAGGTGGTAGCCGTGGCGGTTTCCTTGTAGCGGGCGGCCAGCGCGCTGCTGGCGCGCGAGAGCAGGGTCGCATCAGCACCGACCGCGACGAAAGCACAACCCAGTTCAAGATATTTACGGGCGAGCGTTTCATCCGATGCAAGGATGCCTGCCGCCTTGCCTGAATTGATGATGAGCTTGATCGCGTCATCAATGGCGCGCAAGACTTCGGGATGATGCGGGTTGCTGCGATGGCCCATGGATGCGGAGAGATCAGCCGGACCAATGAATACCCCATCGACACCATCGACCGCCGCAATCGCGGCCAAGTTGTTCAGACCGGTTACCGACTCGACTTGCACCAGCAGGCAGATTTCCGCATTGGCCTGATCGACATAATCCGGTATGCGGCTCCAGCGGGATGCACGTGCCAGCGCGCTGCCAACGCCACGTACGCCTTCCGGCGGATAGCGTGTCGCGCGAACCAGCGCGGCGGCCTGCTCCGCAGTATCCACCATAGGAACCAGCAGGCTTTGTACGCCCAGATCGAGCAACTGCTTAATCATCACCGTATCGCCGATCGGCGGACGGACCACCGGATGCGAAGACGAAGCAGCTACCGCCTGCAATTGTGCCAGTACGCTACGCACATCGTTGGGCGCATGCTCTCCGTCGAGCAGCAGCCAATCAAACCCCGCGCCCGCACAGATTTCCGCACAGTATGGATCGGCAAGGGCAAGCCACAGGCCTATCTGGGCCTGCCGCTGTTGTAAAGCCTTCTTGAATGCGTTGACGGGATTTTGCATGTGAGAGCCTGTCTGTACTGTCTGTCTGTAACGATAGAGAACTGTGTAAGTGCATTGAAACTTTTACACCCTTATGCCGGCAGCGCCGGCAATGGGCTTGCCAGCGCTCTGCGGGAAACGTCGTGACTTACTTGCTTTCCGGTGCAGACATGGCGGTAACCGGACCGATTGTCGTTGGAAACTCCGGTGGGGCAGGATCGGGAATGATTTCCGGACCCTGCGGTCCAGTAGGTCCTGTCGGATCCTGTGGCGGCACAATTTCGGGTTGCGGCCAGGTGGACGGTGCGATCTCAGGTGCCGGATTCGGCGTTACCGGGACTTCAGGCGGGGAATGAGCAGGGTTATCCCCCGGTTCTTGCGTAGCCATGGCACTAACTCCTTATTAAAAGTGAATCAAAGGACGCGGACCGGTCGCCAGTTGCATCACCATCACAAAGTTCTGCCTGAGCTCGTCCACTACCGGCATATACGGCACCGGTGCAAGTTCCATTCCATTATGGCCATGACGCCACCAGCCGCTAGTGTGCTTCCAACATTATCGTCAGCGAATTGGCGGCTTTGGCGCCGACAACAGGTAGCCTTCGATTGAAGGTCGCCAGTAGCTGCGGCTGGCAAGCTTGCTTTACGTCAAACGTCAATAAATTGCGTTTATGCCATAAAGCCCCAAACGATGAACGACAAATTTTCTACGCGGATTTGTAGAGTATCCACCACTCTATGAGTACTGTCAGATCGATGGCCGGGTCAATGGAATGGGACACGAAATAAAATGCCGCCCGACTTTCGCGGGGCGGCATGGATAGGGATGGCGCGCTGTCGTTCCTCAGGGCACCGGCCCGTGTCTATTACCTTGGCAATAGGCAATCAGGATTTGTCAGGCAAAGTTCTTTCCAACGAAGTCCCAGTTCACGAGGTTCCAGAATGCCTCGACAAACTTCGGACGGGCATTGCGGTAGTCGATATAGTAAGCGTGCTCCCAGACGTCGCAGGTCATCAGCGGCTTGTCTGCTGTGGTCAGCGGTGTGCCGGCATTGGATGTGTTGACGATGTCGACCGAACCGTCAGCCTTCTTGACCAGCCATGTCCAGCCTGAACCGAAGTTGGTCACGCAGGATTTGGTGAATTCTTCCTTGAACTTGTCGAACGAACCCCACTTGGCGTTGATCGCGTCCGACACGGCACCGGTCGGTGCACCGCCACCGTTCGGCTTCATGCAGTTCCAGAAGAAAGTGTGATTCCAGACCTGAGCGGAATTATTGAACACGCCGCCCGACGACTTCTTGATGATGTCTTCGAGGGAGGCGTTTTCAAACTCGGTGCCTTTGATCAGGTTGTTCAGGTTGGTCACATAGGCCTGGTGGTGCTTGCCGTAGTGGTACTCCAGCGTTTCCTTGGAGATGTGCGGCTGCAGTGCGTCCATCGCGTAAGGCAAAGGTGGCAGGGTATGTTCCATTTGGCTTCCTTTCTGTTTTCGGGCGGTTGATGTTGTTTTTGAAAGAGCTCAATTGTATGTCGGATGCGGCAAGCCTGCATATGTGCGCGTATTGATACATCCCCAATAGGTTTGCATCAACTTTTGCCGCGGATTTGCGGTAGATGGGCCGATCAATTCGCTTATTTACTCCAGCGTCGGTTGGACGCTGGCAATGCCGATTTCGGCTGCGCCGTCGGCGAGTCTTACCGTCACGACGTCACGCGGACGAAGATCTTTCGGCGTACGCACGATCCGTCCCTTGCCATCCAACACCATCGCATAGCCGCGCTCGAGCGTGCGTTGTGGATTGAGCAGTTCAAGCTGGGCGCTGAGAGCGGCCAATGCCTGTCGCCTCTGCATTGTCAATGTGGTCATCCGCGTCGCCAGCCGTCGTGCGTCATCCGTCAACTTTGCGCGAACCGGCCCGGTACGCGGCAGTTGTGCGTTCAATCTGGTTTGCAACTGGCTGACAGCGAATCGTGCCTGCCGCAAGGGAGTGCGCGTGGCATGGGCAAGCCGGGTCTGCAATCCCTGCAGTTTCAGTCGCTCATGGGTGATGTGCGCAGACGGGCTCACGAGCCGATGCGACAGCCAGTCGAGCGTCTGGGAACTATCCGAGAGGAGACGGCGCAGGGCGCGCGTCAGGTCGTCGGCATGGGATTCCAGCATGGCCAGCCAGTCCGCGCGCGGTGCGGCCGCCATTTCGGCGGCTGCGGTCGGGGTGGGCGCACGCAAGTCGGCAGCGAAATCGGCAATCGTGAAATCGGTTTCGTGGCCGACGCCGGAAATGACCGGCATTGCGCAATCCACGATGGCCCGAGCGACCACTTCTTCATTGAAGGACCACAGGTCTTCGATACTGCCCCCGCCCCGACACACCAGCAGGGTATCGACTTCAGCACGTGCTGAGGCGGTGGCGATCGCCTGGGCAATCTTGTCGGCTGCGCCTTCGCCCTGGACCGGGGTCGGGTAAAGGATCACCCGGACATGTGGTGCCCGGCGCCGCAGCGTCGTCAGGATGTCCCGCAACGCCGCCGCCTGTGGACTGGTTACGATGCCGATGGCGCGCGCAAACAGGGCGAGCGGACGCTTGCGTGCCGGATCGAACAAACCTTCAGCATTCAGCTTGTCCTTGAGGCGCAGAAACGCTTCGTACAGGTTGCCGACGCCGGCGCGACGGATCGCTTCGACATTGAGCTGGTAATCGCCGCGGGGTGCATACAGTGTGACGAGGGCGCGGACTTCGACCTTGTCGCCCTCGCGCGGCATGAAACCGGCATACTGCGCACGTCCACGGAACATCACCGCCCGTACCTGGGCGCCTTCGTCCTTGAGGGTGAAGTACCAGTGGCCGGAGGCTGCCCGCGTGAAATTGGAGATCTCTCCGGAGACCCAGGCCAGTGGAAAACTGCGCTCCAGCATCCGTGCAACGGCCTGGTTCAATGCCGATACCGTGAGCACGGACGGCGCCGCGCTTGTATCTTCGTTTAAAGAGTCAATGTTCATGCGGCTCTCCAGACGAAAACCTGTCCACAGGCGCACCAAACCGTCATCTTGCTGTCACAGTTGGTTACAATCAACTTTCGTCATCCTTAAGTCTTTGATTTGTAAGGAATGCTTAATTCATGGAAATTTCTACAAAGAAAGAAAAAAGTCTTAAAAATCAACCACTTTTGCGAAATTCCACAGACTTACTCACAAAGTTATCCACACCTTCGGTCGAACGACAGGACGGCTTTACCACGGCCTTGCCCTTGCCCGCGAAGGCTCAACACGATACATTCTGCATCCGACTGAATTGAACACCAGGAGTCTGTTTTGCTCGCCATTATTCAAGCTGCCGGCTGGCCCATCTGGCCGCTGCTAATTGCCTCCGTTATCGGACTGGCATTGATCATCGAGCGGGTATTGTACCTGCGCCGCAGCCGCATCATTCCCGCCAATCTCCTCGGCGACGTCATCCGTGTTTATCACAATGGCAAGATAGGTCCGGAAGTCATCGCGAACCTTGAACAGAATTCGCCGCTGGGCCGCGTGCTGGCTGCCGGACTACGCAACGTCGACGCGCCGCGCGACGTGATGAAAGAAACCATAGAAGAAGCGGGACGCGGCACGGCCCACGAGCTGGAACGCTTTCTCACCACGCTCGGCACCATCGCTACGCTGGCACCGCTGATGGGCCTGTTCGGCACGGTGGTGGGCATGATCGAAATCTTTGCGTCGCAGAATGCGGCTGGCGCCAATCCTGCGCAACTTGCGCATGGTATTTCGGTGGCCCTGTACAACACTGGTTTCGGTCTGGCCATCGCCATGCCGACACTCGTGTTTTATCGTCATTTCCGTGCGCTGGTCGACAGCTTTATCGTCGACATGGAACAGCAGGCCGTCAAATTTGTCGACATCGTCCACGGCAATCGCAAATAAGGCTGCGCCATGAATTTTCGTAAAGGCAAGGGCAGGGAAGAACCGGACATCAACCTGATTCCCTTCATCGACGTACTGCTGGTCATCCTGATTTTCCTGATGGTGACTACCACCTACAGCAAATTCACCGCGCTGCAAATCACGCTGCCGACCGCAGACGCCGAAAAGGCCATGGAACAGCCGCAGGAGATCAACGTCGGCGTTGACGCGCAAGGACATTATGCAGTCGACAATACCAAGGTGGCCGCACGCGATGCAGCAGCTCTCGCGGAAGAGCTGAAGAATGCATCTAATGCACATGGCCAGTCCAAAAAAGATCCCGTGATCATCATCAACGCCGATGCGACTGCGGCGCACCAGTCTGTGATCAACGTGCTGGAAGCGGCACGTATCGCCGGCTTCGACAGAGTTACTTTCGCCGCCCAGACCAGCGGCAGGAAATGAGCTCGGCTGCCGAATCACTCCTGACACGCACCTGGCGCCGGCGCGGTTTGCTTGCTTGGCTGCTGCTGCCAGTCTCCCTGCTGTTTCGTGTGCTTGTCTCGGTGCGCCGGCGCCTATACCGGGCCGGGTGGTTGCGCAGTACCCGGCTGCCGGTGCCCGTGATCGTGGTCGGCAATGTATTTGTCGGCGGTACCGGGAAAACGCCATTCACGATCTGGCTGATTGAACAATTGCGCACAGCGGGGTTCACGCCCGGCGTGATTTCTCGCGGCTATGGCGCCAGCACGGAAAGTCCGGTCGAAGTGACCGCAAGGACCACCCCTGTCCAGGTCGGCGACGAGCCAACGCTGATCGCCCTACGCACAGGCTGCCCGCTCATGGTCGGGCGCAACAGGGTCGCTGCCGCGCAGGCTTTGCTTGCTGTCCATCCGTCCGTCGATGTCATCGTTTCCGACGACGGCTTGCAGCATTACGCGTTGCAGCGTGATATTGAAATCGTACTGTGCGATGAACGCGGGGACGGCAACGGCTGGATGCTTCCCGCCGGACCCTTGCGTGAACCGGCCAGCCGGACGCGTGACTTCACGGTCGTCAATGCACCACATTTGCCTCCCCGGGTGATCGAGCCGGCATTCCGGATGCAACTCTCCGGCGACTCCGCAGTGCGCTTGTCCGATCCATCGCATTCCGTGCCGCTGTCGAATATCCGCGCACCACGGATCCTTGCTGCAGCCGGTATTGGCAATCCGGAACGTTTCTTCTCCATGCTGAAAAAGACCGGTCTTGCCATACAGACGTTGCCCTTGCCGGATCACTATGATTATGCGGACAATCCTTTTGCGAAGGCTCCCGCCGATATCATCCTGGTCACGGAGAAGGATGCAGTAAAATGTACCCAAATTGATACGATAAAGAGTGACCCACGCCTGTGGGTCGTACCTGTGGCAGCGCGCGTCGACGGTGCGCTCGCCAAACGAATAGTGGAGAAATGTCGTGGACGCCCGACTGCTTGATATCCTGGTTTGCCCGCTCTGCAAGGGGCCTCTCGAGTACGACAAGACTGCGCAGGAATTGATCTGCAACCCCGACAAACTGGCGTATCCGATCCGGGATGGCATACCGATCATGTGGGCGGATGAAGCCCGTGATCTCAATGCGCCCCGCACGCCGGCGGCGAGCTAACGCTACGGCAGGTCAATCAATCCGGCGCTGCAGCCGCATATTGGACGGAATGCGCCGGTGCACGGTGCTCCGCCAACGATCCGTTTGGTTTGTCTACCGGAAATGCCCCCATGTCCTTTACCGTCATTATTCCTGCGCGCCTAGCTTCCACGCGCCTGCCCAATAAACCGCTTGCCGACATCGGCGGCAAACCGATGGTCGTGCGCGTCGCAGAACGCGCAGCGCAATCCGGTGCCGCGCGTATCGCCGTTGCCACTGACCATCAGGACATCGTTGCGGCTTGCCGGGCACACGGTATTGAAGTTCATCTGACCCGCCCTGACCATCCATCCGGAACCGACCGTATTGCAGAAGTCGCAGCCACCATGGGTCTTGGCGACGATGCTGTTATCGTCAACGTCCAGGGCGATGAACCGCTGATTTCTCCGGCACTGATCGCGGCCACCGGTGAGCTGATCAAGAGCGATGTGCCGATGGCGACTGCGGCCCATGCAATTGATGACCCTGCCGACATCTTCAATCCTAATGTCGTCAAGGTCGTGCTCGACAAGTCGGGTAGGGCGCTCTATTTTTCGCGCGCAACCATTCCTTGGCACCGCGATGGCTTCGCGCAGTCCAGGGAAATCGTCCCACCGGGTTACCAGCCGCTGCGCCATATCGGCCTGTATGCGTTCCGCAATGCCTTCCTGCAGGCCTATCCTCGGCTGGCGATATCGCCGCTGGAACAGATCGAAGCACTCGAACAATTGCGGGTTCTGTGGCACGGCTATTCGATCGCGGTCCACGTGACCGAAGGCGCACCTGCAGCAGGTGTGGATACCCCGGAAGATCTCGCCAGAGTACAGGCTTATTTTGGTCAAGGAAAATAGAAGAATTCCGGGCAAGCCTGCCGGTTAAACAAGATTCTGTGGTAAGTTTCATGAAAAGTTGGCGTGATACAAACATGCTGTTTCATACGAAACGTATCTCGCACTGCACCAAATTTAAAACCAGTCTAGGAAAATGTCATGCGTCTCATCCTGTTAGGACCGCCCGGTGCCGGTAAGGGCACCCAGGCGAATTTCATCAAGGAAAAGTTCAACATCCCGCAGATCTCGACCGGCGATATGTTGCGCGCCGCCGTCAAGGCCGGTACGCCGCTCGGTATCGAAGCGAAGAAAGTCATGGATGCCGGTGGTCTGGTTTCGGACGACATCATCATCGGCCTCGTGAAGGATCGCCTGAAGCAGGCAGACTGCGCTAATGGTTATCTGTTCGACGGTTTTCCGCGCACCATCCCGCAAGCGGACGCGATGAAGGAGGCCGGTGTGGCCATCGACTTCGTGCTTGAAATCGATGTGCCTGATGCGGCTATCATCGAACGCATGAGCGGCCGCCGTGTTCACCAGTCGTCCGGCCGTACTTACCATGTCACCTTCAATCCCCCAAAAGTGGCCGGCAAGGACGACATCACCGGTGAGGACCTGATCCAGCGCGATGACGACAAGGAAGAGACCGTGCAAAAGCGCCTTTCCGTTTATCACGAGCAGACTGAAGTTCTTGTCGACTACTACAACAAATGGGCAAAGTCTGGCCAGCCGGGCGCACCAAAGTATCGGAAAATTGAAGGAGTCGGACCGGTTGAAACCATCCGGGACAGAGCCTTCGCAGCATTGGCTGAGTAAGAATCAAAAAGCGGACAATTGTCCGCTTTTTTGTTTTCGGCATGCTGAACCTAATCGGAGCAATCGAGCCCAAAATGGAACGGCCATGCATGGCCCGCTAGAGATGGGTGCAGCGAGGAATTGAAACACGATTGTCGGGCAGCGAACAGTGGGCAATGAATATTGAATAGTGAGCAGGTTTTGCTGCCGATGCGATGAGCTTCAAAAGGTTGCGTAAAAGTTTGCAGTGCGTAGTACCCGAAGGATAAGACAACGGCTATTGAAGTAGCCGTCATCGAATGTCGTACTCCTCCGGAACGTCGTCGTTGTTTTAACTTTGTCGTGAACAATATGGAGGAGTCGATATGGCAACAGGATTGTGGTTTGCCGTAGCATGCGGTGTGCTTGCCGTCATCTACGGACTGATGTCCCGGAGCTGGATCCTGAAACAGGATGCCGGCAATGCCCGCATGCAGGAAATTGCGCTCGCTATTCAGCAGGGTGCGGCCGCTTATCTCGGACGACAGTACCGTACCATCGCTATCGTCGGCGTTGTCCTGTTTATCCTTATAGCCATCCTTCCCGGCCTTGGCCTCAAAACCGCAGCCGGATTCCTGATCGGCGCCGTCCTCTCGGGGGCCTGCGGTTTCATCGGCATGAACGTGTCGGTACGTGCGAACGTCCGCACCGCACAGGCCGCCACCAAAGGCATGAATGAAGCGCTGGACGTTGCCTTCCGTGGCGGTGCGATCACGGGCATGCTGGTGGCCGGTTTGGGCTTGCTAGGCGTGGTGCTGTTCTACTGGTATCTCACCAGTTCGGGGGCAAATGCGAGCTCCGTTCATGATGTGCTCAAGCCGCTGATCGGTCTTGGCTTCGGCGCCTCCCTGATCTCGATATTTGCACGTCTAGGCGGCGGCATCTTTACCAAGGGTGCGGACGTCGGCGCCGACCTGGTCGGCAAGGTCGAAGCCGGCATCCCGGAAGACGATCCGCGTAATCCGGCGGTCATCGCCGATAACGTCGGAGACAATGTCGGCGACTGCGCGGGCATGGCGGCCGACCTGTTTGAAACGTATGTCGTCACGCTGATCGCCACCATGCTGCTCGGTGCGCTGGTGATCAAGGGCGCCGAAATGCAGGCGGTGCTGTATCCATTGCTCCTGGCTGCGGTGTCGATCCCGGCGTCCATCATCGGCTGCTGGATGGTCAAGGCCAAGCCTGGCAAGAAAATCATGTCTGCGCTATATACCGGATTATGGTGGGCCGCCGGCCTGTCGCTGATCGGCTTTGCCGTCGTCACCTGGATGGTTCTCCCCGAATCGATGCGTGTTCCCATGATGGGTTCGGCGGTGGTTGGCATTGTCCTGACCGGACTTATGGTTTATATCACCGAGTACTACACCGGAACCGATTTCAAACCGGTCCGACACATCGCCGAAGCATCCACCACCGGCCACGGCACCAATATCATTGCCGGCCTTGGCGTATCTATGAAATCGACTGCATATCCGGTGCTGTCTGTCTGCGTGGCGATCCTCGTCGCATACTGGCTCGGAGGACTCTACGGCGTCGCGATCGCCGCAACTGCCATGCTGTCGATGGCCGGCATTATCGTTGCCCTCGATGCCTATGGTCCGATTACCGATAACGCCGGCGGAATTGCCGAAATGTCCGAACTGCCGGATTCCGTGCGGGCGATCACTGATCCGCTCGATGCGGTGGGCAATACCACCAAGGCAGTCACCAAAGGGTATGCCATCGGTTCCGCCGGTCTTGCCGCACTGGTACTGTTTGCCGACTATACTCACGCGCTTGACTCGGTTGGCAAGAGTACGTCCTTCGACCTGTCCAACCCGATGGTCATCGTTGGACTCTTCATCGGTGGTCTGATTCCTTACCTGTTTGGTGCAATGGCCATGGAGGCCGTGGGACGTGCCGCAGGCGCCGTCGTTATCGAAGTGCGGCGCCAGTTCCGCGACATCAAGGGCATCATGGATGGTTCGGGCAAGCCGGAATATGACAAGGCAGTGGATATGCTGACCGCGTCGGCCATCAAGGAAATGATCATCCCATCGCTGCTCCCCGTCGTGGTTCCGGTTCTTGTCGGCATGTTGCTCGGACCGGCTGCTCTTGGCGGACTGCTGATGGGTACCATCATTACCGGTCTCTTCGTTGCGATCTCGATGACCACTGGCGGCGGTGCCTGGGATAACGCCAAGAAGTACATTGAAGACGGCCATCATGGCGGCAAGGGGTCAGAAGCGCACAAGGCGGCGGTAACTGGTGATACCGTGGGTGACCCGTACAAGGACACAGCGGGGCCTGCTGTCAATCCACTGATCAAGATCATCAATATCGTTGCACTACTGCTGGTGCCCTTGCTTCCCGCAACTGCGCCGCAGGCAGGCGGTGCGCACGGCCCTGCTTCGATCACGGCGCCGGCAGGCACGCCGCCGACAACGGACTCGGCAGCGCCGAAGCAGTAAAACAACGCAATAGATAAGGGTACATAGGGAGTTTTCAGGACTCACTAAATAGTGAAGCAGGCAAAAAGGCGGCCGCGGTCGTCTTTTTGCTTTTTCGGCAAAAAGTTCGCTACAATCGCACGACTTACGTTTACGTAAACGTCATCCATATCCAGTCCGACAGGTCTGTGCATTGGACGTAGACCTCAATCACCTTTCCGTTTAGAAAAGAGGAGAACATGCAGATTCAGAACAGCGTATTCATTATTACCGGCGGCGCATCCGGTCTCGGCGCGGCAACGGCCCGCATGATCGTCGATAACGGCGGCAAGGTGGTGCTGGCCGACGTTCAGGTAGATGCCGGCGAAAAGTTGACGGCGGAACTGGGCGGGCGTTTCGTCAAGTGCGATGTCACCTCCGAAGCCGACGGCAAGGCGGTCGTTGATGCTGCCACCGGCATGGGCACCTTACGCGGCCTGATCAATTGCGCCGGCGTCGCGCCCGCAGTCAAGACTGTCGGAAAAGACGGTCCGCATCCGCTGGAGGTATTCCAGCGCGTGGTCAGCATCAATCTGGTTGGGACCTTCAACATGGCGCGTCTCGCCGCGGATGCCATGTCCAAAACCGAGGGCAACGAATACGGTGAACGTGGCGTCATCATTAATACCGCATCGGTCGCCGCCTACGATGGCCAGATCGGACAAGCGGCCTACGGCGCGTCGAAAGCCGGTGTGGTAGGCCTGACACTGCCGATGGCGCGCGATCTGTCGCGTAACGGCATTCGGGTCATGACCATTGCTCCAGGTATCTTCGAGACGCCGATGCTGCTCGGCATGCCCCAGGAGGTGCAGGACGCACTCGGTCGCATGGTCCCGTTCCCACCGCGGCTCGGCAAGCCCGCCGAATACGCGCATCTTGCTCGCTCGATTATTGAGAATCCGATGCTGAACGGCGAAACCATTCGTCTGGATGGCGCTATCCGTATGCAGCCCAAGTAATTGTTTCCCATGAAAAGGGCAAGCGATGCCTCGGTATCGCTTGCCCTTTTGCATGGCAGCATTGCTTTCCGTACGGTGAGCGACCTCAAGTATCCGGCATTTAGCGATGGCAAGCGCATGACAGCCACGCACAGTCAAATTAGACTAGCCACTCCTTTCCCCTGGAGTCGGCCATGATCAAGACAAAAATTTCCCTGCTCGTCACGGCATCCCTCCTGCTCGTTGCTTGTGCCAGCAATCAGACCGCACAACGAGCCGCCCCGGTAGCTCCAACCGTTGCAACTAGCCCGGTTCCCGGCATGCAGGCCCCGGAAAGCGCTTCCGGCTTTACCGATAAGCCGGGTTGGGCCGCCAAAAAATTCATGGTCGCTGCTGCCAATCCTTTGGCAACCGAGGCTGGTTACCGGGTATTGCGTGCCGGCGGTTCCGCAGTCGATGCCGCGATTGCCGTGCAGATGGTGCTGGGATTGGTGGAGCCGCAGTCGTCCGGCATTGCCGGCGGTGCCTTCATGATGCATTTCGATGGCAATACCGTGAAGGCCTTCGACGGACGGGAAACCGCGCCCGCCGCTGCAACCGAACGATTGTTCCAGACCGCCGAAGGCAAGGCCATGAGTTTCCATGAAGGCGTCGTCGGCGGACGTTCGGTCGGCGCGCCTGGTGTGCTGCGCATGCTTGAACTGGCGCACAAGCAGTACGGCATCTTGCCCTGGGCATCGCTGTTCGCGCCTGCAATATCACTGGCGGAGCGAGGCTTCGCTGTCAGTCCGCGCTTGAACGCCATGCTGAAAACTGAACAATTCCTGAAAAAGGATACGGTCGCGGCTGCCTATTTTTACGATAAGGATGGCAACCCTCGGCCAGTGGGCCATGTGTTGAAAAACCCTGAGCTGGCGCAGGTTCTGCGCGATATCGCCAAAGGCGGTGCCGATGCGTTTTACAAAGGCCAGATTGCGCGCGATATCGAAACCAAGGTAAAGAGCCATCCTACCAATCCAGGCTTGCTGACCGCAGCCGATATTGCTGGCTACCAGGCCAAGATGCGCGAGCCGATCTGTACCGACTACAAAACCTGGACCGTATGCGGCATGCCGCCGCCTTCTTCAGGCGGTATCGCCATCGCGCAAATGCTCGGCATGCTGGAGGCAAAGAATATGCGCGCACTCGCACCCGTGAATGGTGCGCTCAGCGCCGATGCAATTCATTTGTTTGCCGAAGCGGGCCGTCTCGCCTATGCCGATCGTGGCCGCTACGTCGCCGATACCGATTTCGTGCCCTTGCCCGGCAATACCCCGAAGGCGCTGCTGGATAAAGGCTACCTGGCTGAGCGTGCAGCACTGATTACGGACAAGTCAATGGGCGTGGCTAAATTTGGCGTGCCACCGGCTACCGCGCTCGCACTTGGCATCGACAATTCTCCGGAGTTGCCGTCCACCTCGCACATTTCCATCGTCGATGCCAAGGGCAATGCCATTTCGATGACCACCACGATCGAGGACGCCTTTGGTTCCAGGCAGATGGTGCGCGGCTTCCTGCTCAATAACCAGCTTACCGATTTTTCTTTCGATCCGGTGGATGCCAATGGCCCGGTTGCCAACCGGGTGCAGTCCGGCAAGCGCCCGCGCAGTTCCATGGCTCCGACCTTCGTGTTTGAACGGGGCACGAAAAAGCTGGTGCTTTCAACAGGCTCCCCGGGCGGATCTGCAATCATCAATTATGTCGGCAAGGTCCTTGTCGGAACGCTCGACTGGGGACTCAATGTGCAGCAGGCGATCAGCCTGCCCAATTTTGGCAGCCGCAACGGGCCGACCGAACTGGAGCAGGGCAGGGTAAGCGATGCATTGGTCGAACAGCTCAAGGCCAAAGGGCACAATGTTCGTGTCATGGAACAGACCTCGGGATTGCAGGGCATCATGCGCATGAATATCCATGGCGAAGAGATGTGGTTCGGTGGCGCCGACCCACGCCGTGAAGGTATCGTCAAGGGTGACTAATGTCTTTCTGACATGGAAGGACAGCGCAGTGAACCGGCGTCGACATGACGCCGCGTTGTTTTCAGGTTGGTCCCGGCGTCTCTGTTTCCCAAAGGGCATTGTCGCCTGCTAATCTCTTGTCATGAGTGAGAGCAAAAAAACTGGCCTCGTCCTGACTGGCGGAGGCGCACGGGCAGCCTACCAGGTTGGTGTACTGGATGGCGTCTCGTCCATCCTGCGCGACGCAGGATGGGAGACGTCGCGCAATCCCTATGACATTATCTGCGGCACATCGGCTGGTGCGATCAACGCCACCGCGCTGGCTTGTCATGCCGATAACTTCGAAGAAGGCCTGCACAAGGTCCTGCAGGTGTGGGAGCACTTCGCCGCGGAGCAGGTGTACCGTGCCGATTCGCTCGGCGTCTTGCGATCGGGCGCCAGATGGCTGTCGCTGATGTCCTTCGGCTGGCTTTTGCGTAAATGGAAAGCCAGTCCGCCAAATGCGCTGCTTGACAACACGCCATTGGTGACGCTGCTGAACCGCATGCTCAACTTCCCACGGCTGGATGCGGCGCTGATGGATGGGAAGCTGCATGCGCTGGCCGTTACTGCATCGTCTTATACGGCAGGTCGCCACATTACCTTCTTTCAAAGCGAAGCCGAGATCGAGCCTTGGGTGCGCTCACAGCGGATGGCGTTACGTAGCCAGATCGGAGTGGAGCATTTGCTGGCTTCATCGGCGATTCCCCTGATTTTTCCGGCGACACCTCTTTACTGCGAAGGTCGACGAGAATTCTTCGGCGACGGCTCGATGCGCCAGCTCGCGCCTATTTCGCCGGCGATCCATCTGGGAGCCGACAAGGTACTGGTCATCGGCGCGGGACGGCTCAATGAACGCGCCCAGGAGAATCCCGGTCCGCCGCAATATCCCAGTCTTGCACAGATCGCCGGCCACGCCCTGTCCAGCATCTTCCTCGACAGTCTTGCCGTGGACATTGAGCGCATGACGCGCGTGAATCTTACCCTTTCGATGCTGACCGAAGAGCAGAGGGCGCGGACACCACTGCGCCCCATCCAGATGCTGATCATTGCTCCGTCGGAGCGCCTTGACGAAATTGCCAGCCGACGAGTTGGCAGCCTGCCGCGTCCGATACGGATGCTGTTGGGAGGAATCGGCGCAACCGAGGCGCGCGGTGCGGCGCTGGCGTCTTATCTGTTGTTTGAATCCAGTTATACCGGCGAGCTGATCCGGCTAGGTCGGAAAGATGCGCTTGCCCGTCGTGACGACGTTCTTGCCTTCTTTGGTATGGCTAAGCAGGAGCAGCAAAAAAACGAAGAGAAAGCATGGTGTACTGGGAGTACCTGACACTCGCAACACGTTGATCAAAACCGCCGGAGGCCGGCCTATGACCAGCCATCGCCTTGCTAGCGATGGGGTTTTCAATGCTTTTTTCGCAAGGAACGAAACTTTCTCGTAACAAGGGCAAACTTCAAACTCGTATCACAGGCGTAAAACCTTTCGTCTTAGATTACGACGCCCAAATTGGGATGCTTCTCACGATATTCGTTGCTAAAGTTTCATCCAGGAAAATCACATACCACATTTAGGGTATTCAGGGTTGATTCGCATTTAACAAGCAGTTACCCTACGGTATCCGATACCGGAATTGTCAAACCTTCACAAAATGGAAAGTACCTCATGAACCGGCAGTTGATGAGCAGATGGTTGCTGTTTCTCGCAACGCTGTTCTTTTCCCTTCACCTATTTGCCAAGGGACCGGCTCCGATCGGCATTATTCCTGTTGAGGGTTTACCCAGGGAAGGGCGTCAGACACTGGAACTCATCAAGCGCGGCGGACCCTTCCCCTACCCGAACGACGGCCGCGTTTTCAGGAATTTTGAAGGAGTTTTACCCAAGCAGAAGCGCGGTTATTATCACGAATTCACGGTAAAGACCCCTGGCGCGCGCAACCGCGGCGCAAGGCGCATTGTCAGTGGCGGAGATCCGCAATCGTCGGGCGAGTACTACTATACCGATGACCATTACGAAACCTTCCGGCGTATCAAAGAGTAAGAAGCAAGAATATGCTATTCGAGCCATCGCACAGAGAATCCATGAACCTCATTCCCCGTACCGAGGAAGACATGAGCCTGTTTAAAACCGTGCCACCCAATTTGGTGCAGTCCATCCGCGCATTCCGGGTGACGGAATTGCAGGAAGAGGCCGCGCGTCTTGGTCAGCATTTTCTTTATGCTTATTGCGCTGATGCAACGACAAAACAGCAAGTATTGGCGTGCATTGCCCAAGCCTTTCATTTCCCGAAACACTTCGGCAAGAATTTCGACGCGCTCAGCGATTGTCTGACCGATCTACCCTACAAGGCCGGGCCGCAACCGGGTTTTCTGGTCGTGATTGAACAACTCCCTAACACGCCGAAATTTGACAAGGAAGCGCGCGAAACGCTGCTCGATGTATTTCGGGACGCAGCCGACTTCTGGGCAGAAAAGAAAGTTGCCTTTCGTGTCTTTTATTCTTTCCAGTAGCTGGAGTTTGGTTTTTAATCATTGGAGAGCCGGCCGCAGGTCGGCTTTTTTATTTCATTCAGGTGGGGCAGGTAGGCCGGTACGGTAAAATGCGCGCCATGAAAAATATCGTTATCCTGATTTCCGGACGCGGCAGCAACATGCAAGCCATTGTTCGCGCGGCCAAAGCGGAAGGCTGGCCATGCCGCATCGCGGCAGTCATCAGTAACCGCGCCGACGCCGAAGGCCTTGCATTCGCGGCACAGCAAGGCATCGCTACCGAAGTTGTCGTCAGCAAGGATTTTCCGTCGCGTGAAGCCTTCGATGCCCGGTTGCAGGCTACGATCGACCGCTTTGCGCCGGACCTCGTTGTGCTGGCCGGTTTCATGCGCATCCTGACTCCCGGCTTCGTCGAGCATTACGCTGGGCGCATGTTGAATATCCATCCGTCGCTGCTGCCCAGCTTTCCGGGACTGGCGACCCATCGACAGGCACTCGCGGCCGGCGTCAAGGTGCACGGCGTGACCGTGCATTTCGTCACTGCGGAACTTGATCACGGCCCTATCATCGCACAGGCAACGGTGCCGGTACTTTCCGGCGATACTGAAGACACACTGGCGGATCGCGTGCTGGTCGAAGAGCATGTGCTTTATCCAAAGGCCGTGCGCTGGTACGTCGAAGGCCGGCTGTCGATTGACAACGGCGTGGTCCATATTGCAGATGCGGCACAACCCGCATAAAGAGAAAGAAATTCCATGAGATTGCACCCAGCGGTCGTAGGCGCCGCCGAAGAGGTTTTGCGCGAAGTATTGCGTTTCACCGGCCCTGCCGACGTCATCATTTCCCGTTATTTCCGCGAACATCCCAAACTCGGCTCGCGTGAACGCAACGCTATAGCCGAAGGCGTCTATGCGGTATTGCGCAACAAGCTTGCGTATGCGAGTTTTGCCGAATCCGGCCATGGCCCGGCGATGCGCCGCTTGACCTTGCTTGGTTTGGCGGACGCAGTCGGCGTCGACAACCTGGGCAGCCTGTCCGCGGAAGAAACCGAATGGCTGCAACGAATTGCACAAATCGACCGCAACAGCCTGCCGGTGACGCTGCGTGCCAACTTGCCGCAATGGCTGTTCGACAAACTGGTCGAGCGCGACGGCGAAGCAGCAACGCTCGAACTGGCTGAAGCGCTCAACCGTCCTGCGCCACTCGACCTTCGCGTCAATGCGCTCAAGTGGAAACGCGAAGACGTCATCGCCGAACTGTCCAAGGCGCCGATCCTGTGCGAGCCCACACCGTATGCGCCGCTCGGCATTCGTGTCATGAAAAAGCCGGCATTGCAAAATCTTCCGCTATTCAAGGAAGGCGCAATCGAAGTGCAGGACGAGGGCAGCCAGTTGCTCGCTCAGATCTTGGGGGCGAAGCGGGGCGAAATGGTGGTGGATTTCTGCGCCGGCGCGGGCGGCAAGACGCTCGCCCTGGGCGCAGCGATGCGTAATACCGGTCGTCTGTATGCATTCGACGTGTCGGAAAAGCGCCTCAGCAAGCTCAAGCCGCGACTCGCTCGCAGCGGCCTGTCGAATGTGCATCCGGTGGTGATTGCCCATGAAAACGATGCCAAGGTCAAACGCCTGGTATCGAAGATTGATCGTGTCCTGGTCGACGCGCCCTGCAGCGGTTTGGGTACATTACGCCGCAATCCGGATATGAAATGGCGCCAGACGCCGGAATCGATTGTCGAACTCAATGCGAAGCAGGTGTCCATTCTCGCCAGTGCCGCGCGGCTGCTCAAACCCGGAGGACGGTTGGTCTATGCGACCTGCAGCCTGCTGGATGAAGAAAATGAAGCGGTCGCCCAGCAATTCCTGGCTACCCATGAAGGATTTGAATTGGTGCCGATGAAAGATATCCTGGAAGAGCAAAAAGTGGCGCTGGAGATGCAGGATTATCTCAAGCTTTCTCCGCACATTCATCATACTGATGGCTTCTTTGCCGCTGTCTTCCAACGGAAAAAAGTCGCCTGATGCAAAACCGCCTGATGCGCTGCGCCATCGGATGGGTACTTGCCCTGAATGCCCTTCATCTGGACGCAGCGGCCGCTGCAACGGCTACTGAGGCGCCGCCACCCATTGCAGCGCATGGAACCCTGCAACCGCTTTTCGCACCCTGGGACAACATTGAGGCGGCGATCATCGAGGTGATCGCCAGCGCTCGCCAACAGGTTCTCGTCCAGGCCTACCTGTTGACCAGCAAGAAAATCGCCACTACGCTTCTCGCAGCTCATCGACGCGGCGTTGAGGTGAAGGTGCTGGTCGATGCTGATCAGCTGGAACGAGTCGATTCCTCAGTAGCACCTAAACTGGCCGCTGGCGGTATTCCCGTCTGGCTTGAGACCAAATACCAGAATGCGCACAATAAGGTCATGGTGATCGATGCTGCCAGCCCGAAGGCAGTAGTTATCACCGGCAGTTTCAACTTCACTTGGACAGCTCAACATAAGAATGCGGAAAACCTGCTGATTGTGCGGAATAATCCGGCACTAGCCGAGCGCTACGCCAGCAACTGGGAGCGCCATAAAAACGAGGCAATACCTTATAAGAAATGAAACAAAACTTGCTTTCCAGCCTGTTGTCGGATCTCTGGGCCGACCTTCATGATCCCAACCTGCTCTGGCAAGTCATCGCACTTATCGGAAGTCTGGCGCTTGGGTGGATGCTTGCCCGGGTACTGCGAGGACGTCTGACGGCGCATGATGTGCAGTTGCGTGTCATGCGGCTGGGCGCGGAAAGCTTTTCCCGCGTGCTCGCACCGCTGCTTGCGTTAGCATTCATCGCAGTGTCCAAGTTGGTGCTGGAACAGTCGATACATGTCAATTTATTGCGCCTCGCAATCCCGCTGGTAGGCTCCTTTGCGCTAATTCGCCTCGCTTTCTACGTCTTGCGTCGTGTGTTTGCCCGCAGTGGCGATGCCGGAGCGCTGCTTTCATTGTTTGAAAAAGTATTCGCCGCCGTCGTGTGGAGTGGGGTCGCACTCTATGTTACGGGGCTCTGGCCGGAACTGATCGCTTACCTCGAACAGACGATGATCCCGGTCGGGCGACACAAGGCATCGCTGCTGGTAGTAACACAGGCCGCGGCATCGGTAGTGGTTACCCTGATGTTCGCGCTGTGGGCAGGCGCAGCGCTCGAAGAACGGCTGATGCGAATGGATAGCGTGCATTCCTCCTTGCGTGCCGTAATGGCGCGCATGGGACGCGCCGTATTGATCCTGCTTGCCGTTTTGATCAGTCTTTCATTGGTCGGTATCGATTTGACGGTGCTGTCAGTTTTTGGTGGCGCATTGGGTGTCGGCCTCGGCCTGGGTCTCCAAAAGATTGTTAGCAGTTATGTTTCCGGCTTTGTGATCTTGATCGAACGCAGCCTCGCCATCGGTGACATTGTCAATGTTGACAAGTATTTCGGACAGGTAACGCAAATAAATACCCGCTACACGGTGGTAAGGAGTTTTGATGGTATTGAAACTGTCGTCCCGAACGACATGTTGTTGTCCAGTCCGGTTCAAAATTATTCGTTGACCGACCGTAGCCTGCGTCTTGCTACACGTATAGGGGTTCCTTATAAAACGGACATCGATATGGTGCTGAAACTGCTTGAGGACGCGGCAATCGGTATTCCGCGAATTCTGAAAGAACCGGCACCACAAGGCTTGCTGAGTCGTTTTGATGTCGACCGAATCGAACTCGAGCTGGGTTTCTGGATTGCGGATCCCGAGAACGGACGTGCAAATGTACTGTCTGATCTGAACCGGGCCATCTGGAAAAGTTTTCAAAAGCATCACATCGAAGTGCCTTCTCCGCAGCATGAAGTGCGTATCCTTGATCTGCCTCCTGGAATTGAACCCAGGATTTCCCCCAAAATGCCCGTCACCGAGGCGCCATAACAGCGTACAATCTGCTGCGAAATGCGGATAGGATCTTGTTTTCCAAGTAAAAACCTCGGTAAATACATGAATAGCAAGAACCCCGATGTATTCAACTGGAGTAACCATCATCGAAACCACCATGCTTGACGCAGTACTTAACTTTCTTTCCAACGGCCTTTCCGGTGCTTCCGGTTGGGAAGTCGTTGCATTCACGTTGATTGCAACGCACATCACGATTGCCGCTGTTACCATTTACCTGCATCGTTGCCAGGCACACCGCGCACTGGAGTTGCATGCGATCCCCAGCCATTTTTTCCGTTTCTGGCTGTGGCTGACTACCGGCATGGTGACTAAGGAATGGGCTGCCATCCATCGCAAACACCATGCGAAATGCGAAACCGAAGAGGACCCGCATAGTCCTGTCACACGTGGCATCAAGAAAGTTTTCTTTGAAGGCGCCGAGCTGTATCGTGCCGAGTCCAAAAACGCCGAGACTATGGAAAAGTATGGCCACGGCACCCCTGACGACTGGATCGAGCGCAACCTTTACAGCAAATACAGCTGGCAGGGCGTCGGCTTGATGCTGATTATCGATCTCATGCTGTTCGGCGTAGTCGGTCTGAGTGTATGGGCAGTGCAGATGCTGTGGATCCCAGTGACCGCCGCGGGCATCATCAACGGTATTGGCCATTATTGGGGTTATCGGAATTATGACTGCGCCGATGCCGCGACCAACATCTTCCCGATCGGTATCATCATCGGCGGTGAAGAGCTGCATAACAACCACCATACCTTTGGTACATCCGCCAAACTGTCCTCCAAGTGGTACGAATTTGATATCGGCTGGATGTATATCCGTATCCTGGAAACAGTCGGTCTGGCGAAGGTCAAGAAGGTGGCCCCAGAGCCGAAATTCAATCGTGAAAAGAGTGTGGCCGACTTTGATACGCTGCAGTCCGTTATTGCTAATCGCTATGACGTGATGGCCAAGTACGCAAAATCGGTGAAAAGTGCATGGCGTGATGAATCCGAAAATTTGGCGAGCAAGGGCAAGCTGGAATACAAGCGCCTGAAATCGTCACGCAAACTGTTGCAGCGTGAGCCGGCGAAACTTGGCGCGCCGCAGAAACAGCAATTGAGCGAATTATTCGCGCACAGCAAGGCATTACAGACCATGCATGAAATGCGTGTCGAGCTCGGTGCGATATGGGAGCGTTCCAACTCCAGTCGTGAACAGTTGCTACAGCAATTGCAGGACTGGTGTGCGCGTGCAGAAGCTTCGGGTATTCGCGCTTTGCAGGAATTTTCGCGTCGCCTGCGTAGCTACGCATAAAGTAGTCATATATAAGGGACTGCGTCCCAGTATAAAAACAAGCGGCCCCTCTTCGTTAGGGGCCGCTTTCTTTTTGCGTGGCGTAAATCCACGACACCTTTGCATTGGGTTTTCTTGGCGCACCAATTAGTTATCTGCTTGTAAATCGGCAAAGCGTTCCCCTAACTTACCAAAGACGGAGAGAGAAAATAAAAAAGCCGTTCAATCGAACGGCTTTTCTGTTGCACTAAAAATTGCAAAGGCAAGATTACTTGATCTTGGTCTCTTTGTATTCAACGTGCTTGCGTGCCTTGGGATCAAACTTCATGATCGCCATTTTTTCAGGCATGGTGCGCTTGTTTTTAGTGGTGGTGTAGAAATGACCTGTACCTGCAGTCGATTCCAGCTTGATTTTGTCGCGGTTAGATTTTGCCATGATAATTTCCTAAAGATGTCCGCTTAGACTTTTTCGCCACGGGCACGCATATCGGCGAGGACGGCGTCGATGCCGATCTTGTCGATAACGCGCAGGCCGGCGTTCGAGAGGCGCAGGGAAACCCAACGGTTTTCGGATTCAACGAAGATACGGCGGTTTTGCAGGTTTGGCAAAAAGCGACGCTTAGTCTTGTTGTTAGCATGGGAAACGTTGTTGCCGACCATCGGCCCCTTCCCGGTCACTTGGCAAACACGTGCCATGGTTCACTCCTTAAAATATTCCAGATTTGGAAAAAACGAGAGTATAGCCAAAAAAATGTGAATTTTCAATGACTTGCGAAAAACAATTGTGTCTTATATGAATTCGTGCTTTTAACATTCTCATCGGCTTGCCTTGCCGGTCAGATTTCGCCATGTTCAGCAAACGAATAAACACGGCTGCCTGCCACCACAAAATGGTCGAGCACCCGAACGTCGATCAAGCCCAACGCCTGCTGCAAAGCCTTTGTCAACGTACGATCAGCGTGACTAGGCTCAGGACTGCCGGAAGGGTGATTGTGCGCGATGATGACACCGGCTGCATTGTGTGACAGTGCAGCCTTGACGACTTCGCGCGGGTAGACGCTGGTATGCATGAGGCTCCCTCGAAACAGTTCTTCTGCAGTAATGAGACAATTTTTCACGTCGAGGAACAGCACAGCAAAGGATTCATATGCTTTCTTTGCAAGCATGAGCTGCAAGTATTGACGGACAGCCTCCGGCGAACTCAGGACGTCTCCTCTTTTTAGTTCTTCGCTGGTCGAGCGACGAGCGAGTTCAAGCACTGCCTGTAGCTGTGCGAACTTTGCCGGGCCAAGTCCATTCACCAGGGAAAATTGATCTAGCGAGGCGCTGAAGAGGCCGTGTAGTGAGCCAAAGTGGCTGAGCATGTCACGACCCAAGTCGACCGCGCTTTTACCGCTTACGCCAACTCGCAAAAAAACCGCGAGGAGTTCAGCATCAGATAGGTGCTGCGCGCCGAAGCGGATGAGCCTTTCGCGTGGACGCTGGTCTTCCGGCCAGTGATTGATTGCCATGTGATTCCGTTTAATGAGGCTTGCTAAGTCAACCTGCGATTATAAAGTGGAAAATTATTAAATTTGCAATATTTGCCCTGTTTAAAGACCATTTTTATCATCATCACAGCACGGCACACCCCCTTTAGGGCGAAGCATTCGGTGCCGTCGTGGCTTACAATAACGGGTTATCTTTTGAGTCAAATATGCCATGCAGAACGCTATCCACCCCGTCGTCACCGAATCCGCTTACCTGACCTTGCACTACCGTCTTGCGGCGATGGATGGAACGAATATCGTCAGCACGTTTGAGGACAATCCCGCTACACTGCAGCTCGGCACGAGTCAACTTGCGCCGTTTCTCGAAGCATGCTTGATCGGCTTGCCGGAAGGGACGCACCAAACATTCGAGCTTCCTCCGGAAAAGGCTTTTGGTCCACGTAACCCGGAACTGATCCAGCATGTATCTCGGGCAACGCTGACTGAGAACTCCAATTTTGGCGAAGAATACGTCATCGGCGATCTCGTTGAATTTTCCGCGCCCAGTGGTGGCCGCTTTGCAGGTATCTTGCGTGCCATTGATGCCGAAACCGCTCTATTTGACTTCAACCATCCGCTGGCCGGACAGCCGTTAAAGTTTGAAGTAAAAATTATTGGCATACTTTAACTGCGCTCGCGCCTATCGTTTCAAGGACAGAACATGGATAAGGAAATCCTGCTTGCCCAACCGCGAGGCTTTTGCGCCGGCGTAGATCGTGCGATCGATATTGTAGAGCGCGCGCTCCAGCAATTCGGCGCCCCTATCTATGTGCGACATGAAATCGTGCATAACGCTTATGTGGTCGAGGACTTGCGCAGCAAGGGCGCAATTTTCGTGGAAGAACTCGATGAGGTCCCTGCGGGTAACACGGTCATTTTTTCTGCCCACGGTGTATCCAAGGCGGTGCAGGTAGAAGCAAGCCGGCGCGGCTTGCGCGTGTTCGATGCAACTTGTCCGCTCGTGACCAAAGTGCATGTTGAAGTCGCCAAAATGCGCCGCGAAGGCCGCGAAATCGTCATGATCGGCCATGATGGTCATCCCGAAGTCGAGGGCACGATGGGCCAGGCCGAAGAGGGCATGTATCTGGTTGAGACTGTGGCTGATGTCGAGGCACTGCAGGTGCGCGATCCCGACATGCTCGCGTACGTCTCGCAAACCACACTCTCCGTCGACGATACGGCGGACGTCATTGCTGCGCTCAAGCATAAATTCCCGAACATCGCCGAACCGAAAAAGGCGGATATCTGCTACGCGACCACCAATCGCCAGGAAGCAGTCAAGTTCATGGCGCCACAGGTCGAAGTCGTTATCGTGGTCGGTAGCCCCAACAGTTCCAATTCCAATCGTCTTCGTGAAGTAGCGCAGAAAAAGGGTGCTCAGGCCTATATGGTCGACAATGCAGCCCAGATCAATCCGGACTGGCTGGAGGGCAAAAGCCGTATCGGTGTCACAGCAGGTGCATCCGCGCCGGAAGTGTTGGTGCAGGCGGTTATTGACCGGCTGAAAGAGCTCGGCGCGCGGAGCGTGCGGCCTTTGCCTGGGGTAGAAGAAAATGTCACATTCCCAATGCCTAAAGGCCTATCGGTAAATTGAATGGAAGTTAAGGAATAAAAAGTTACCGTACGGATACCCGGAATTATATTCAGACCCCGCCCTTTTTTTCCATTAATTGTTTTTTCCTTTCCTCGTTATGATTGCTGCCGGCAACGATGGTGATTGAAAACGAATTCAAAAATTGAATTTGTCAGGTAAAGCAGTCAAGGCTTAGCCTCCTGTAGTCTCCCCTGTAAATTTTCAAGTACTTTTGTGCCATTTTGGTTATAACGTAAACATTCCTGTCCTTCTTCCGAAACAGTACCTTGTTAAGGTCAGCCAAGTTTACGAAGCTGTCACAGGCATTGATATTTTTGAGTGTAAATCCGTACCTTATGTCATCAGGAGCTGCCGGTTTGCGGCTGATGTCGTTAAATGAAAACAGTCAGCTAATACATTGACGTTTCTTTGGGGAACATGTTGGGTATAATGCCGCCCGACTAGGGTTAAGCTTACAAGGCTATACAACTATAAAAAGTTTTTACCAAAAACGGGAACAGGAGACACGAATATGAGCATGACTAACGCCCGAGCCACTCGCAAGACCGCGGCATGCCTCTTCCGATAACAATAATTTACGCCAAGCGGCACCCCTGAGGATTTCATCCGGGTGCCGTTTTTATTATCTGAAAAGGTTTTGCTGCATCGCACATTAACTCTTGCAGCGAATTTGTAAAACGATTTGAACGATCCTTATAGAGAGTAGGCAAACTATGGATACCTTTATCCAACAAATCATTAATGGACTAGTGCTCGGTAGTATGTATGCGCTGGTCGCGCTTGGTTACACCATGGTGTACGGCGTCCTTAACCTGATTAACTTTGCTCACGGCGACGTTTTGATGGTGGGTGCCATGGTGGGCGTCACCATCCTCAAGATCGTACAAACAGTGGCTCCGGACCTGCCGGGCGTTGTCAAGCTCGCCATTGCCATTATCGGGGCGATCCCGGTATGTATTCTGGTCAACGTCATCATCGAGCGCGTCGCCTACCGACGCTTGCGTAACGCGCCTCGTCTGGCGCCGTTGATCACGGCTATTGGTGTTTCCATCCTCCTGCAGACTTTCGCCATGATGATTTGGGGACGCAGCCCGATCCCTTTCCCTCAGGTGATGCCAGCAGAATCCTTCAACGTTGGTGGTGCATTGATCTCGCAGACACAGGTCATGCTGCTTGTGCTCGCTGCCGCGGCGATGACTGGCCTGGTCTTGCTGGTTGAACGTACCCGCATGGGGCGTGCCATGCGAGCAACCGCAGAAAACCCCCGCGTCGCCGGCTTGATGGGCGTTGACTCCAACAAGGTGATTGTCATGACGTTTGCCATTGGTGCCGCACTTGCCGCTGTCGCCGGAGTGATGTGGGGCGCAAACTACTCTTCCGCACAATTCGCCATGGGCTTCGTGCCCGGCCTTAAAGCGTTCTCCGCTGCGGTGCTTGGTGGTATCGGCAACATTTACGGCGCGATGGTGGGTGGCATTCTGCTGGGCCTCATCGAGAGCCTCGGCGCCGGCTACATCGGCGACCTTACAGGCGGCTTCCTCGGCAGCCACTACCAGGACATCTTTGCATTCATCGTGCTTATCATCGTGCTCACACTGCGTCCGTCCGGCATCATGGGCGAGCGTGTTGCGGATCGTGCTTAAGCGAAAAGGAGAGAACCATGTCAGCACTATTTGACGTCAAACATAACCCGCGCAAGGCCTACACCAGCTTTGCAATTCTTGGCATCGTCCTGATCGCTTTTCCGTTTATTGCGTCCAATTTCGGTAATTCCTGGGTTCGCATTATGGATCTGGCACTGCTCTACATCATGCTGGCGCTCGGCCTGAACATCGTGGTCGGCATGGCAGGCTTGCTGGATTTGGGTTATATCGCGTTCTATGCACTGGGCGCCTACATGACAGGCCTGCTCGCATCGCCGCAATTCGCCACCGTGCTCGAGTCATTCGTCAATCAGTATCCATTGATTGGCGACGGCTTGCGATGGATAGTCGGGGAGGAGGCTGCCAAAAACGGGATACACCTGTCGGTCTGGCTGATCGTGCCTCTTGGTGCAGCGCTGGCAGCGTTCTTCGGCGCATTGCTCGGCGCGCCAACCCTGAAGCTGCGCGGCGACTACCTTGCAATCGTGACACTCGGATTTGGCGAAATCATCCGTATCTTCATGAACAACCTGAATGCGCCGGTCAACATCACCAACGGCCCGCAAGGTATCAACATGATCGATCCGATTCGCATTTTCGGTGTGTCACTTGCCGGCGAACCAGGTTCACGTGCGACGGTGTATTTCGGCGAATGGGGCATGCCATCGGTGAACGCCTATTACTTCCTGTTCCTGTTCCTGTGTGCGGTAATTATCTTCATTTCGATTCGTCTGCAGCATTCGCGTCTCGGTCGTGCATGGGTCGCCATTCGCGAAGATGAGATCGCTGCAAAAGCCATGGGTATCAACACCCGTAATATCAAGCTGCTCGCATTTGCCATGGGCGCCTCCTTCGGCGGTGTTGCCGGTGCAATGTTTGCTTCCTTCCAGGGTTTCGTGTCGCCAGAATCGTTCTCGCTGACAGAGTCGATCGCTGTGCTGGCCATGGTGGTCCTTGGCGGTATCGGCCACATCCCCGGCGTCGTGCTGGGTGGCGTGATTCTCGCTGCCTTGCCTGAGGTGCTGCGTCACGTCGTTGAACCGCTGCAGCGTCAGCTGTTTGGCACAGTGCTGATCGACGCTGAAGTGCTGCGTCAGCTGCTTTACGGTCTGGCCATGGTTGTCATCATGCTTTACCGTCCGGAAGGTCTGTGGCCATCGCCCAAGCATGAAGACCGCATGGACGCAAATGCGAAGAAGCGTCTTGACGACAAAGAACCTGCTGCGCTGGCTGCATAAGGAAAATTCATGAGCGAACAAACTATTCTCAAGATTGCGGGCGTCAATAAACGTTTCGGCGGCCTGCAGGCGTTATCGGAAGTCAGCATCAAGATTTTGCGCGGGCAGATTTACGGTCTCATCGGCCCGAACGGTGCAGGCAAGACGACGTTCTTCAACGTGATCACCGGCTTGTACCAGGCCGACACTGGTACCTTTGAACTTGGTGGCAAACCATATTCGCCGTCCGCACCACACGAAGTGGCGAAGGCGGGTATTGCACGTACGTTCCAGAACATTCGCCTGTTCGGTGAGATGTCCGCTGTCGAAAACGTGATGGTCGGCCGCCATGTCCGTACGCATCAGGGCGTGTTTGGTGCGGTGTTCCATCACAAGGCGGCACGCGAAGAAGAAGCGGCGATTCGTCGTCGCGCCATGGAGTTGCTGGATTTCGTCGGCATCAGCCAGTTTGCGCATCGCACTGCGCGTCATCTGTCTTATGGCGACCAGCGCCGCCTGGAGATCGCCCGTGCGTTGGCAACCGATCCTCAGTTGCTGGCACTCGACGAACCGGCCGCCGGGATGAATGCGACCGAGAAACTCGCGCTGCGTGAATTGCTGGTCAAGATCAAGGCAGAGGGCAAGACAATTCTGCTGATCGAACACGATGTGAAATTGATGATGGGTCTCTGCGACCGCCTTACGGTTCTCGATTACGGCAAGCCAATTGCAGAAGGCGTGCCGGCCGAGGTGCAAAGCAACCCGGCAGTTATCGAGGCGTATCTGGGAGGAGGGCATTAATGAACGAAAATATTCTGAAGGTCAGCGGTCTCAAAATCGCTTACGGCGGCATTCAGGCTGTCAAAGGCATCGACCTGGAAGTCAATAAAGGTGAGCTGGTTACGCTCATTGGTGCCAATGGTGCTGGCAAGACCACGACCCTGAAGGCAATTACCAATACGCTGCCAGGTTGCAGGGTTGAAGGACAGATTCATTACACCGGTAAGCCGATTCAAGGCACGACATCCTTCTCTCTGGTCAAGAAGCATCTTGCTATGGTGCCGGAAGGTCGTGGGGTCTTTACCCGCATGACCATCCATGAAAACCTGCTCATGGGTGCCTACATCCGTGATGACAAGGCCGCTATTCAGGCTGACATCGATAAATGGTTCGGCGTGTTTCCCCGCTTGAAGGAGCGTTCATCACAACTCGCTGGCACTTTGTCCGGCGGTGAGCAGCAAATGCTGGCAATGGCTCGTGCGCTGATGAGCCATCCGAAGCTGTTATTGCTGGATGAGCCATCGATGGGATTGTCGCCAATCATGGTGGAAAAGATTTTTGAGGTTGTTCGCAACGTGTCTGCACAAGGCGTCACTATTTTGCTCGTTGAACAGAACGCGAAACTTGCATTGCAGGCCGCCCATCGTGGCTATGTGATGGACTCCGGACTCATCACCATGAGTGGTAACGCGAAGGATATGCTGAACGATCCAAAGGTCAAGGAAGCTTACCTCGGCGAAGGCTGATTCTTTCTGCTTGTCATTGACAAAAAACGCCTTGTTCGATTCATCGACAAGGCGTTTTTTACTTCTGATCCACACATGCAGACCGGCGAAGGCATGCCTCGGCAAGCAATGGCATAATTTGCCAAACATCTAGGAGACAGCTATGCAATTTGCCATACCCCAACCTTCAATTGCCACCGTTCCGGTTGCCGGTAGTGAGTCCGTCTTTCCAATACATCGTATTTACTGCGTTGGCCGTAACTACGTTGAGCATGCAAAAGAAATGGGAGGAACGGGCAGAGAGGCACCATTCTTTTTTATGAAGCCTGCGGATGCCGTGCTCCCGGTGCCAGCTGGCACAATAGGGGAAATGCCCTATCCTGGCATGACAAACGAGCTGCACCACGAAATCGAGCTGGTTGTAGCCATTGGTAAAGGCGGTTCGAATATCGCAGCGGCCGATGCGCTGCAATACGTCTGGGGATATGCAGTTGGTCTAGATATGACGCGCCGTGATTTGCAGGGTGAAGCAAAAAAACAGGGGCGTCCGTGGTCAACCGGTAAAGGCTTCGACAAGTCCGCGCCGATCGGTCCGATCTACCCGGCGGCTCAGGCCGGTAATATTGCCCACGCCTCGATCCGCCTTCAGGTCAATGGGGCAGAGCGCCAGCAAAGCAGTATTGAAAAGCTGATCTGGAATATCTCTGAAACGATCGAACATTTGTCCAAGTATTTTGCGCTGCAACCGGGTGACCTTATCTTTACCGGGACACCGGAAGGCGTAGCCGCCGTCAAGCAGGGTGATGTGCTGGAAGGAGCGATTGACGGCCTCGGTGAACTCAAGGTCAAGATCGTCTAAAGACTTTGTCGATTCAACCCTCGCTGGTCGCATGGCTGATCCATGCCAGCGACCATCCCTTAACCTGATATCGGGACATCGCGTGAAGTTATACAGTTACTTTCGCAGTTCAGCATCCTATCGTGTCCGAATTGCTCTCAATCTGAAGGGCCTCGCCTACGAGACCATACCGGTACATCTTTTGAAAAACGGCGGAGAGCACCTGACACCGGAATACCGAAAGTTGAATCCCGATGGTTTAGTACCTGCGTTCGTGGATGAACAGGCTGACAATTCGATTGCACTGACGCAGTCTCTCGCAATCATCGAGTATCTCGACGAAATACATCCGCAACCACCATTGTTGCCCCAGAGTCCATTGGATAAAGCCTTTGTGCGCAGCATCGCCTTGTCGATCGCTTGCGATATCCATCCTATCAACAACCTGCGGGTATTGCGCTACCTGGTGCGTAATCTGAAGGTCAGCGAAGACGACAAGAACGCTTGGTATCGGCACTGGTGTGAACAAGGGCTTGCCGCGATTGAGCAAACCCTGTCGACGGATAAACGCGTTGGGCGCTTTTGTTATGGTGATGCACCAACATTGGCTGATTGCTGCCTGGTTCCACAGATTGCCAATGCACAGCGGCTCAACAGCGATCTATCGAAGATGCCTACCGTCATGCGCATTCATGATGCGTGCATGGCGTTGGACGCGTTTGTGAATGCGTCTCCCGCAAAACAGCCAGACGCGGAATAGGCCTGCATCGGTTGCGCAAACTTACGTAATCGCCTGTTGAACATGCAATTTCAAACAGGGTAAGAGAGTGTCGGCATGCCTCCATGCACAACGAAATCTGGAGGCATGCGGATGTGGAAGCTTTGGGAAGCGCGTCTTTCCGATCGCTCCCGCGCAATTAAGGCGCTTGGAAAGCAATCACCTCCTGTCGCTGCTCCCCGAGACTATGGATCCCCAATGTCATGACGTCACCCCGCTTCAGGAAGCGCGGTGGTTTCATGCCCATACCGACACCGGGAGGCGTACCCGTTGTGATGATGTCGCCTGGCATCAGCGTCATGAAACGGCTGACATAGCTGACGATCTTGGCGACTGAAAAAATCATGGTTTTCGTGTTACCTGTCTGTATGCGCTCACCGTTCAGGTCGAGCCAAAGTTCAAGGCGCTGGGGGTTGGGCACTTCATCCTTGGTAACGAGCCATGGGCCAACGGGTCCGAAGGTGTCGCAACCCTTGCCCTTATCCCATTGTGTTCCGCGCTCCAGCTGATATTCACGCTCTGAAACGTCATTGACGACGCAATAGCCTGCAACGTAGTCAAGGGCGTCCTTCTCGGATACGGAGCGTGCAACACCGCCGATGACGACACCAAGTTCTACTTCCCAGTCCGCTTTCTTGGAGCCCTTCGGCAGCATGACCGGATCATCGCCTCCGCACAAGGAGGTAATGGCCTTCATGAAGATGATCGGTTCCTTGGGAATCGGCATTCCGGCCTCTGCCGCATGGTCGGAGTAGTTGAGGCCGATTCCGATGAACTTTCCGACGCCGCTCACCGGAACGCCGCGCCGCGGCGCGCCGCGTACAAGGGGTAATTTTTCCGGGTCAAGTTTTGCAAGTCGTGCCAGCATTTTCGGGGAAAGCTGTTCAGGCCCAATGTCATTTACGATGGCTGACAGATCACGTAGTCTTCCCTGGTCATCGACCAATGCGGGTTTTTCCTTGCCAATGCGGCCGTAGCGCGCCAGCTTCATGCAATCTCCTTGTTGTGTCTTGCCTGCGATCTTGCGCGCAGGAAAATAGGGGGAGTTGGCAATATATGTGGGCGACGCAAGTTTGTCCACAGGTCTGCGCTGGCCGGGGCACCGCTGCTAGACACTGATCAGCGTGCAGACCTGCTTATCAATTCAGTGGGGATGACAATATTTGCCGACGTGTTTGACGCTGACAAGCGTTTTTGGCTTGAGCCAGGTCGCTTCGCAGGTTGGACTTGAATTCTTTCGTGCAGCCGCTCGGTTCCGTGCTGGCATCTTTTACAATCGGCCCGCTAACCCTGACCGGAACATTGCCGTCGTCTGGTGGCGCACACGTAGTGTGATCGACCACAGTCCGCCTGCCTTTAAATTGGGCAGTGCAGTAATTCCATTAAGAATCATGACGTTGGAAAAGCAATGAGACACTTATCCACAACGATAATCACAATAGCTGTGGGCAAGTGACTAGCAGTTGATTTCACACCTCTGGCTTGGTGCCTCTTTGGAAAACATTGAGCCAGAGTGACATGGCGTGAGGCTCAGTCAGGGCGCATTCCGCGGGATGATCAGTTTTCCAAGCAAATTGATACGCATGGTCACATCCGACACATTGGTAGTGCCATCTTCATCGTCGGGATCCGATACCGGATCCTGCCCTGGCAGCTTGGTATCTTCCGGATTGGGGCTGATATGTTCATCATTATTCAGTCTGGACATCGCGCACTCTGCTGGTAAAAGGAATGCTTCAAAGCTTACCTACCTGGCAAGCAACGACGTTGAGATTGCTCATTCGTGTCCAAGGCTATAAAAACTGGACATGCGGATAATGCGTAGAGTCAATGAAATGCTGAGCCAGGGATGTTCCAATGTGCTGAGACTGCGCGGAGGATCATCATGATTATTGCTGTTATTTCTTTGTTGGCGATGCTAGGCGCTGGCGCTGTGGCAGCAACCTGCATCGATATGCTACTGCGACTCGAAGATATAGAGGACCGGCAATAAACAGCCTGACATTACCACCTCAGGCTGGCAAGTTTGAGGCGTAACAGTGAGAGTCGGGGAGGGCATTGAGCCGTCACAAAGGCTTTTGCCCCTAAACGGTTATACCTGTCATATCGACAACTTCGACATTGACTGGAGCCGCAATGAACGTCGCCATGCCCGACTTCGATACCTTGGTAGCATTACATCGGCAAGATCCGGAAGCCTTGGAAATATTTCGGCGGCATCTGCTGCGTGAAGCGGTCGATACCGCACCCGCCGAGCATCGTCCCTCCCTCGAAAAACTGCTCGACCGGATCGAGGTCGCCCGCAGCAGCGCCAAAGACCCTGCGGATGCGGCAGTCATCGCATTCCGGATGATGCAGGATTCCATGAACCTTCTCCACGAATCCTGGGACAAGGCCATGTACGAAGTTGCGGGATTGCAAACTACATTGCTGCTCGACCGTATGCGTCACTGATCGCCGAGGCATTCTTATGCATGAAGTGTGGGTGACGGTGCAGCAGGAATTTTCCGATCTGCCGGATCTAACCCAGTTTACCCGCGTATGCGTTCGTCTCCTCGTCGCCATTTTGCTCGGGGCGGTACTAGGATACGAACGCGAATACCGAGGCACCGGCGCCGGCCTTCGCACCCATATGCTGGTCGCGCTCGGCGCTGCACTTTTTGTCCTGGTGCCATTGCAGGCCGGTATGGAGGTGGATGATCTGAGTCGCGTACTGCAGGGATTAATCTCGGGCATCGGTTTTCTAGGTGCGGGAGCCATTATCAAACTGTCCCGGGACCGGGAAATCCGCGGACTGACGACTGCGGCAACCATTTGGGTCACGGCCGCAATTGGCGTTGCTGCGGGAATGGGGCGCGAAGCGACCGCTATCCTGAGCACTTTGCTTACCTTATGCATTCTTGCTCTGTCACATAGAAACACGGATAGCAAAAAGATTCCGGAGCCGGGCAGCGATGAATCTGGCGCAATGTCAGGACATACAACTGACAAGGAATGAAGGGAGAAAACAAGAAGGCTGGAAAAGCCGAAAACGCGAGAGAAGTAAGCCGTAGGGCCGCATGGAAGGTTTCAGCGATTATTCGTAGATGCCGCAGATTGGTCCCGCCGACAGGAATCGAACCTGTATCTAGCGCTTAGGAGGCACTCGTTCTATCCATTGAACTACGGCGAGAAACGCGGGATATGGATGCCGTGAACTGCATCCGCCCGAGATTATAGCCGAGACCGGGCATGAAATGCCTGTCCTGCAGCAGTAGTGGGTACAATGCGTGCTTCTTCTCATTTTGCGGACGCTTTTCGCGAACCGCTGCAACCGCATTTTCCTATGGCAGTCATCTCTCTTTCAAATGCCCAGTTGGCGTTCGGCCATGTGGCCTTGCTTGATCATGCAGAATTCGCGCTGGAAGCCGGCGAACGGGTCGGCCTGATCGGCCGCAATGGCACAGGCAAGTCATCTCTCCTGAAAATCATTGCCGGCATGTCCAAACTGGACGATGGCCTGCTAGTGATGCAGCAGGGCATCAAAATCGCCTACGTGCAACAGGAACCCCATTTCGAGGGCACGATGTCGGTGTTTGATGCGGTCGCCTCCGGACTTGGCGAACTGCCTGCGATGCTTAACGAGTACAACGACCTGGCGACCAGCCTGGGCGGCGCCGATGATGATGCGATCATGGACCGCATGCATACCATTCAGGTCCGGCTTGACGCGGCGGATGCCTGGAGTATTGGCAATCGCGTGGAAACCATTCTCGATCGCCTGAACCTGAACAAGGATGCCTTGATGGGCACGCTCTCTGGCGGTACGCAAAAACGCGTGGCGCTTGGTTGCGCACTGGTTGGTGCGCCAGATGTGCTGCTGCTCGACGAGCCCACCAATCACCTGGATTTCACTTCCATCCTGTGGTTGGAAGGGCTGTTACGCGATTACAAGGGCAGCATCCTTTTCATTACTCACGACCGCTCCTTCCTCGATAACGTGGCAACGCGGATCATTGAACTCGACCGTGGAAGGCTCCTGTCCTTTCCGGGCAATTTCAGCGCCTATCAGACTCGCAAGGCGGAGCAGCTCGAAATTGAAGCAATTGAAAACGCGAAATTCGACAAGTTTCTCGCCCAGGAAGAAGTCTGGATTCGCAAGGGAGTGGAAGCCCGTCGCACGCGTAACGAAGGGCGTGTCAAGCGTCTCGAAGAATTGCGCCGAACACGTACTGCCCGACGCGACCAGCAAGGGCAGGTCAAGCTCGATGTGTCAGCGGGCGAACGATCAGGGAAAATCGTTGCGGAGCTTGTCGATATCAGCAAGCGTTACGGTGACAAGGTCATCGTGCGGGATTTCAACGCCATCATCATGCGTGGCGACAAGGTCGGACTGATAGGGCCAAACGGCGCAGGCAAGACCACCTTGCTCAAGCTGATTCTCGGTGAAGAGCAGCCTGATAGCGGCACAGTGAAACAAGGTGCGCGCCTGCAGGTTGCTTACTTTGATCAGATGCGTGCGCAGCTCAATGAAGAGGCCAGCCTTGCGGACACGATTTCACCAGGTAGTGATTGGGTTGAAATCAACGGCCAGCGCAAACACGTGATGACTTACCTTTCGGATTTTCTGTTTGCGCCGGAACGCGCGCGATCGCCGGTCAAATCCTTGTCCGGCGGTGAGCGCAACCGTCTTCTGCTAGCCCGCCTGTTTGCAAAGCCTGCCAATGCGCTGGTGCTCGATGAACCGACCAACGACCTCGACATTGATACGCTCGAACTGCTGGAAGAATTGCTCGAAGAGTACAGCGGCACCGTATTCCTGGTCAGCCACGATCGCACTTTCCTCGATAATGTGGTTACCCAGGTAATTGTCGCTGAAGGTGAGGGTATGTGGCGCGAATACGTGGGTGGATATACCGATTGGGAACGCGTGCGCGATACAGCCGCAGCGTCGGCGAAGTCAGCACTAAAATCTGAGGCGAAACCCGTAGTCAAGGAGGCACTTCCGGCCGCGAATAGCCCGAATGCCTCCAGTGCTACCAAGGCGAAAAAGCTTAGCTACAAGGAGCAGCGTGAACTGGAGACTCTGCCCGGTGTCATCGCTTCCCTGGAGGCAGAACAGAAAACTATCTCGGAGCAGCTCGCCGATCCCGACTTGTATCGTCAGCGACCAGACGAGGTGAAGCGCCTCAACCAGCGCTTTGCCGAGATTGATGAACTGTTGATGGAAAATCTGGAAAAATGGGAAGCGATCGAGGCTAAATCCAAAGCCTGAATGGGAAATGCGCAAGCGGTATCCGGACTTGGGGTTAACTGTGCACAACGCAGTGGTCAGTTGAGCCGCTTGCTTGCCTCTCTCAGCTCGGGAAGTTTTTCGCGCAGCATCTCGGCGTCCGGCGCATGTGGACGCTCAGCGAGATAAGCTTCAAGGTCATCCAATGCAGCTTGGGGGCACTCAAGATTGGCATACGCGAGCCCGCGGTCGCGTCGCTCGGCTACCTCATCCGGCAACAAGATCAACAGGCGCTGCTGTACGCCAAGCAGGCGCTGCCAACGCATATGCTCAAGGAACAGAGCCTTCAGATTACGTAGCATGCGCACCAGAATTTCACGCGGGTGGGCCGCATGCAAATAATACGAGAGTGGAATGGCGCCTGGATAACTCTGCTGTTCAAAATACGGTTCAAGCCGTTCTTCCAGCTCTTCGCGTGACAGACTGGCACCGTTGAACGGATCAAGCACTATGTCGCCCGATTGCACGGACAGCTTCATCAGGAAGTGTCCCGGGAAGGAAATCCCTTTGACATTCAAACCGATTTGCTGCGCCAGTTCCATGTAAAGCACGGCCAGGGAAATCGGAATCCCGCGACGGGTCTTGATCACGCGGTGCAGGTAACTATTGTCGGGGTCGTAATAGTCATTGACGTTGCCGGCGAACCCAAGCTCACGGTAAAAGAAATGATTTAACAGGCGCAGCTTCTGTACATTGGACGCATCCGCTGCTAGTCGCCGCTGCAGCCTCGCAGCAAGAATATCGACTTCAGCCTGGGTTGCTGATAAGTCCAGTTGGGGTTCCACGTCCTGTGCGATGGCCAGTGCCGCCTCAAACAGCGGAATGGAATCGTCTTGTTGGACCAGGGACGCGAAATATTCAAGGGATTGGATCACCATACAAGGACCATAATAAACCATGCTGCCGTCAATTAAAGGACAGGATGGAAATGTTCTTGCATTCCATCGTCCGGGCTGCGCAAGACTTGGACTCGGATTCGCCGCTACTTCGACGTACGCTTGAAGTCCTGGAATCGAAATCCCATCGCCAGCAGTGCGCCGAAGTAAGTAACGCCGCAGGCGGCCATGACGACGGTCAGTGCCCCGGCACGTAGCAAGGGTTGGGCCTGCAAGGCGATCCAGTTGAATTGCGCGGCAGTCCACAAGGCCACGCCGGCAAGCAGGAAGAGGGCGCCGCAGAGTCTCAGCATGAAAACACCCCAGCCACGAGCTGGCGTATAGATACCGCGTCGCTTCAGGCCAAAATACAGAAAGCCCGCATTCAGGCAGGCGCCAATCCCTACCGATAACGCGAGCCCCGCATGGGCAAAGTGCGGCACGAACATCAGGTTCATGAGTTGCGTGGCGATCAATACGCCCACGGCAATTTTTACCGGCGTGCGTATATCTTGCTTTGCGTAAAAGCCGGGCGCGAGAATTTTGACTAGGATAAGTCCGATCAATCCGACGCCATAGGCAATCAAGGCCTGGCCGGTCATCCTGACCGACTGGACGTCAAATTTTCCATAGTGGAATAAGGTGGCGGTCAAGGGTTCGGAGAGCGTAATCAGGCCGACCGCCGATGGCAAGGCGATCAGGAAAGTCAGTCGCAAGCCCCAGTCCAATAGAGAGGAATATTCTTCCGGGTCCCCATCCGCATGGGCCTTGGCCAAGCTGGGAAGCAAAATGGTACCGAGCGCGACGCCCAGCAGCGCGGTCGGAAACTCCATGAGGCGGTCGGCATAGGTCAGCCAAGACACGCTGCCACTTACCTGCCGAGATGCAATATTGGTATTGATAATGATGCTGATCTGTGCAACCGATACTGCAACGGTTGCCGGAACCATCTGGCGCAGGACGCGGCGCACACCCGGGTCGCTCCAGGCCAGCTTGAGGTTAATGCCGAGGCGGGGCAACATGCCGATCTTACGTAATGCAGGAAACTGCACCGCTACTTGTAGTATGCCGCCAAATACTACTGCTGCCGCCAGCGCATACACCGGTTGGCGCATATATGGTGCGGCGAACAACGACGCAACAATAAAAGAGATATTCAATAGCACCGGGGTAATGGCCGGCACGCGGAATTGGCGCCAGGTATTGAGGATGCCCCCGGACAGCGCGACAAAGGCCATAAAGCCAATGTAGGGAAACATGATCCGGGTCATAAGCACTGACGCGTCAAAAGCGTGCGGGTCGGCTTTGAGTCCGGTCGCAATAAAATAGACGACAATCGGTGCGCCAATGATGCCAATTATGCATGTGAGCAACAAAGCCCACATGAGAATGGTCGCAACGTGGTCGACCAATTCCTTGGTTGCGGCTTCACCTTTCTTGCTTTTGTATTCAGCCAGAATGGGTACAAACGCCTGTGAGAATGCGCCTTCGGCAAAAAGCCGGCGCAACAGGTTCGGGATACGAAATGCCACATTGAAAGCATCGGTATAGGCCGATGCGCCGAAAGCCCGCGCGAACAGGAGTTCACGGAGCAGCCCCGTCACACGCGAAAGCATGGTCATGCCGGAGACGGTGGCTAGCGTTTTGTGCAGATTCATGGGGCGCCATTATAGCCGTTGGTTTCCCGAGGGCAGATGGCTCGAACCGGTTTATCTGTGGCCATGGAATGATGGACAAACAGGCCATCGCGGACAATCTGCGGGAATGATTGATCAATCCCTAAAATCTGCGTTATAATCCGCAGCTTTACAGAATTCTGTCTCGCAATCCGCGAACGCAGTCCGATTTCGAATTAGGAAATATTCATGGCAAATACCGCACAAGCGCGCAAACGTGCTCGTCAAGCAGTCAAGCAAAACGCACACAATTCCAGCCAGCGCTCGACCCTGCGTACCGCAATCAAGGCCGTTCGCAAGGCGATTGAAGCAGGCGACAAAGCCGCAGCGTCGCAAGTATTCCTGTCTTCCGTTTCGACGATTGACCGTATCGCCGACAAGAAGATCATTCACAAGAACAAGGCAGCTCGCCATAAGAGCCGTCTGGCTGCAGCTCTGAAGGCGCTGGCCTAATTAGTTGCTTGTGAGCCGGCTGATGCCGGCCACTGAAGATTTATTAAGAACCCGCATGACATACGTGTTGTGCGGGTTTTTTTCGTCCATGCGTATTGGATGTCTGTCCTAATACAAAAGGACCGCGATGGTATTCAAGGAGGAATCCTCATTCAACGCCAGGCATGAAACACGCAGATGAGAGCCGTGCGCAGCGACATATTTGTGTTCCTGCGATAGGAGCGCTTTGGGCACTCCGCGTGGTAACTGGGCGCTTACTTCGGCAGGCCTTCAATCTTGGTGCCTGGCTTGATATTTTTCTGTTTAAACCAGCCCTGGTTCATTTCAAGCGCGTAACGGACCGGCTTTTTCGCGCAATGCGAATCGGTCGTTTGCGGCTGCATGTCTTCGATGTTGACGATGTTTCCATTTTCATCGATGAAGGCGACCGAGAGCGGAATCAGGGTATTTTTCATCCACATACAGACGCTTGCCGGCGCGTCGAACAAAAAGACCATGCCTTCATTGGCGCCCATTTTTTCGCGGTTCATCAGACCCTGCTGACGATCGGCATCGCGCGCGGCGACTTCCGCCTTGATGACGTGAATCCCGGCAGTTAGCGAAATGGTGGGAAAGCGTGCCACCTGCTGGGCAGAGGTGATGGCTGGGAGAGCCGAAAACAGCAGCGCTGCAACGGCTGCCTGGACGAAGATCCTTGGATTCATGGGACGTATGGACAGTGACGAAACAGGAAGCTTAGCCGATAAAAAAGAAAAAGGCAGGTCGAGCCTGCCTTGATTAGATCCGAAGTGTTGCTTACTTCGATGCGGTCGGAGCGGCAGCGGCCTTGGCTTTCTTGGCTTTTTTTGCTTTCTTGGCTTTTTTCTTGGGGGCCGGAGCATCCGTTGAAGCAGCAGGTGCAGGCGCTGCAGCAGGTGCAGGTGCTGCCGAAGCCGGTGCAGCGGCGTGGCTAGCGGCGAAGGAAGAAACAGCGAACAAACCAGCAACGAGAGCAGCGATCAGGTTTTTCATTTTATAGTCCTTCAGATTGACATGTAAGTAACTCGGCGATTCGGTCGAATCAATGGAATTAACGACCATCAACGGCAATGGTTGACACCGAGAGCAGCGAGATTGCCTAAATATCCTCCGGCCCCGCATCCGTTGATACGGTCGCGCCGTATACGGAATACATGAATCGCGGTTTGGATCATTATCACTTCCTGCCGGCGACATGGTTAATTGCGGAATTGATGTCATTGTTGCTATGATCCCGAGTCTTTGTCCTGCTTGTTCAGTTTGAGGACTGGCTCCCTTGGCGCCTATTTTTGGATCCGTTGATGCCCATTCGTCTTCTTGCAGTGCTGTTCGCGTCGCTCGTCTGTATGAAAGGCGTCGCCGCACCCTACGTCCCCGATTCCAATGCCAAGGTGCTGGAGCGACTCCCATTCAAACCAAATGACCCGATTGCGCGCGAGCTGGCGCAACTGAGGGGAGAGCTAAAACGCAATCCGCGCAACGCGGAAGTCGCGGTCAGACTGGCGCGCCGCTATTACGAGATGGTGTCGGAAGAAGGCGACCCGCGTTATCTGGGCTATGCGCAGGCGGCCTTGGCACCATGGTGGGACATGCCCACCCCACCCGTGGATATCCAGATCTTGCGCGCCAGTCTCAGGCAATTCCTCCATAACTTCAGCGGTGCGGTCGCTGACCTGGATGAAGTACTTCAGCGTGACTCGCACAATCCGCAAGCGCTTTCGTTACGCGCCGTCATTCACATAGTGCAGGCTCGGTATCTACAGGGAATGGCCGATTGCCGCGCGTTGCACCAGAGCGGCGATCCGTTGATTGCACAGGGCTGCGAAGCCATGGTTGATGGCCTCACCGGGAAAGCCGGCCCTGCATATGCCGCACTTAATCCCATAGTTGAAAGCGCGACATCTCTTATCCCCAGTAAAAGGCTATGGCTTGAAATCCGCCTTGCCGAGCTGGCGGAGCGTCAGGGCCGGGCAGACCGCGCGGAAATGCATTTCAAACGAGCGCTCTCGCTGGGCATTACCGATACCTTTCTGTTGGCAGCCTATGCCGATCTGTTGCTTGCGCAAAATCGACCGCGCGACGTGCTGAATCTCTTAAAGGACCGGACTCGCTCGGACGTCTTATTGCTGCGCCTGGTTTTTGCCGAGCGAGCGCTCAAACTGCCAACCGCGAAAGAACTGGAGAATACCCTAGCGGCCCGCTACGCTGCTGCGCAGATGCGCGGAGAAACCGTGCACCAGCAGGAAGAGGCACGCTTTGCGCTGGATGTCGAAGGCGATGCAAAAGGGTCTCTCGCCCTGGCGATCGAAAACTGGAAGGTTCAACGCGAGCCACGGGACGCGGAGATTTTTCTACGCGCTGCTATCGCCATGAAGGACCGGGAATCGGCAACGCCCGTGCTGAAGTGGCTGGATGACAGCAAGATAGAAGATCCCCATCTCCTGCGACTCGGACAGCAGTTGCGGGGAGTCCGGCCATGATGAGGCAACTGTTCCTGTTATGTATCGGCTTGTTCTTCGCCTGCAGTGCCCATGCGCATAAACCGAGCGATAGTTACCTTAGCTTGAAGGTGTCGGGTTCGGTGATCGACGGTCAATGGGATATTGCGCTACGCGACCTCGATTTTGCGATTGGGCTTGATGCCGACGGAGACGCCGATATCACCTGGGGCGAGGTCAAGGCGAAACACAACGACATTGCGGCGTATGCCTTTTCACGGCTGGCGGTAGCCGCGGATGGACATAATTGTCCGCTACAAGTGACTGACCATCTGATCGACGATCATACTGACGGCGCCTATGCAGTGTTGAGATTCAATGCTGACTGCGGCCAGGCGATTGACAGATTGCAGGCCAGGTATTCGCTGCTGTTCGATGTCGACCCACAGCACAAGGGCCTGTTGCGACTTGAGTACGAAGGTTCTACCCGGACCGGTGTGTTTACGCCGGAAAGCGCAAGCCAGGAATTTGCGATGGGTTCAGTCGGGAAGTTCGCACAATTCGTCGATTACTTTCACGAGGGAGTGTGGCATATCTGGATTGGATTTGATCACATTCTTTTTCTGCTCGCGCTCTTGTTACCCGCGGTTGTCTATCGGCGGGACGGAAAATGGTTTGCTGTCGATGGACTGAAGCCGGCGTTCTTCAGTGTTCTCAAAATCGTCACCGCGTTCACCCTTGCACATTCAATCACCTTGTCGCTGGCCACTCTGGGCTTGGTCAGCTTGCCATCACGATGGGTCGAGTCGGTCATTGCGGCATCCGTCATCATCGCGGCGCTTAACAACATATTCCCCCTGTTCCGGGACAGGCGCTGGGCCATGGCGTTTGGATTTGGGCTCATCCATGGTTTTGGTTTTGCCAGCGTTCTATCCGATCTTGGCCTTCCGGGCGACACGCTGGTGTTGGCACTGGTAGGCTTTAATGTTGGCGTCGAAGCGGGGCAACTTGCCATCGTGGCCGGCTTTCTACCCCTTGCCTATCTTCTTCGCAGGACGATTTTCTACCGCCGTATCGTCCTCATTAGTGGATCGTTTCTTATCGCGACGCTTGCTGCAATCTGGCTGGCCGAACGTGCATTCGACATGAAAGTGCTGCCGTATTGATCAGAAGCCGGGGAGATCGTTCGGTATGAGCGCCGCAGTATCAGGCCAGTTCCGAGGCGGATACTTCTCGCCATTCGCCCGGCCAAAGTGGATGCGTACTCAGTGCAAATGGACCGATAGCAATGCGGATCAAGCGTAGCGTCGGCAATCCCACCGCTGCCGTCATGCGCCTGACCTGTCGATTCTTTCCTTCCGCTATCGTGATGGCGAGCCAGCTGGTTGGCAGATTGGCCCGGTGCCGTATGGGAGGGTCTCTTTCCCATAACCAGCCTGGTGTCTCGATGCGCCGTACTTCGCAGGGCTGGGTGACGAAATCGCCTAGATTGAGTGGTCCGCCAAGGCGCGCCAACGCGTCGTCCGACACAGTACCTTCCACTTGAACAATGTAAGTCTTTGGCTGCTTGCTGAGCGGGTGGCTGATCCTATGCTGCAATTTCCCATCATCAGTTAGCAATACCAATCCTTCGCTGTCGGCATCGAGCCGGCCGGCAGGATAAATTCCGGGGATATCAAGATAGTCGGCGAGTGTCTTCCTGCTCTCGTGAGCGGAGAACTGGCACATCACCTGGAAAGGTTTGTTAAACAGAATCAGTGGCACGCAAGCTCGCAGCAGATAGATAGCGGATCGCGGCGGCGATCCCGGGAAGCCGGTATTTTACGCTTTGTATGTCCGCTGCTTTAGCACTAATCTGGTATTCGCAATACAACCGGTATCGGGAATAGGGTCGCCGCAATATATTGGCGGCCATGCATCAATGATTTGCTTGCCAAGGATGCGCAATTGGTTCGAAGGCAAAAACAATGGCATCCAGTAAAATAGTGGTGCATAATACGAAATGTAGTCTTATGTCTTATATAAGACTGAAACTGCGCTTTAAAACAAAAATTTAAAGTAAGAGACGGTCTTTTCCTTTCCTCCTAACCCCCGGAGCCTACGATGTATCAACATATCAAAGTGCCTGCCGACGGCAAAAAAATTACCGTCAATGCCGACTTTTCCTTGAATGTGCCAGACAATCCGATCATCCCGTATCTCGAGGGTGACGGCACTGGCGTGGACATCAGCCCGGTCATGATCAAGGTGGTTGATGCAGCGGTTGCTAAGGCATACGGCGGCAAGCGCAAGATCAGCTGGATGGAAATCTACGCTGGCGAAAAGTCGACCAAAGTATATGGCCCTGATGTGTGGCTGCCCGAAGAATCCCTGCAAGTCCTGAAAGATTACGTTGTGTCCATCAAGGGCCCGCTGACTACACCGGTTGGCGGCGGTATTCGCTCGCTCAACGTGGCACTGCGTCAGGAACTCGATCTGTACGTCTGCTTGCGCCCGGTCCGTTACTTCAAAGGCGTTCCGTCGCCGGTACGCGAGCCGGAGAAGACCGACATGGTGATCTTCCGTGAAAACTCCGAAGACATCTATGCCGGTATCGAATGGCAAGAAGGTTCCGATGGCGCCAAGAAGCTGATCGAATTCCTGGTCAAGGAAATGGGCGTCAAGAAAATCCGTTTCCCGAACACTTCCGGTATCGGCGTCAAGCCGGTGTCCCGTGAAGGGACCGAGCGTCTGGTGCGCAAGGCGCTCCAGTACGCGATCGACAACGACAAGCCGTCTGTGACTCTGGTTCACAAAGGCAACATCATGAAGTACACCGAAGGTGGCTTCCGTGATTGGGGATATGCATTGGCTCAGAAGGAATTCGGTGCTGAACTGATCGATGGCGGCCCATGGTGCAAGTTCAAGAATCCGAAGACTGGCAAGGAAATCACGGTCAAGGATTCAATCGCTGATGCGTTCCTGCAGCAGATCCTGCTGCGTCCGAATGAGTACAGCGTGATTGCGACATTGAACCTGAACGGCGATTACATCTCCGACGCGCTCGCAGCACAGGTCGGCGGTATCGGTATCGCACCGGGCGCGAACATGTCCGACTCCGTCGCTATGTTTGAAGCAACCCACGGCACCGCACCGAAGTATGCCGGTAAGGACTATGTGAATCCGGGCTCGCTTATCCTGTCCGCCGAAATGATGCTGCGTCACATGGGTTGGACCGAAGCAGCTGACCTGATCATCACATCAATGGAAAAATCGATCACCTCGAAGAAAGTCACTTATGACTTCGCGCGCCTGATGGAAGGCGCAACTCAGGTATCGTGCTCGGGCTTCGGCGACGTCATGATTTCCAATATGTAATCTAACGTGATACTGCAGTAAAAAGAAAGGCCGGATAAATTCCGGCCTTTTGTTTTTGGAATGCTTTGCGCGGCAAGTCTACGTCCAAAGCCGCAAAACAGGCTTCAGCACATGCCTTGGTGAATTATCGTCATTTGATTTGTGTCTGCTCGAGTGCGAAGCGAATCAGGTCGGCCTGGCCTTCAATGCCCAGCTTGCGTTTGATGTTAAGCCGATGCGTTTCGATCGTACGTACGCTGAGGTCCATGTCACGCGCGATGTGTTTGTTGGATTTGCCGGTGGCAATGCACTGCAGGACCTCACGTTCTCTTGGTGTGAGCAACAATGCAGGCGGCATGGGACGGGAAAGCTGTTTCGCCAGTCCGGCACTGTAATAAATTCCGCCAGACATTACCGTATCGATGGCGGTAATGATATCCATCGCCGGTGCATCCTTCAAAACGTAGCCACGGGCGCCTGCCTGGATTGCCTGCATCACGTATTCTGCCTTGTCGTGCATGCTGAGCATCAGGATGGCAATTTCCGGATAGAGGGTGTTGAAGCGCCCCGTAAGTTCTATGCCATTCATCCCCGATAGATTAATGTCCATCAGCACGAGATCGATGGTCTCTCGTGATGCTGCATCGAGAGCTTCCGCCGCATTGCCGGCTTCTGCGACCACACTGAAATGAGGAATGGTTTCCAGGCGCGCTCTTAAGCCATCGCGCACCAGAGGGTGGTCGTCCACCAGAAGAATATGAACAAAAGGTACGGTCAGCATGTCAGCAGGATAAATTAAACTCGAGGTAATGTGGCAACGACATGGGTTCCATCACTCGACGATGTCAGCTCAAGCTTGCCACCCACGGCGCTGACACGTTCGTGCATGTTGCGCAAGCCAATGCCGCGCTTCGGATGCTGAGAAATGCCGGCTACGTCAAAACCAATGCCGTTGTCAGCGATGATGAGCTTGACCTCGGACTTGTAACCAAGCAGTTCTACTTGGACCGTGGATGCATTGGCGTGCCGTTTAATGTTGGTAAGGGTTTCCTGGGCAATCCGAAACATCACGGTATTGGCGACATCCGGTAAGCCATCCGCGCTGCCATCGTAGTGGAAATGTGTCGTAATGGAAGTGTGTTCAGTGAATTCGCGCGTCAGGTGATCCAGCGCCGCGGCGAGGCCTAGGTCATCGAGCAGGGCGGGGCGCAGGTCATGTGAAATTCTGCGGACTTCACCGAGCACATCGTTGAGCTGACCGGCGGCGCGGTCGAATGATGCCTTGGCAATTTCGGGTCTTGAGGTGTTCGTTGCCAGTTTGGCAATGCCTGACTCAATCTGCAATTTGATGGATACCAGCCATTGACTGATTCCATCATGCAAGTCGCGTGACAGGCGTGCCCGCTCTTCTTCTTGCGAACGAACGACGCGTTGCGCAAGGACGCGCAATTTGGCATCGGCAACACGGTACTCGCTGATATTTAGCGCCAGTCCGGATAAGGCGACAACCATGGCGCTCGCAATGGCAATTCCGGCGATCCACATCATCGTGCTTCGTATATTTGCGAGAATCTGGGTGTCAATCTTGGCAAGTGCATTATCGACGTCATCGAGGTAAATTCCTGTGCCCAGCATCCAGCCCCAGCGTGGCAGCATGACGACATAACCAAGCTTCGGCGCCACTTTCTTGCTTGATGGCTTTTCCCATAGGTAACGAACCAGTCCCCCGCCGGACTTGGCTTGCGAAATAAGTCGCTGAATTGTTGGATTTCCCTCGGTATCACGCAACTCCCAGAGATCTTTGCCGACTAACTCTGGCTGCCGGGGATGCATGAGGTTTTTGCCGTTCAGATCGTACAGGAAGAAATAACCGTCATCGCCATAGTCGAGCTTTGACAATATGCGGATAGCTTCCAGGCGTGTTGCGTCATCGTCACGGCCGGAATCGTACAAATGAGCGATTGATCTGGACGCAAGGGTCACGTAATGATTGAGTTCTGCTTCCTTGCTAACGAGATAGGCAGTTTCAACCGAAGCACGTTGTTGATGCGCCAGAAGGTTAGCCTGATACCGAACAGCCATTGCAATGGCAAGCAGGGCAACGATCAACGGTGCGATCGCAAGGAACAGGATTTTCTGGCGGAGCTTCATAGGATGTTACTTTACAGCTATTTTCGCACTTATCGGGTACGGGATATTACCGATGGCACGAAAGGGCGTCCTCACAAGCGCCATATGTCGGGAATACCACTAGCGTGTAAAAAGGGTGATGATGTGTGCAGGATATCCCGGGGTGGCTCTGCAGCCGACGTCGATCGATACAGTAATAGGAAGGAGTGGAATTACCCGGGGCGAAAAAAAACCCCGCAGGGCGGGGCTTTTTGTGCTCTTGCTAATCGACGTGATTAGGGGGCCTGGATATTGGAAGCTTGCTTGCCTTTCGGGCCTTGCGTGACTTCGAACGAAACCTTCTGACCTTCTTTGAGAGTCTTGAAGCCATTCATTTGGATTGCGGAAAAGTGGGCGAACAAATCTTCACCGCCGTCATCCGGAGTGATAAATCCGAAGCCTTTGGAATCGTTAAACCACTTGACGGTACCTGTTGCCATAAAAGCGTCTTTCAAATAATAACTAATCACACGAGCCGTAAAAGCAAGAAGCCTCGCGACACGCTGCCCCCTCTTATAACTTGCTCACTTCATATTGACAATACGATAATGCTCGAATTGTCAATAAATACCATTGTTCCTGCAAAAAATCTAAAAGTCAAGGTAGTTCCCAGAGCGTTTTTGAGTTTTTACAAGCGTAATGCACAATAGATTTCTTGAAATTCAGCGAAGGAGCATCATCTGCGAACTACAAAGAAAGGGCGTAAGATCAAGATGCAGATCATATGTAGTTCGAATTTCCCTTACTTGGGCGCGTTGCGCCTGGTTAAACGTTTTAGAATAAACGAATGGCAACTCAGCATGACAATGAAAACGGTACGGTACTTGCTAGGCAAGAGCAGAAGCTTAAGCCTCCACCGATGTATCAGGTCCTTTTATTGAACGACGACTATACGCCGATGGAATTTGTGGTTGCGATCATTCAGGAGTACTTTAATAAGGATCGTGAAACCGCAACGCAGATCATGCTCAAGGTTCATCGTGACGGAAAAGGTATGTGCGGCGTCTATCCAAAAGACATAGCGTCCACTAAAGTAGAATTAGTGTTAACCCACGCTCGAAAAGCAGGACATCCCCTGCAATGCGTGATGGAGGAAGCATGATTGCGCAGGAACTTGAAGTAAGTTTGCATATGGCTTTTGTCGAGGCTCGCCAGGCTCGTCACGAGTTCATTACAGTCGAGCACTTGTTGCTCGCGTTGCTCGACAATCCGTCGGCAGCAGAGGTGCTGCGTGCATGCGCAGTCAATATCGAGGATCTGCGCAAGACGCTGACGAACTTCATCAGCGACAACACGCCGACCGTTCCCGGAACCAGCGAAGTGGATACACAGCCGACACTCGGCTTCCAGCGTGTAATCCAGCGCGCGATCATGCATGTGCAGTCGGCTTCCAACGGCAAGAAGGAAGTTACCGGGGCCAACGTGCTGGTCGCCATCTTCGGCGAAAAAGATTCCCACGCTGTGTACTATCTGCATCAGCAGGGCGTCACTCGTCTGGATGTGGTGAATTTCATTTCGCACGGCGTCCGAAAGGACCAGCAGGCGGAATCGCAGAAATCGCCGGAAGGTACGGAAGATGCGCAGGCTGAAGGCCAGCAGAAGGAAAGTCCGCTTGATCAGTTCACCCAGAATCTGAACAAGATGGCTGCCGAGGGCAAGATCGATCCGCTCATCGGCCGCGAATCCGAAGTCGAGCGCGTAATCCAGACCCTGTGCCGTAGGCGCAAGAACAACCCGTTGCTGGTTGGTGAAGCCGGTGTCGGCAAGACGGCAATCGCAGAAGGCCTGGCATGGCGCGTCACTCAGGGCGATGTGCCCGAAGTGCTGCAGAACGCAGTGGTGTACTCGCTCGACATGGGTGCGCTGCTGGCCGGTACCAAATACCGCGGTGACTTCGAACAGCGCCTGAAGGCCGTACTCAAGCAACTGCGTGAAAACCCGAACGGTATTCTGTTCATCGACGAGATCCATACGATCATCGGGGCCGGCTCGGCATCGGGTGGTACGCTGGACGCATCGAACCTGCTCAAGCCGGCGCTTTCCAGCGGCCAGCTCAAGTGCATCGGCGCGACCACGTACACCGAGTTCCGCGGCGTCTTCGAGAAGGACCATGCTTTGTCACGGCGCTTCCAGAAGATCGACGTCAACGAACCGACCGTCGAACAGACAGTGCAGATTCTGCGCGGCCTGAAATCGCGCTTCGAAGAGCACCATGGCGTAAAGTATTCGTCGTCCGCATTGACCTCGGCGGCAGAACTGGCCGCGCGCTTCATCAATGATCGTCACCTGCCCGACAAGGCGATCGACGTGATCGACGAAGCTGGTGCCGCACAGCGCATCCTGCCGAAGTCGAAGCAGAAGAAAACCATCGGCAAATCCGAAATCGAAGACATCATCTCGAAGATTGCGCGTATTCCTCCGCAGTCGGTCAATCAGGACGACCGAGCCAAGCTGCAGACGATCGACCGCGATCTGAAGAATGTGGTATTTGGTCAGGACCCGGCGATCGAAGCGCTCGGTTCGGCGATCAAGATGGCACGTGCGGGCCTCGGCAAGACCGACAAGCCGATTGGTGCCTTCCTGTTCTCCGGTCCGACCGGCGTCGGCAAAACCGAAGTGGCGAAGCAGCTGGCCTTTATCATGGGCATCGAGCTGATCCGCTTCGATATGTCCGAATACATGGAGCGTCACGCGGTCAGCCGTCTGATCGGTGCGCCGCCGGGCTATGTCGGTTTCGACCAGGGCGGTTTGCTGACCGAAGCGATCACGAAGAAGCCGCACGCTGTATTGCTGCTTGACGAGATCGAAAAGGCCCATCCGGATATTTTCAACATCCTGTTGCAGGTGATGGACCATGGCACATTAACTGACAACAACGGTCGCAAGGCTGACTTCCGCAACGTAATCATTGTCATGACTACAAACGCAGGTGCGGAAAGTCTCCAGAAGCGTTCGATCGGCTTTACCGACAAGAAAGAAGCCGGTGACGAGATGGCGGATATCAAGCGTATGTTTACGCCGGAATTCCGCAATCGCCTGGATGCGATCATCAGCTTCAAGGCACTGGATGAAGAGATCATCCTGCGTGTGGTTGACAAGTTCCTGATGCAGTTGGAAGAGCAACTGCACGAGAAAAAAGTGGAAGCTGTCTTTACCGAGAGCTTGCGCAAGTACCTCGCGAAGAAGGGCTTCGACCCACTGATGGGCGCACGCCCGATGTCACGCCTGATTCAGGACATGATCCGCAAGGCGCTCGCCGACGAGCTGTTGTTTGGCAAGTTGGTGACAGGTGGTCGTGTTACGGTCGATATGGACGAAAACGAGCAGATCAAACTCGATTTTACCGAGGGCGATCCGACCCCGCCTCCGGCTCCGGAAGAAACGCTGGAAGTCGAATAAGCGATACACCGGTAGTGAACCCTGCCGGCAAAAAAGCCCGAACCATACGAATGGTTCGGGCTTTTTTCTTTATGAATCCGGTGCCGATGGCACCTCGAGAACGCTGGTGTAATCTATGGTGATGTGGTCATAGAAGTGTTCCGACTACTGCTGCATTGTCGACCAGCTGCTTACTGCGCCGGGTTAGTCATTTCGGTATGGATAGCATTGATCGACGCAATGACTTCATCCGGCAACTGAACGGCCAGCGCATCGATGTCTTCCTGCAACTGCTGCAAGCTCGTCGCACCAATAATTGTCGAAGCAATAAACCAGCGGCTGTAGCACCATGCCAGCGCAAGGGTAGCCGGAGACATGCCGTTGGCACGCGCGAGGTCGGCATAACGCCGGCTGGCTTGAAGGACCGATGCGCGCATATAGCGTGGGCTCCAGGTCGGCGGGAACTTGGTCAGCCGTCCTGCTGCCTTCGGGTCGTCGATATATTTCGCGGTCAGCTGACCGAAGGCGAGAGGGCTGTAGGCAAGCAATCCGATCCGTTCGCGAAAACAGGTTTCATCCAGGCCTGCCTCAACACTGCGGTTAGCCAGGTTATAAGCATTCTGGATCGACACGATGCGCGGCAGTCCACGTGCTTCAGACTGCCGGGTGAATTCACAAACGCCCCACGGAGTTTCGTTCGACACACCGATATGGCGGATCTTGCCGGCTTTGATCAGGTCGCCGAGCGCCGCCAGCGTGTCTTCGATGGCAGCATGGGGATGCTCTTTTTCCGGATCGAACGAGATGGCGCCGAAGATGGGCACATTGCGGCTGGGCCAATGCAACTGGTAAAGATCGATGTAGTCAGTTTGCAGCCTTTGCAAACTGCCGTCCACGGCAATCTTCAGGTTGGCCGCATCAAAATCCGTTTGCCCATTACGTATCCAGCTGATCCCGCGTGAAGGTCCTGCCGCCTTGGTGGCCAGGATGACATCGCTGCGCTTGCCGGATTTTTTCAGCCAGCTGCCGATATAACTTTCGGTTCGACCCTGGGTTTCTGCCCGTGGCATCACGGGATACATTTCCGCCGTGTCGATGAAATTGATGCCGCGCTCGAGCGCATAGTCCAGCTGGCTGTACGCTTCCGTTTCAGAATTCTGTTCGCCAAACGTCATGGTGCCGAGACAGATTTTCGACACGGCGAGGTCGCTGTCTCCCAGTTGTATTTTTTCCATACGTCTCCTGTTGGTATGCCCCTCCTGGCAGGTGCTCGGCCGGATTCGAGGCAAAGCGCACTTCAGACTTTAAACCGATTTTCGCAACGCTGCCGCGCACTCCCGGATCAGCGCGGGGCCACGATAGATCAGGCCGGTGTAGAGCTGAACGAGGCTCGCGCCGGCGTCAACTTTTGCCTGCGCATCCTGCCCGGAGAGAATGCCGCCGACGCCAATGATGGGCAGGGCCGTACCCAGCTCTGCTTTCAACGCGCGGATCACGTCATTGGACAATTTGAATACCGGCGCTCCCGACAGGCCGCCTGTTTCTTCCGCGTGCGGCAAGCCTTTGACTGCATCGCGCGTGATTGTCGTGTTGGTGGCAATCACGGCGTCCATCTTGTGTCGCATCAGTGCGTCGGCAATGGTTTTGATCTGTTCGCTATCGATATCGGGTGCAATTTTCAATGCGATGGGAACGTAGCGCTTATGTTGGTCCGCGAGCCGCCGCTGGGCTTCTTTCAGGCTCGACAGAAGGGTATCGAGTTCGGATGCGCCCTGGAGCTGTCGCAGGTTTTTTGTGTTGGGCGAGGAAATATTGATCGTCACATAGCTGGCATAGGGATAGACCTTTTGCAAGCAATGCAGATAATCGTCGACTGCCCGTTCAATTGGCGTATCGGCGTTTTTGCCGATATTCAGGCCAAGCACGCCTTCCTGGTTCTGATAGAACTTTGATGCCTGTACATTTTTCACAAAGGCATCCACGCCACCGTTGTTGAAGCCCATTCGGTTGATGATCGCGTTCGCTGCAGGAAGGCGGAACATGCGCGGCATAGGATTGCCGGGCTGGGCACGTGGCGTCACCGTGCCAATTTCAATCGAGCCGAACCCCAATGCCGCAAGTCCGTCAATGTAGGCACCGTCCTTGTCCAAACCGGCAGCCAAACCAACCGGGTTTGGAAATGCAATGCCCATGACTGTGCGCACATCTTTTTTCGGTCGAGGAATCGCGCCGGTCAATCCAAGTGACGCCGCACGCCGCAGCGCAGGCAAGGTCAGGTTATGGGCGGCCTCCGCATCCAGCGAGAAAAGGAAAGGGCGGGCAAGCGAATAGAGAAGTTTGTCGGACATGGCAGTGGAAAAGACGCGCGGCCGGGTCGGCCTTGCAAAAAGGCGCTATTTTACCCTTGCCAGCCATGGGGATAAACGGAAACCCGGTCAAAGGTCAGGGTGCCAGTCCTGCCACGTGCCATGCCGCAGTGCTTCGAGTGGACGGAAGTTGACCTTGTAAGCCATCTTCTGGCTGTCCCGAATCCAGTAACCCAGGTACACGTAGGGGATTTCCAACCTTCGTGCCTGTTCGATTTGCCACATGACGTTATAGGTGCCATAGGAGGCACCCAGCACGTCGGGATCGTAAAAGGTGTACACCGAGGACAGGCCATCATTGAGCACATCAATGATGCTGACCATGCGCAGCGTGCCGTCGGCTTCACGGAATTCCACCAGTCGGGTGTTGACCTTGCTTTGCAGGAGAAATTGCGCATACTGGTCGCGGCTATCCTGATCCATGCCGCCGCCGGCATGACGGGCCGCTTGGTACCGCAGGTAAAGTTCGTAATGCTCCGGCACGTAGGCAAGCGTTGTGACCCAGGTTTCCAGATTCGAATGCTTGTTCCAGGCGCGGCGCTGGCTGCGATTGGTAATGAATTCATTTGCCTTCACCCGCACCGGGATGCATGCCTGGCAGCCATCGCAGTAAGGGCGGTAGGTAAAAATGCCACTGCGGCGAAAGCCATTCTTTACCAGCTCGGAATAGACATCGGCATTGATCAGATGCGAGGGCGTCGCCACTTGCGATCGTGCCTGCCGGTTTTCAAGATAGCTGCACGGGTAAGGCGCTGTGGCGTAAAACTGCAGGGTGGCGAAAGGCAGGTCTTTTAAATGCGTCATATACGTAATGCCCGACTGCGATGTGGTTCGAAGGCTGCAGACAAGTGCGCCTTTCTAATTTACACCGTATGCCCGGGCGGCATAACAATTTTTTCGACAGTGTTCAAAATAAAGCAAGGGGCTCCCATCTGATGATCGGGGCCTGCCGCGTCGCTTTTTTCAAGTGCGCAATGAATTCGCTACGCGGAATCGGGCTGGCGCCGAGTGAAGCAAGATGGGAAGTCTCTTGCTGACAATCGATCATCTCGACTCCGTGCGCGTGCAAAAAGTGCACGAGATAAGCCAGGGCGATCTTTGAAGCATCGGATTTGCGGGCAAACATCGACTCGCCATAGAACATTCTGCCGATACAAACACCGTAAGCACCGCCCACCAGCTGTCCATCCAGCCAGACTTCAGACGAGTGCGCAAAACCGCGGTGATGCAGGCCGCAATAACCACGAACGATCTCTTCCGAGATCCAGGTGCCTGCGCCGTCGCGACGCGGCGCAGCACAGGCCCGCATCACGTCTTCGAACGCGCTATCAAAACGAATCTGCCAGCGCCCATCCGTCAAGCTGCTCTTATGTACCTTTCTGAGTGTTTTTTTCAGACTGTGCGAGGCCGAAAAGCGTTCAGTAAACAACACCATCCGAGGATCGGTACTCCACCACAGGATAGGCTGGCCTTCGGAAAACCATGGAAAGATTCCATGTCGGTAAGCGTCCAGCAAGCGTTCTGGCGACAGGTCGGCTCCTGCAGCAAGCAGCCCAGCCGCGCCATCTTCTTCGGTCAGTGCAAAAGCGACATCGGGAAAAGGGGAATCGGGTTCCAGCCATGGAATCATGCAGTTTCCTCAAACTGGTTCACGGGCTTGTACGGTAACGGTAAGAAATGAAAAGCTATTTTATTTTTGGCCCTGAATTGTAGCGCCATGGGATCAAGATTTAGCAAAATGCACCAAATTGGAATTTCTTGCTACAAGGAAATGACATTCTTGCACATTGCACATTAACAGGGAGCACTCTTGCATGGATGCACTGTTCATACGCTCGGCGCGCTCGTCCAAATCTTAGTCGATTTTGCAGTTACGACAACTGCCTATTTTTGTTGGCTATGCGATTGCTTGTGGTTTGCACCTCTTGGCTGGTGCGTCCCTATTCGCCGAGAAAAACGGCTTTCTTCGCTGTAACGTCATGAGTGCACAGACCCTCGACAAAATAAATGGCCTTGAGCGACGGCATCGCTGGCGCAGTACTCGTCTGGATGTTTCGCTTACCCAAAACAAATGGAAGATTGACGGCCTGTTGGGTTGTCGGATGTATGACCGTTGCGCGACCTGGGCGGAGCCTGCGGCTGAATTGCAGCTGGCATCTTTGGCCAACCGTCCCTTGGCGGCATCGGCGGCGTGTCCTCATGTCGCAGTTGATCAGTGCGCTGCTGGGAATTGCCATTGCCGCACTGGGAGATGCCCTCAGGTATGGCGTACTGAAAAAGCTGGTGGCATTCGTCTCGATCCCGAACAGGAATTCGATGGCGCCGACCTCTGGAGCACCAAATCAGTTCTGCTGCCGAAAGCGAAACCAACTGGTAGCAGGCAGGCATACCATTGAGCTAATTGCCGGACCGGCAAGACGTGAGCAGACACACCGCTACTTCTCGCGCTCCCCGTCTTGTCGACGTTCCGTGGTCTGATACTGGCGACTTCCCACTTTTTGGGATTCTGTTCAGCGAAAGCGGAGGACGTTGTAGACAACGTCAAAATCTTCCTGAATCGCTTCCAGCTGTTCCTCGCGGGCTACCTTCACCAGTTGCCGCAATGCATGCTTGAAGAGCCGCCGGTCCGTGTCACTTGCTTCTTCGCTCAAGGAAGCGACCATCGATTCGATCATTTCATCTGAGGCGCACATATCGGTCTTCTGAGGAAATTGAATAATGCGTCAGTCTTGAGCAAGTCCTGTGCCGAGGGGGGGAGTATTGCGCCTCGCCTTCAGTATCGGCGCTGCATCGCCCAAGATATTGGCATTATCCAGTCCTGACCCACGCTTATCACGTCCTTTTTCCCCTGGTACCGCAGCATTCACCGGGCCTTAGTCGGCTATATTTTTCAAACGGGATGCAAATACCGCTAAACGGCACCCACGATCTTATCGATGCGCCCGTGGTACTGACGGGGCGCGGCCACGGTGCAATAATCGTTGCATTTCATCGGGAGGAACTGCAGGGCTGAGAAAGAAACCTTGCATCTCGTCGCAATCATGTTCTTCCAGAAACCGGATCTGTTCTTCGCTCGTCACGCCCTCTGCCACAACCTTCAACTGCATAGTGTGCGCCAGTGCAATGGTTGCCGACACAATTGCGGCATCGTCCCGGCTTCCGGAAATATCCCGGATAAAAGACTGATCGATCTTGAGGGTGTCTACCGGTAATCGACGCAGATAACTGAGAGACGAATAACCGGTGCCAAAGTCATCGATTGAAATCGATACGCCGGCATCTCGTATCTCAGCCAGTTTGGTCAATGTCGATTCGACATTTTGCATCAAGCTGCTTTCGGTAATCTCGAGTTCGAGCCAGCGCGCATCGAGACCGCTCTGCGTAAGCGACTTACGTACGGCATGGGTAATGGTCGAATCGGGAGCCAGCTGATAGGGAGAAAGATTGACGGATACCTTGAGACCAGGCAAACCCGCCTCCTGCCAAAAACGGTTTTGCTGGCATGCGGTCTTCAAAACCCATTCACCCAGTTCGTTTATGAGGCCGACCTCTTCTGCGAGCGGGATGAATTCATTTGGCGGCACCAGGCCACGTTCGGGATGATGCCATCGAACCAGAGCTTCAGCACCGACGATTTTATTGCTGTTGATGTCGACGCGGGGTTGGTAATAGACGACCAGCTCTTCACGCTCCAGTGCAAGGCGAAGCTGGCGTTCATGCATCAGCCGTGCCTTGACCCGCTCATTCATGTCGGCCTTGTAAAACCTGAAAGAACCGCCGCCACTTGCTTTGGCTTCATACATCGCAAGGTCGGCGTTTCTTAGCAAAGTCGCCGCGTCGTTGCCGTCTTTCGGGTAGAGACTGCAGCCGATACTGCTGGAAACACTGAAGTCGTGACCTTCAAGCGTCACGGGCTTTTCGATCACGGTGAGCAGGTTGCGTGCGATGCCGATCACGTCTTCCGGTGAGCGCACATCTTCAAGAACGATGACAAATTCATCGCCGCCAAGTCTTGCCACCGTGTCTGATTCACGTATGCACTGTTTCAGCCTGTCTGCCATGATGCGCAGCAGGATATCGCCCTTATCGTGGCCAAGGCTGTCGTTGACGATCTTGAACCGGTTCAGATCAAGAAACAGGACACCAACCCGGCCACCCTGACGCTCGGCCTGCACAATCGCATGCTTGATACGGTCATCAAGCAAGTTGCGATTCGGAAGGCCTGTCAAACCATCATAAGTGGCAAGATGCTCGATGCGGCGCTCATAATCCTTGCTGTGCGTGACATCGCGTGCGACGCCATGAACACCGACTACTGCATCGTCAACGATAATCGGCACCACCGTGATGTGCGCGTCGTATTTGCTATGGTCCTTACGTAACCCCATCGTTTCAAAGCTTGATGCATTGCCCTCGGTTGCTTCGATGAAATGCTGATCAACTATCTTCAGGCTTTCCGGCGCTACCATGGCACGCAATGACATTGTCGAGAGTTCGGCCGCAGAATAACCCGTTAGCTGAGCGAAGGCCTTGTTGGCCGATATCAGATTTCCATTGATATCAAATGCGAATACGCCATCCGGATGATGCTCGAACAAGGATTCAAAACGCTGCTCCCGCTCAGCAAGCCGGCGCGTCGAATGTCGGAGTTCGGTGATATCCCGCGCAACGCAATACAGATGCTGGTCGGATTCCGACCAGTTTGCGGTCCAGCTTACGTGGATAGGATGGCCATCCTGATGAACGAACCGATTCTCGAAAGGCTGTATCGACGTCGTCTCACCCAGGCATAGCCTGCGGATGGTGTCGTTGTATTTCTTGCGATCCTCCGGATGTACCAGTTCGAACGCCGGCCGGCCAATCAATTCTGTCGCCGCATAACCCCACAGGCGCTGCGATGCCGCACTGACCTGCACAAATGCGCCGGATGCATTGATGGCGCAAATCACGTCCGGGGTGGTATCAAGCATGCGCTGACACGCGTCCAGTTCCTGCTTCAGTTGGGCGTGATTGTTCCGAAGCCTCGCTTCAGCCACCATCGCCAGGGTCATGTCGCGGATCGCAATACAAAACAGCGTTTGGGCACCGACATCTACGGATGCAATAGCAAGCTCGACCGTTAGCGGTTTCCCGTCTTTATGGCGGGCTGCTGCGTGCATGCGTTTGCTCGGATCGAAACCTGCATCGCGGCGCTTCCCCATCGACAATCCTGATAGGCCCACGAGAGCATTCAAGGCCTTGCCGACTGCCTCTTCGGACGGCCAGCCAAAGATGCGTTCCGCTTCCGGGTTCCATGCATGGACAATCTCGTGCGCATCGATCACGATGATTCCATCCAATGCATTGTGGACCATTGCATCAAGCAAAGCCTCGCGGTTTTCAATTGTTTCCAATAGTTTCATATGTCTTTTCGTTAATGACTGCATGCAAACGAAAATGAGTGGTGCATGATTCCGATTCCAGGTGCCAGTTGCGATGAATCGGAGTGTGTCGTGTTTGAGGTTTGAGCTGGCTTGCTGTTGCCAGTCCCGCGGAAAACACCCGCCGGGCAATCAGTGATAATGTCCGGTCCGCGATCGACACCATGACTCGAAGTCATGGGCGGAGAGCGGTTTGCTGAACAGGTAGCCTTGTGCTTGATCGCATCCGTGGTGACGCAGGTAACTCATGGCTTCCTCGGATTCGATGCCTTCTCCGACGACTTCAAGGTTGAGAGCGCGCCCAAGGCCGATGATTGTGTCTGCAATGGACTGACTCGATTGATTGGACTCCAGATTGTCTGTAAAGGAACGGTCGATCTTCAGCTTATCAAGCGGCAGGTTGCTCAGGTGACTGAGGCTGGAGTAACCGGTCCCCACATCATCGAGCACGATACGCACACCGCGCGACTTGAGGTGCGTCAGCTTTGCAATGGCTTCCGGAATATTGTCCATTACGGTACTTTCGGTTAACTCGATTTCCAGGTGGCAGGGATCCATGCCGGATTCGTCGATCGCCTTGGTTAGTTGCGAGGCAAACTCCGGATGCCGGAACTGTGAGGCCGATACGTTGATGGCCATGCTTGGTACCGTCAGTCCCGATTCTGTCCAGTCCTGCTGTTGACGGCAGGCTTCCCGTGTCACCCACAGGCCAAGCCTGTCAATCAAGCCGGCCGATTCTGCAATCGGAATAAACTGATCGGGACCCAACAGTGTCCCGTTCGCGTCCGGCAGGCGAATCAGGGCTTCAGCACCGACCACCTCGCCAGTGGCAATATCGATGACCGGTTGATAAAGCAGCGTAAGCTTGTTCGCATCCAGCGCTTCCTTCAGATGCTGTTCAAGTTTGACCTGTTCGATCGCAAACTGTTGATGCTCAGGCGAGTAAATCTTGAAGGTATTGCGGCCTGCGCGTTTTGCGGCGTACATCGCCAGATCGGCGCAACGAATCAATCCAGCCAGATCGCTGGCATGCTTCTCGAACAAGCTGATGCCGATCGAGGGTGACACCGTGAGATGTAGTGATTCGACGCGGATGGGCTTGCAAACGGTATCAAGGATATGCTGCGCGACGGTTTCCGGATCTTCGGTGCCATGGACACGTGGCAGGACTACAATGAATTCATCGCCACCCAGGCGGCTGACCACGTCTTCTTTGCGCGTACAGTGCAGGAGCCGACGCGCAACTTCCTGGAGCACTTTGTCACCAGTTTCATGGCCGTACAGATCGTTAATCGGCTTGAAGCGATCAAGGTCGACGAACAAGACTGCACTGTTGGCCCCAATACGTTGTGCCTGCGCTAGCAGATGTTCGCAATATTCAAACAAGAGTGCGCGGTTGGGCAGGCCTGTCAGGCTGTCGTGTTGCGCAGCGATTTGCACTCTTTTTTCTGCTTCGTGCTTTTCAGTAAAGTCAACCGTCACACCCACGCGACGAATCGCATTGCCATCTGTATCAAAGTGCACTTGTCCACGCAGTGAAATCCATCGCTCCTTGCCATCGATCAGACCTATCGTCCTGAATTCAAGCTGATAACGTCCACTGGCGTCGGGTCGCGATACTTCATGGATAACTGCACGCACACGTTCCCGGTCATCTGGATGTATACCCGAATAGAAAGTGTTGGCATCGACTGACGCGTCCGGAGGTAAACCGAAATGCTCCCGCATTTTTTCGGACCATACGACTTCGCCGGTTTGGGGGTAGAAGTCAAACATGCCCAACTCCGCTGCTTCGATGGCTAGCTGCAGTTTCTCGGTGCTTTTAATCAAGGCATCTTCCGCATTTTGCCGCGCAGTAATATCGGTTCCGAAAAACACCGCGCCGATCCGTACGTCATCTGCATAGAGAGGAGATGCAGTGCCGGATACATAAAATTGTGATCCATCGTCGCGAGAAATCAACCACACAAAGTCGCGAGCGGATTCGCCATACGCAGCCGCGCGATATACCTTGCATTGCTCACGGTTAATTGGCTTTCCATCGGGGTGATGTTGGTGAAGTTTTTCGATGACCGAGTACCCAAGGATCTCCTTATCGTCCAGCTGAAACATCCGGCGGGCTTCCGGGTTTTGATAGATGACACGGCTTTCAGTATCAGTGATAAAAATCGAGTCGGCAGCGTGCTCTGCAATGCTGAAATCCATGTCGAGTAATGTTTCCATAGACGGCATCCTGGCGAAGTAACTCCAGTGCAATTCGACTGCATGGCGAGAGGCTAAGTTCGCTAATGAAACACTTTATGACGCAAAGCTTGCGCAAAACTGACCATGCGCACGTATGGATGGAATTAGCTTTAGAAATGAAAGCCGAGCAAAAGTGAATAAGTTGACATGGATAAGGTCTACGATCAAACCACGTGCCAATGGCTTAATTTGAAAATATGACAAATACACAATGGTTTCTCTTGATCGGCGTCCTGATGCTGGCACGAGGGCTTGCCGCAACAACAATCGCTCGGCTGCCCTTTACTTCGGCAATTGTGTATCTGTCCGCAGGACTCATACTGGGACCGACAGTTCTCAACATCTTCAATTTCGATCCGCTGGAACAATCCGCGCTGCTGGAAGTGCTGACAGAAATTGCTGTGTTGATCTCTTTGTTTTCGGCAGGCGTCAAGATGCCAGTGCCCGTGACATTGAAGCGCTGGGGGCCTCCCATCAGGCTTGCCTGGGTGTCAATGACCATCACCGTCGGTCTGATTGCTGTCTTTTCTTACTTTGTTCTCGGCTTGCCGCTTGGCGCCGGGATACTGCTCGGCGCTATCCTCGCACCGACTGATCCTGTGCTGGCAACTGATGTGCAGATCCGTCACCCGGGCGATATGGATCAGTTGCGCTTCACGTTGACCAGTGAGGCGGGGATGAACGATGGCAGCGCATTTCCCTTTGTGATGCTCGGCCTTGGTCTGCTTGGGTTACATGAGATCGGATCCTTCGGCGGAAAATGGGTGATAGTGGATGTGATTTGGGCGACGCTTGGCGCGGTGCTGATCGGCTGGCTCTGCGGTTCCCTTCTCGGAAAGTTAGGCTGGAAGTTGCGCAGCGGTGAGAGCAAGCATGAAGTGCTGGACGACCTCGTCGGCCTAGGATTGATTGCCGTGGTGTATGGCCTGAGCGTTGGCTTGAAGGCATGGGGGTTTCTTGCCGTGTTCTTTGCCGGAGTGGCATTGCGCCAGACCGAACTCACCCTGGCCGGTGCACCCAAAAATCGCCAGGGGATGCTGGAAGGGGATACGTCAAAATCGGTGGCCGCCATCAACAGTCCGACCAACGAGGCGCCACCTACCGTCAGTCTGGGGGCGCTGGTGTTTAAGGAGCATCTGGAGCGGTTGTCGGAGCTGACCTTGGTCTTGCTATTGGGCGGTATGCTATCGCTGGACGCGTGGAACTGGCGATCGTTTGGGGTGGCCCTGTTTGTGTTCCTGGTGGCGCGCCCGGTCAGCGTGTTGATCGGACTTGCGGGAACCAGCACCACCCGGCGCATACGCAATATTACCGCTTGGTTTGGCGTGCGCGGTATTGGTTCCGTCTATTACTTGATGTATGCGATTCAGCATGGATTGCCGCATGACCTCGGACGTGAGTTGACTCACATCACGCTCGTCGTCATAGTGATGTCAATCTTTATCCATGGAACCAGCGTCAAGCCTTTGATGGACAGGTTCTGGCGCTCAAACTAGCACAACCATGAGTAATGGGCGGGTAAGTTAGACGCCTTGCCACCTATGCATTACCTCAATCGGTTTGGCGCATCGGCTTGCGGATATCTTCCGTGTGCAAACCATAATTGCCGCCTTCGCTGCGAACGCGTGCCAAATCCGTGAAGAATGACTTGAGTGTATGCCCGACGGTAGGAAAGGCGATATCGCTCCACGGGATATCTTCCTCGGCAAACAATCCCACTTCGAGGCTTTCGGTTCCAGCCTCGTAATCGAGGTCAAGCAGCGTAGCGCGGTAGAACATGTGTACCTGGTGGACGTGCGGGACATTCAGGAGCGAGAAGAGGCCATGTAATTCGATGCGTGCCCCGGCTTCCTCAAACGTTTCGCGCAGTGCCGCTTCCGTGGTGGTCTCATTATTTTCCATAAAGCCGGCTGGTAGCGTCCAGTAACCATAGCGTGGCTCTATCGCGCGCTTGCAGAGAAGAACGCGGGTCGTCCCATCTTCCTCCCATACAGGAATGGAGCCAATCACCATCTTCGGATTCTGATAGTGGATGGTGCCGCATTGTTCGCACACGAAGCGCGGACGGTTGTCATCCGGTGGAACCAGCAATGACACAGGATGCGCACATTCAGAACAGAATTTCATAAAGGTCGGACGCGAAAAGATGAAAGGCCTGGGTAAGCCTGGTTGACAAATGATTCAGCTACACGGAGTTGTGTATACCGGTTTTTGCAGCGAAATTGAATCTGTTGTATCAAGTTTCACACAATTGAGACAAGCGCATGCACAGCCCAAGTGTATCATTGCCCGGGATGATTGCATTTGCGTTGCTAGTCGATACAGGATATACTTCTTCTCTTCAGACGCGGGGTGGAGCAGTCTGGCAGCTCGTCGGGCTCATAACCCGAAGGTCACAGGTTCAAATCCTGTCCCCGCAACCAAGTCTTTTAAGTCTTATTATTCCCGCCCTCATAAATACTCCAATAAATCGGGCGTCGGAAAGCATCAACGGGTTTTCTCTGGCCGGACTGCGTCTCGCGGCGCCTGTCGTTGACGATAACTTCTGCACTGAGTTAGTGAAGAACAATACGCAAAAAACATGAATACTATTGAGGCTAAGAAAGTCCTCGAAACCGCGTTGCTTTGCGCGCATGAGCCGCTGTCCATCAATGACATGAAAAAGCTCTTCGCGGAAGATGGCGAGGGTCATGAAGAAGTAGGTGGCGATACCATTAAGGCAATGCTGGAAGAGTTACGGAACGATTGGGTCGACAAGGGTATCGAAATCGTCACTCTTTCGACCGGATGGCGCTTCCAGAGTCGTCCCGAAATGAAGAAATACCTTGAGCGGCTTAACCCCGAAAAGCCGCCCAAGTACACGCGCGCCACGCTCGAGACACTGGCAATTATTGCTTACCGCCAGCCCGTGACGCGCGGAGACATCGAAGAAATCCGTGGCGTCACAGTGAACTCGCAAACCATAAAGATGCTCGAAGACCGAGGCTGGATTGAGGCTATCGGACATAGAGATGTTCCTGGTCGACCGGCATTGTTCGCAACAACCCGGCAGTTTCTTGATGATCTCGGATTGACGTCACTGGACCAGTTGCCACCACTGCAGCAGGTCACAAAGGAAGAAATGCAGGGTGGCATGCTGCCCGAGATGCAGGCTCTCCAGAGTGAAATCCAAGCGACGCTTGCCCCGGGAGCGATTAACCCGGATGCACACGTGGAAGCGGATCAGGCCGCACAAGCGACGCCACTTTCTGGGGATGCCGCTGTATCAGATCCAGCCGCTTCAGAAAACGCTGAAACGCACAACGAATCAAGCCCCGTTCCCGCGGCATCTCAAGATGTCATTCCGGAGGCGGACACCGGAATTTCCTCGTTTGAGGCCGAACCCGCCACGGAAGCACAGGATGACGCAACGCCAAGCCAGCAAAACTAAGAACCGAACAATGAATCTGCCTTCCCACAATGATGAAACAGCGCTTGTCGCTGCTGATGCCGACCAAAGGTCGGAGTCCGGCGAACGTCCAACATCGGCTTCTGAAACTGTTGATGTTCAAGGCGTCCAAGGTGAGGAGGGCAAGAAAAAGCCGGTAAAGCGTGGTGTTCGAGGGCCGCGCAGCCTAAGACGTACACGTGTACCGAAGCAGGATGGGGGCGCCGATGGCGTTACTACTGAAGCCGGTTCCGCCCCGGCTCAGGTAGAAAGTGGCGCCAACATGCCTGTCCGTTCCGGCAGTGGCGAGAAGAGCCAGCGCCCACGCCGCAATGCCGATTCCGGCAGACGCGAAGACAGCCATAGGGATACTTCCAGCGGCCAGGGGCAAAAGCCGAGGCAGGGCGGACGAAAAGGCAATGTGCCGGGCAAGCCCCAAGCAAGGGGCGGAAGTGGCGGGGCGGAAGACATTTTTGCATTGGTTACCTCGGGAGCGTTCGATGCATCCGTTGATGGCGAGGCGCGACGCGACGGCAGGTCGGCGCCTGGCAAGTCGGCACGGCGTGATCTGACCGCAGAAGATGACGCACCGAAATTGCACAAAGTATTGGCGGAAGCCGGGCTTGGTTCGCGCCGTGACATGGAAGAGTTGATTATCGCCGGGCGCGTTTCCGTGAATGGTGAGCCGGCGCACATCGGCCAGCGTATTCTGGCGACAGATCAGGTGCGCATCAATGGCAAACTGATTCAGCGTAAGGTAAGCAAGCGCCCGCCGCGTGTGCTCATCTATCACAAGCCGGCCGGAGAGATTGTCAGCCATGACGATCCAGAAGGCCGTCCGTCCGTGTTCGAAAGTCTACCCCAAATGAAAGCCGGTAAATGGCTGGCGGTCGGACGGCTTGATTTCAATACGGAAGGTCTGCTGTTATTTACTACATCAGGCGACCTTGCGAATCGCCTCATGCATCCGCGTTACAACATCGAGCGTGAATATGCCGTCCGTACTTTGGGCGAACTCGAAGAAGGTATGCGACAAAAGCTACTGTCCGGAGTGGAGCTTGACGATGGCGTGGCGCAATTTTCTAAAATTGCGGACGGCGGCGGCGAAGGCGTCAATCGCTGGTATCGCGTTACGATCGGAGAGGGACGCAACCGGGAGGTCAGGCGTATGTTTGAAGCCATCGGTCTTACCGTTTCTCGTCTAATCAGAACCAGATATGGTGCGCTGACATTGCCAAGTAACCTCAAGCGGGGACGATGGGAAGAGTTGGATGAAAATGCGGTGCGCGGGCTCATGAGCCTTAGCGGCCTTGAAAAGAGTGTGGTGCCGATGCAAAACGGCAAGTCGCGTGGTGAGCGCAATGGCAATGTCGTCGAAAAAGCGGTGCCCGGCAGGCGTGGTCAGCCGCAACAAGGACGGACTAACCCTCGAGGCCAACAGGGGCAGCAAGGTCAGACTCGCAGCCGTCAACCGGATCCACTGCAAACCGCTTTGGGCTTTCCGGATGCGGGTCAGCATCGACGCCGTGGGCCTGCGACGCCGGGTCGCGGCATGACCGCAATGCAAGGTTTGCCACGTAGACGTTCTCGCGGCTGATCGCAAGGCCAGTTCGAGCAGCCTGAAATCGTTTCGCCGAAGGAAATATCTGCCTTGCATAGGCCGGCAGGACGGCTCTAGCATTGCGATGCGCTAAATAATTGTTTATAATTAGAGAGTTAACAAAGGTCGCATCCGCAAGTGTGCGCCTTGTTGGGAGCGCCGCGCAAAGCGGTGGAACGATAAAAAGAGATGGGCACATGCCCATTTTTTTTTTGTTAAACACTTTGCGAAGATTGCGGGTTTATCCTGTTTTTATGGAGAAATAAGTTTGCGGTTGCTGGAACTGGTTGAAAAAACCGTTGTAGGCATGGGCTATGAGCTGGTTGACCTGGAGCAGGCGGCGCATGGCCTGCTGCGCGTATACATTGACTTTCCGCCAGAAGAGGCGGAAAGGGGGAGCATTACGGTCGAAGACTGCGAAAAGGTCAGTCATCAGCTCTCCCATGTGCTGACGGTCGAAAATGCAACTTACGAACGGCTTGAAGTCTCTTCGCCCGGCCTGGACCGGCCGTTGAAGAAGCCTGCCGACTATGCCCGGTTTGCCGGGCAGGAGGCGATCGTCAAGCTGCGCATGCCGATGCCTGGTGCGGCAAATCGCAAGTCTTTTCAAGGGATTTTGCATGAGCCCGATGGCGACAAGCTAAAGTTGGAATTTGAAGGAAAAGATGGGCCGGCGATGTTGGAATTTGTTATTGCCGATGTGGATAAGGCACGGTTGGTGCCGAAAGTGGACTTTAGGAGTCGCAAAGCATGAGTCGCGAAGTACTGTTGTTGGTCGATGCGCTGGCACGAGAAAAAAATGTCGATAAAGAAATCGTCTTCGGAGCGCTCGAGCATGCGCTCGCACAAGCGACCAAGAAACGCTACGACGGCGAAGTGGACGTGCGCGTCTCCATTGATCGCGAGTCTGGTGAATTCGAATCCTTCCGCCGCTGGCATGTAGTGCCGGACGAAGCGGGCCTGCAGTTGCCTGATCAGGAAGTGTTGCATTTCGAGGCAAAAGAGCAGATCCCTGATATTGAAGTGGATGATTACATCGAAGAGCCGATTGAATCGGTCGACTTTGGGCGACGCTTTGCACAGGACACCAAGCAGGTCGTTCTGCAACGTATTCGTGATGCCGAGCGCGAACAAATTCTTGCAGACTTCCTGGAACGCGGCGATGCGCTGGTAACAGGCACCATCAAGCGTATGGAGCGTGGCGACGCGATTGTTGAATCGGGCAAGATTGAAGCTCGTCTGCCACGGGATCAGATGATTCCGAAGGAAAACCTTCGTATTGGCGATCGTGTTCGCGCGTACATTCTGCGCATCGACCGCAATGCGCGTGGTCCGCAGGTGATCCTGTCACGCACCGCGCCAGAATTCATCATGAAGCTGTTCGAGTTGGAAGTGCCTGAAATCGAGCAAGGTTTGCTGGTGATCAAATCAGCGGCACGCGACCCGGGCATACGCGCCAAGATTGCAGTATTTACAAACGATAAGCGGATTGACCCGATCGGTACTTGTGTCGGCATGCGCGGCTCGCGTGTGCAGGCTGTCACTGGAGAGCTCGGTGGCGAGCGTGTCGATATCGTATTGTGGTCTGAAGACCCGGCACAGTTTGTGATTGGTGCTCTGGCACCAGCAAATGTATCGTCGATTGTTGTGGATGAAGAAAAGCATGCAATGGATGTTGTGGTCGATGAGGAAAACCTCGCGATCGCTATCGGCCGTGGCGGACAGAACGTACGCCTGGCATCTGAACTGACTGGCTGGCAAATCAATATCATGACAGCCGAAGAGTCGGCAGACAAATCTGCGGCTGAAACGGCGGTCATCCGTGGGTTGTTCATGGAAAAGCTTGATGTAGACCAGGAAGTGGCCGACATCCTCGTTGATGAAGGTTTCTCCAGTCTTGAAGAAATTGCCTATGTACCGATCACTGAAATGCTCGACATCGAGGCATTTGACGAAGACACCGTCAACGAGCTGCGCAACCGCGCACGCGATGCGCTGGTAACCGAAGCGATCGCTTCCGAAGAAGGACTGGAAGGCATGGATGATGCCCTGGTCAACCTTGACGGTATCGATCGCGTGACAGCAGGAAAACTGGGCCTGGCCGGTATCAAGACGCTTGACGCGTTCGCCGGGCTGGCCTATGACGAGTTTGGTTCGATCCTGGCATTGCCGATCGAACGCGCCCGTCAGCTGATTGAAAACCAATTTGAAGATGTGACCGATGATGAGATGCGCCTGATCGACGCCAAGTACGACGATCGTGCTCGGGCGTTGCAAGCCAAAGCGCGGGAGCTGGCAGAAGCTAAATGATCGCGAACGCTCCAATATCATCTGTCGTGCCACATAGAAAAGAGGACTGAATGGCGAGTAACAACGTAGCCCAATTTGCCACCGAACTGAAGATGCCCGCAGACTTGCTCTTAACGCAACTGCGCGCTGCCGGCGTCGAGAAAAGTTCGGCGTCCGATGCCTTGTCCAAAGAAGACAAGGACAAGCTGTTGAACCACCTGCGTCGCTCGCACGGCACCATACCGGATGGCGAGAAAAAGAAAATCACGCTGACGCGCAAGGAAACGACAGAAATCAAGCAGGCCGACGCCACAGGCAAGTCGCGCACGATTCAGGTCGAAGTGCGCAAGAAGCGCACCTTCATCAAGCGCGACGAGCCGGCAGTCGAAGAAAATACTGCGCCGCCAGCACCGGCTGCCCCTGTCGTCGACGAGGCCGAAGAAGCGCGCCGGGCTGAAGAAGCACGCCGTCAGGCTGAACTGGTTGCACGACAGGAAGCGGAGCTGCGTGAGAAGCAGGAGCATCTCGCTAAACTCGAAGCGGAGAAGGAAGCGCAAGCGAAGGCTATGCGCGAAGCCGAAGAAGCTCGTAAGGTACAGGCTGCCAAGGCTGCTGCTGAGCAGGCTGCCCAGGCTGCCAAGGCTGACCTGACCGTCGCTGAAGAGAAAAAGCGTGCGGACGACGACGAGGCGAAGAAGAAGGCCGCCCAGCAGGAGGCCAAGGAGGCCGCCGAGCGTGCCGCCGCGACCGAACGCGCACGCAAGGCCGTAGCGGACGAGGTTGCTCAGATCAAAGCGATGATGAGCCAGCCGCGCAAGGTGGTAAAGGCTCCCGAGCCGGCACCGGCTCCCGTTGCCAAGGCCGCCGAAGGGACGCTGCACAAGCCAACCGACAAAAAACCCGCGGTAGGAGAAAAGCCCACGGACAAGAAGCCCGCGCCGGGCGACAAGAAATCCATCAAGTCGGCTAACGTTTCGTCGACATGGCAGGACGACGCCGCTAAAAAGCGTGGCATCAAAACACGCGGTGGTGGCGCCTCGACGACGCCTGGTGGACGCGATGGTTGGCGTGGTGGTCCGAAAGGCCGTCGCTCCTCTCATGGCGATGACCGTCATGAATCGAATTTCCAAGTGCCAACGGAAGCTGTCGTGCGCGACGTGCATGTCCCTGAAACCATCACGGTTGCCGAGTTGGCGCACAAGATGGCGGTCAAGGCATCTGAGGTCATCAAACACATGATGAAGCTGGGCCAGATGGTTACCATCAACCAGGTGCTGGACCAGGAAACGGCCATGATTCTGGTCGAGGAAATGGGGCACAAGGCATTTGCCGCCAAGCTGGATGATCCGGAAGCACTGCTTGAGGAAACTGGCGCAACTGCCGAAGGCGAAGCAGTGCCGCGTGCGCCGGTCGTCACGGTCATGGGTCACGTTGACCATGGCAAGACCTCGTTGCTTGACTCGATCCGTCGTGCCAAAGTCGCGGCAGGCGAGGCTGGCGGCATTACACAGCACATCGGCGCTTATCACGTCGAAACGCCACGTGGCATCATCACCTTCCTCGATACGCCGGGTCACGAGGCATTTACTGCAATGCGTGCCCGTGGTGCGAAGGCGACCGACATCGTCATCCTGGTAGTGGCGGCTGACGACGGCGTAATGCCGCAGACGAAGGAAGCGATTGCTCACGCGAAGGCTGCAGGTGTGCCCATCGTCGTCGCGATCAACAAGATCGACAAGCAGGGTGCCAATACCGAGCGCGTCACGCAGGAATTGATTGCGGAACAAGTTGTGCCTGAAGCCTATGGTGGCGAATCGCCATTCATCTCGGTATCGGCAAAGACCGGACAAGGCATCGACGATTTGCTGGAAAACGTGCTGTTACAGGCTGAAGTGCTGGAACTGAAGGCGCCGGTTGACGCGCATGCCAAGGGTCTGGTCATCGAAGCCAAGCTCGACAAAGGTCGCGGTCCGGTTGCAACCGTGCTGGTCCAATCCGGTACGCTCAAGCGTGGCGACGTTGTGCTTGCCGGTTCGTCGTACGGTCGTGTTCGCGCAATGCTGGACGAGAATGGCAAGACAATCAACGAAGCAGGTCCATCCATCCCTGTCGAGATCCAGGGCTTGACCGAAGTGCCGGCAGCCGGTGAAGAAGTTATGGTCATGGGCGACGAGCGCAAGGCGCGTGAAATCGCACTGTTCCGTCAGGGCAAATACCGTGACGTCAAGCTGGCGAAGCAGCAGGCAGCAAAGCTGGAAAACATGTTCGAACAGATGGCCGAAGGCGAAGTCAAGAATCTGCCTTTGATCATCAAGGCGGACGTACAGGGCTCGCAAGAAGCGATCGTGCATTCGATGCAAAAGTTGTCCACCAACGAAGTGCGCGTACAGATCGTGCACGCAGCAGTCGGCGGTATCAGCGAATCCGACGTCAACCTCGCGGTCGCTTCGAAGGCAGTCATTATTGGCTTCAACACGCGCGCCGATGCTTCGGCACGCAAGCTGGCGGAAACCAGCGGCATCGACATTCGCTACTACAACATCATTTACGATGCGGTAGACGAAATCAAGGCAGCGATGTCCGGCATGCTGTCTCCGGAGAAGCGTGAGCAGGCATTGGGCCTGGTGGAAATTCGCCAGGTGTTCCATGTCAGCAAAATTGGCTCGATCGCCGGTTGCTACGTGCTCGACGGACTGGTCAAGCGTGGTTCCTCGGTACGTCTGCTACGCAACAACGTGGTCGTGTGGACAGGCGAACTTGACTCGCTCAAACGCTTCAAGGATGACGTGAAGGAAGTGAAGGCTGGATTTGAATGCGGCTTGTCACTGAAGAACTTCAATGACATCCATGAAGGCGATCAGCTGGAAGTTTTCGAGGTGCAGGAAGTGGCACGTACGTTGTAATCGAGTCTGGAAGAAACGCACTGCACGCCGCCGAGCGTAATACCTAACGCATGATGGCTGTTTCTCCAATGCGCCGCCGTACTACAAGTGCGGCGGCGCATTGTGTTTCAAGAAGATCGATGTACAAGAGTTGCATCTTTGACGATGCCTTAAACTTCGGCAAAATTCGAAGCCCGATAGGTCAATTCGCCAAAAACCATAAGCAGCGCCATGCAACATTGGGGACTGTTACCGGTCACAAGAAAAAGCCTCGGCTAATTCTCGATTCAGACTGCGCCGTCCAGGTGTGACGGGTAGACGCACAATGCCTATACGGCAACCGCATCGCAAACCGCCACATACCCGGACCGCGCAGTGCGTTCCGACTGATAAGCAATAAAAGTAAGAAGAAAGTAGCAAAGCATGGCTAAACACAGCAAATCGATTCCGGGTCGTGGTGTTCGCGTCGCAGACCAGATACAACGCGACCTGGCTGAAATCATCGCCTACGAACTGAAGGACCCGCGTGTAGGCATGATTACGATCACCGAAGTACAGGTGACGCCCGACTACGCTCACGCAAAAGTGTTTTTTACAACACTGATTGATAACGACGAAGCAATTCAGAATACCTTGTCCGGATTGCAAAAAGCATCCGGTTTCATCCGCGGTCAGTTAGGGCGCCGTCTCACCATCCACACCACACCCGAGCTGCATTTCGTCCATGACCGTTCCACCGCACGCGGGATGGCACTGTCGAAACTGATCGATGAGGCCAATGCCACACGTGCCGCGGACGCGGACAACGAGACAGATTCAAAGCCCGAATAAGCATTTCATCCTGCATCGGCTAGTTCATCACGACATTATCTATCCGCTCACATGGCTTCCACTCAGCCGAAAAAAATTCGCATCCCCGTGCATGGCGTTCTCTTGCTCGACAAGGCAGCCGGTTCTTCCAGCAATGATGTGCTGATGAAGGCCAAATGGCTACTGAGTGCGAAGAAGGCTGGCCACACTGGCACGCTTGATCCCTTTGCCACCGGTTTATTGCCACTTTGCTTTGGCGAAGCGACAAAGTTTTCCCAGGATTTGCTGGAAGCCGATAAAACCTACGAAGCCGTAGTTCATCTTGGTATCACCACCGAAACCGGCGATACTGAAGGTGCAGTGCTGGAGACTCGTCCTGTTGCGGTCAATCTGGCGCAAATCGAACAAGTTCTCGCTCGTTTTCGCGGGCCGATCAACCAGGTGCCGCCTATGTATTCCGCGCTCAAGCGCGATGGCAAGCCGTTGTATGAATATGCACGTGCCGGCATTACCCTGGAACGCGAAGCCCGGCAGGTAATCATCCACACATTGGAACTTCTGGATTATCAGGCGCCGATGCTGACCTTACGCGTGAAATGCAGCAAAGGAACATATATCCGCGTCCTCGGCCAGGATATCGGTGATGCACTCGGATGCGGTGCCCATTTGCAAGGATTGCGGCGTACTGAAGTGGGCGGTCTTACACTCGATAATGCAGTCACCATCGAACGCTTGTCCGCAACGACAGAGCCAGAGCGGGCCAGCATGCTGGCACCCGTTGACGCGTTATTGTCTACTTTCCCAGCGGTATCCTTGCCTGAAGAGCTTGCGGAGCGGTTTATACATGGGCAGCGACTGCCGCCAGGCAAAACCCATGATCCCTTACATATCAGGCCGGGAAGGGTACGCGTCTACCGTCAGCAAGGTGCACAATTACTCGGTACCGCGCAGCTATTGGCCCACGGCGTTCTTGCTCCCGAGCGCCTCATCGCCATGTGATTCAATGTGTAAATTACACACATAAAATTGCATGGAATTTTCGCGAATTTTTTCACACTCTGTTTGTCCATATACCTCTTCGTCCGACGCAAGCCATTGAAATACAAGAATTTTTGATTATTTTCTTGCGTCGCAGCATGCTATAATTTCCGGTTCATCGAATCTCGCGCTCACACACCATGTCAAACACAAAACGCGCTCTGCGCAACATCGCCATCATCGCTCACGTTGACCACGGCAAAACCACTCTGGTCGATCAGCTGCTGCGTCAGTCCGGCACCTTCCGCGAAAACCAGCAAGTGGATACGCGCGTGATGGACTCCAACGATCTGGAAAAAGAGCGCGGCATTACGATTCTCGCCAAGAACTGCGCGGTTGAATACGAAGGCACTCATATCAACATCGTCGACACTCCTGGCCACGCTGACTTCGGTGGCGAGGTCGAGCGCGTACTGTCGATGGTTGATTCCGTACTGTTGCTGGTCGACGCGGTCGAGGGCCCAATGCCGCAGACCCGTTTCGTGACCCGCAAGGCGCTTGGCCTGGGCCTCAAACCTATCGTTGTGGTCAACAAGATCGACCGTCCGGGTGCGCGCCCTGACTGGGTTATCAACGCGACATTCGAATTGTTCGACAAGCTCGGTGCGACCGAAGAGCAGCTCGACTTCCCGGTTGTTTTTGCCTCGGCGCTGAATGGCTACGCCAGCCTCGATCCGAACGTACGCGAAGGCACGATGAAGCCGCTGTTTGACTCCGTACTGGAAAATGTCCCGGTACGTGACGACGATCTGGACGGCCCACTGCAGTTGCAAATCTCCTCGCTTGATTACTCTTCCTATGTCGGCAAGATCGGTATCGGCCGTATCAGCCGCGGCCGTGTCAAGGCGCTGCAGGATGTGATCATCATGAATGGCCCCGACTCGACACCGACCAAGGCACGGATCAACCAGGTACTGAAGTTCAAGGGTCTCGAACGCGTGCTGGTCGATGAGGCCACCGCTGGCGACATCGTTCTGATCAACGGTATCGAAGAGCTGGGCATCGGCACTACCGTGTGCGCGCCTGACAAGCCTGATGCCTTGCCAATGCTGAAGGTTGATGAGCCGACGCTGACGATGAACTTCCTGGTCAACAATTCCCCGCTGGCCGGTCGTGAAGGCAAGTTTGTCACCAGCCGTCAGATCCGTGATCGTCTTGACCGCGAACTGAAGTCCAATGTGGCGTTGCGCGTGACCGATACTGGTGACGATACGACATTCGAAGTGTCCGGTCGTGGCGAACTGCACCTGACCATCTTGTTGGAAAACATGCGCCGCGAAGGTTACGAACTCGCCGTTTCCCGTCCGCGCGTGGTGTTCAAGGAAGTGAATGGGGTCAAGTGTGAACCCTACGAACTGCTCACCGTTGACGTCGAAGACTCTCACCAGGGCGGCGTGATGGAAGAACTCGGCCGCCGTCGTGGCGACCTTCAAAACATGGAACCGGACGGCAAGGGCCGTGTGCGCCTTGAATACCGTATTCCTGCACGGGGCCTGATCGGCTTCCAGTCGGAATTCATGACGCTGACACGCGGCACCGGCCTGATGAGTCACATTTTTGACGAATATTCGCCGATTGACAGCAACAAGCCAGAACTGGCAGGCCGTCGCAACGGTGTGCTGATTTCGCAGGACGATGGCGCTGCGGTTGCCTATGCATTATGGAAACTGCAGGATCGCGGCCGCATGTTCGTCAGCCACAACGATCCGGTCTATGAAGGCATGATCATCGGCATTCACTCGCGTGAAAATGACCTGGTTGTCAACCCAATCAAAGGCAAGCAGCTGACCAACGTGCGCGCATCCGGTACCGACGAAGCAGTGCGCCTGGTCCCGCCGATTCAGCTGACACTGGAGTACGCAGTTGAATTTATCGAGGACGACGAACTGGTTGAAATCACGCCGAAGAGCATTCGTCTGCGCAAGCGTTTCCTGAAGGAGCACGAGCGCAAGAAGGCGTCGCGCGAAGCAGCATAAGCACATCAATGCTTTCAAGCCTGACTTGCAAGTTCCGCGGAACAGGGCATTCGGCTTGCGGCGCACGCTATGGCTCTGGCCAAGCGTGTCGATCAAAATGACGATGGCAGGTGCACCGGCGCACGTACTACATGCGTATGACCGAAGGTGCAACTGCAACGCATTTTGGATTGGTTTAAGCTGAATTGATATACCAAGGCCCGGTCCTCCAGTTGGAGGGCCGGGCCAAGTTTTTTCAAACTAAACTTTTGTCAATTGTTCCATGTCACTTTTGACGACTCATCAGCGGGCATTGCTGCTCATGATTATTGCGCCGACACTCTGGAGTATCGCCGGTGTCATCACGCGCCACCTCGACGCCGCACGTGGTTTTGAAGTAACGTTTTGGCGCAGCCTGTTTTCAGCCATGGCGGTCGCCATCGTTTTGGTCGGTCAGCAAGGCGTCGCCAGGGCGGCCAACACCATACGTTCTGCCGGCCTGACCGGCGTCCTGAGCGGCATGATGTGGTGCGTGATGTTTGTCTGCTTCATGATTGCGCTTACCAAGACGACGGTGGCTAATACGCTGATCGTCATGAGCGTCGCGCCATTGCTGACGGCATTTCTTGCGTGGGTGGTGCTGAAACAGCGCATTCCCCAGCGTACCTGGCTGGCGATTGCCGCGGCATTCATCGGCATCTTGTGGATGTTCGTCAACGGCATGAGCAATGTTGGTGGGCAGCACCTTATCGGTATGCTGATCGGGGGCGCCGTGCCAGTCGCCTCCGCCGTCAATCTCATTATTCTCAAGCGTGCCGGACAGGGCATTGACCTGATGCCCGCCGTATTTTTGGGAAGTGTTTTTTCCGCGTTGCTCATGCTGCCATTCGCTTGGCCACTGGAGGCATCCCTGCATGACGTCGGGCTATTGGCGGTGCTCGGATTTTTTCAGCTTGGCGTTCCCTGCCTGTTGATGGTCAAGGCAACCAAAAGCCTGTCCGCACCGGAGGTGGCGTTGTTATCGTTGCTGGAAGTGTTGCTCGGCCCGTTATGGGCATGGCTGGGTGCCGGCGAAATTCCCGCCCGGGAAACCTTGCTGGGTGGCGGTGTAGTGATGGCGGCGTTGGTACTGAATGAGATTGCCGCCCTGCGAACGCAAGGCGCCAAGAAGGCAACCGTCGGACCGGGGGTCGAGCCGACGGTGTAACAAGATGCGGTTCAAGCGACCGCAGGTTCGGACTGTGGCACGGCTTGTTGGCTCTTCAGGATGTCCGCAATGGCACTAAACAACTGGTCAACCTGCTGCTTGTCGATGATCAGCGGTGGCGACAAGGCAATGATGTCGCCTGTCGTGCGGATCAAAACGCCTTTGTCCCAGAAGCATTTCTGGAATACGTCGAAGGCGCGTGCCGACGGTTTGCCCGGCACGCTTTCCAGTTCAATACCGCACACCAGACCAAGATTGCGCACATCCTTGACGTAAGGCAGGCCCTTGAGGCTGTGAGCGGCCTGCTCAAAGTAGGGCGCCATGGAGGCTGCGCGGTCGAACAGGCCTTCTTCCTTGTACACATCGAGGGTGGCGATACAGGCTGCCGCGGCGAGAGGATGACCGGAATAAGTGTAGCCATGGAAGAATTCAATGGCGTTTTCCGGCGCCGCATCCATGAAGGTGTCATGGATGTCCTGGCGTACGATGACCGCGCCCATCGGAACGGCAGCATTGGTCAAACCTTTGGCGCAGGTAATCATGTCCGGCACGACGCCGAAAAAGTCGGCGGCGAATGCGCTACCGAGGCGGCCGAAACCAGTGATAACTTCGTCGAAAATCAGCAGGATGCCGTACTTGTCGCAGATGCTGCGCAATTTCTGCAGATAGCCCTTGGGCGGAAGGATAACGCCAGTAGAACCCTGGATCGGTTCCACGATCACTGCGGCAACGGTGGCGGGGTCGTGCAAAGCCAGCAAGCGTTGTTCGAGTTCATCGGCGATTTCTGCACCATGCTCTGGCAGTCCGCGCGAAAACGCATTCTTGCCGATATCGAGCGGATGCCGTAAATGATCGACACCGGCCAGCGTCGGTCCGAAATGCTTGCGGTTGCCGGCGATGCCGCCGACCGCGATGCCACCGAAGCCGACGCCGTGATAGCCACGCTCCCGCCCGATCAGGCGTGTGCGCAAGCCGTCGCCTCGCATCCGGTGATAGGCGAGGGCAATCTTGAGCGCGGAATCCACCGATTCTGAGCCGTCGTTGCAAAAGAAAACGCGGTTGAGGCCTTCCGGCGCAATTGCAACCAGGGCGCTTGCCGCTTCAAAGACTTTCGGATGGCCCATCTGGAAAGTCGGTGCAAAATCCATGGTTGCTGCCTGCTGCTGGATGGCAGCCGTAATCTTGGGATGGCAGTGGCCCGCGTTCACGCACCACAGGCCGGCAGTGCCGTCGAGAATCTTGCGGCCGTCGTCCGATGTGTAATACATGCCGGAAGCGGAAGCCAGCAAGCGCGGTTTATTCTTGAACTGGCGGTTTGCCGTAAATGGCATCCAGAAATGCGAGGTGTCCAGAGTATTGGCCATAGCGTGTTTCCCTTTTGGAGAAATTGTTGTTTGTTGCCCGAACCGCCCGCTTGCGGCGGGAAGGTCCGACCCGTGGTTATGCAGCTTTTTACCTTTGTTACGTACCGGAAGCCATCCCGGTAAAATGTCGTCCTATTATGATCCGCTCTCCACATTCCGCCAAGTTACCCGCCCGCCGTCTATCGGTTGCTCCGATGATGGATTGGACCGACCGTCATTGCCGCCTGTTTCATCGCCAGATTACCCGGCATACCTGGCTTTACACGGAGATGGTGACGACCGGCGCCTTGCTCCATGGCGACGTGCCGCGCCATCTTGACTTCAATGACGAAGAACATCCTGTTGCACTGCAACTTGGCGGCAGCGAACCTGCCGACCTCGCCAAAAGCGCTAAGCTGGGCGAGACCTGGGGCTATGATGAGATTAACCTGAATTGCGGTTGCCCGTCTGAGCGGGTTCAAAAGGGAGCATTCGGCGCTTGCCTGATGGCGGAACCTGAACTGGTCGCGGACTGTGTCAAGGCAATGCGCGATACCGTCTCGATTGATGTGACGGTTAAGCACCGCATCGGTATCGATGACGTGGAGTCTTATGACTTCGTCCGCGATTTTGTTGGCACCATTGCGGACGCCGGCTGCAATACGTTTATCGTGCATGCGCGAAACGCTATCCTCAAGGGCCTGAGTCCGAAGGAAAATCGCGAGATTCCGCCGCTGAAAGTCGATTACGCCTATCAACTCAAGCGCGACTTTCCCGGACTCGAAATCATCATCAACGGCGGTATCAAGACCGTCGCGGAAATCGATGCGCATCTGCAGCATGTGGATGGTGTCATGCTGGGACGCGAAGCCTATCACAACCCGTATCTGATGGCCGGCTTCGATGCCCGCTATTACGGTGACACGTCTCCCGTCAAGTCGCGCGCCGAAGTGCTGCAGGCCATGCTGCCATATATCGCCGATCAGCTTGCGCGCCATGGCAAGGGCAGTGTCGGCGGTGGCTTGCGCCTCAATAGCATTACCCGCCATATGCTCGGCCTGATGGCGGGCTCGCCCGGCGCACGCGCATTCCGGCAGACCTTGTCCGATTCTAAAAAACTCGCCGCTGGCGATCCCGCCTTATTGATGGAAGCGTTCGCCAGAACGCAGCCCATCGCCGCCTGATTCCGCGTTTCATTCCCCTTCAATAAGCTTCTGTGCCATATCGCAAATGGCACAGAATCTGCTCGCCTTTTAACCTTTCAATGTCAATCTTTGATTGGCAACACCGTTCACCTACCAACACAGGAGGATGCCATGCCATTGAAAGGCGGAAAGAGTCACCAAACAGTGAAAAGCAATATCAAAACGCTCGTGCATGAGTACGAACACGACGGCACCATAGGCAACAGCCGTCCCGACTCCAAAAAGAAGGCTGTCAAACAGGCGGTCGCGATCTCCCTGAAAAAAGCAGGCAAGAGCCGCACGCAGTCGAAATCGACCAAACATTAAGCTGGGACCAGAACGCTTTAATATTGAAAGGAACATCATGGCTTCACAGGATCAATCCTTCCCGCCACAGCATCAGGACAAGCAACCGGGCTCGGAGCAGGCTATGTCACCGAAGCCGCAGGCCGAAATGCGAAATTACAAAGGCAGTGGAAAATTAAAAGGCAAGGTGGCATTGGTAACTGGTGGCGACAGCGGCATTGGCCGCGCTGCGGCGATCGGCTTTGCCAAAGAGGGAGCGAATGTCGTTATCGCCTATCTCGACGAGCATGAGGACGCGAAGGAAACGCAACGCTATATCGAGGCGGAAGGCCGTGAATGCGTATTGATTGCGGGGGATGTTGGCGATGCGGCATTTTGCAGCAAGATGATTGACACCGCGGTGTCATCATTCGGCAAGCTGGACATTCTGGTCAATAATGCAGCCCAGCAGTATCCGCAACAAAGCATTGAAGACATCACCGAAGAACAATTGCTGAAAACCTTCCGCACGAATATTTTTTCAATGTTCTTCACCGTCAAGGCGGCGTTGCCCCATCTCAAGCCCGGTGCCCGCATCATCAACACCACATCGGTGACTGCCTATCGCGGCAGCTCGCATCTGCTCGATTACTCGTCGACCAAGGGGGCAATCGTCGCCTTTACCCGTTCCCTGTCGCAGCAGTTGATCGAGCGCGGAATCCTGGTCAATGCGGTCGCGCCGGGACCGATATGGACTCCGCTGATTCCGGCAACCTTCGACGAAAAACAGGTGTCAACTTTTGGACAACAGGCACCCATGGGCCGGGCCGGACAGCCGGATGAAGTTGGGCCCTGCTATGTGTTTCTCGCTTCGGAGGATACGTCGTACATGACGGGACAGGTACTGCATCCGAATGGCGGTGAAGTCGTCAACGCCTGACGCATCCGTCAGCGCAATGCCGTACGGTTTTCGGCATTGCGCTGGCACGTGCTGGCATGCAACGGATAATCGATGTGCTCAATACTCTTTCAGGCGGTTATAGAGTGTCTTCAAGCTGATCCCTAACGCCTCGGCTGTCAATCGCTTGTTACCGCTGTAATGTTTGAGCGTTGCCAGGATGATTTCTTTTTGCGCATCGGCAAGTGGCGTTCCCACGAAGAAATTCAGATAGCCTTCATGCACGGTCGGCTTTTTGGTCGACAGGTCAGAAATGCAGTCTTCGATATTGAGCGTATCGGTAGCCAGGATATAGGCACGTTGCACGACATTTTTCAGCTCACGTACATTGCCCGGCCAGGAATAGGAACGGATGACGTCGAGGGAGCTTTTGGAAAACACCTTGTTTGCCTTGTCTTTCTCATTCAGTTCAGAGAGGAAATGATTGGCAAGCGCTTCGATGTCATTGCCACGCTCGCGCAAAGGTGGAATCCGAATCGGAAACACGGCAAGCCGGTACATTAAGTCCTCGCGCAAGTTGCCTTGCTTGACCGCAGTATCAAGATCGCGATTGGTTGCTGCTATCAGGCGCACATCGACTTTTACCTCCTCATCGCCACCGACGCGCAGAAAGGTGCCGGACTCCAGCACCCGCAGGAGCTTGACCTGCATGTCGACCGGCATCTCCGTAATTTCATCGAGGAACAGGGTGCCGCCGGATGCATGCTCAAAATAACCGATCTGCTGGCGTACTGCGCCGGTGAAACTGCCTTTCTCGTGGCCGAACAACGCAGCCTCGATAAGATGTGCTGGAATCGCGCCGCAATTGACGGCAACAAAAGCCTGCTCGCTTCGCGCACTGGAGTGATGAAGCGCATTGGCAATGACTTCCTTGCCGGTCCCGCTCTCGCCCACCAGAAGGACAGTTGCTTCGGTTGCAGCCACCTTGTCCACCTGCTGGTAGAGCCGCTCCATGATCGGCGATGTGCCGTGCATGATGCCGAAGTGCTTCAGTGATTTTTCGAGGGCCATGTGTGGTTCCGTTTGGCCACTCCCGTGTGGCCGGTCGTAGCGCTCAGGCGTGAGCGTCGAAGAAGACGTCATGATTTTTACATCAAAGCGTGAAGACTCACTTGCGCTATTTCAGTTCCGGTGCGCAAACCAGTCATGGTTGAAGGTGCATGCGGTACAGCCTGACTCCTGCTCTCGGCGTTACGCATCGATGGTCGACAAGAACGACAAGCTTCAAGATACACGATAACTAAGTGGTGGTGTGTGTGCTACTTACAAGGATTGATATTCACTCAAAATGAACCGGACAAAGCTTATGGCCGGCAATTATTGCGATGTAACGACGTCATGACTCTCATTATAAAAACTGTAAGCCTTACGTCGCCGCTGTAAGTTTTACCCCGGCTTTGATGCCCTCTGCCAGCCATGCACGCACTGGATAGATCACTCGCTTAGGACCCATCCAGGGTATAGCTGAGACTGGGATAGGCTTGAACTTGCTTTACATCAGCAGGCGATGGCATGGAATCTGCGTCAGATCGAATCTGACCTTGCGAAAAGCTTCATAGAACTTATCGCAAAAGGTACGGTCAAGAACGTGACAGACAACGTTAACTTTTTTGAAAGGAACAAGAATGAATGCACTGAAGACGACATCGAAAGTTTTGTTGGTTGTCGCTGCACTGAGCCTGACAGCAGTGGGTTGTGACCGTCGCGCTGGTGACACCTCGGGCGGAAGCGGCGCCACAGGCAGCAGCTCCAGTGGTGCAGGTTCCATGGGTTCCAGCGGCTCGGGCGGCGCAGGCGGCTCCGGCACAACTGGTTCGGGCGGTACTGGTTCGAAGTAATACGCCCAAGGCACTCCGTCATGCCGCAAGGTAGTGCGCAAGCTGGTCGAGCAGACCACTTGCGCATTGTAGGCATACCCGGATACGTAACGCTTGGTGAATGCGCTATCACGTCACGAGCGTTACATATCTACTCTAATGCTGAAGGGCGTATTGGCGTACAGCACCTTCCTCAACCGGTTCAAACAGATCCATAGCTTCAAGCCGTCAGGCTGCACAACGTGGCAACCGCAAGCGTATCCCTCATCATTAAATTCATTGCGGGAACACGAAGGCAATTTCATGGATCACTGTTTTGGCTCAATAAGAAAATGCATACGTGCTCCGACAATAAGAGTCGAAGACATATGCTGAATATTCTGTTGAAATCGCTGTCCAAAGCAGAGTCAACTAGTTCGAACAATTCCAATAACTGTTTTTACGCATATTGACGTTCGTACCCCAGGGCACGACGGCAATGGCTGCCACAGAAAGCGCGTAACGGTGTTGCCATCCCGAACACCATCGCTTTCTGACGACAGCGGGCTACCGACATGATTCAATTCATGAAGACTCGCCTGCTGCTTTTGCCGACCGGTATTGCCATTGCAATCAGCAAGCAGCAATAGGCAATCTCCGTTCGGATTAACACCGTACGAGACAGTGATATATGCCACATGTATTGATCGTTGACGATGACGTGAACACGCGCGAAGCGCTGATGGAAATTACGGCGGCCGAAGGATTTACCACTGCCGTAGCAGGCAATATTCGCGATGCTCAGACACAGATCATGCGACAGCGCCCGGATGTCGTACTGATTGACCTTAAATTGCCGGACGGCAGCGGGATGGATTTATTCAATGATATCGAGTCCCGTGCGACCACTGAAATCGTATTGATCACTGGACACGCCAGTGTCGAAACGGCAGTGGAGGCGTTGCGCCTTGGCGCGGCCGACTATCTGACCAAGCCGATCAACTTCCGTCGCCTGAAGTCCTTGCTGGCGCGCATTCCGCGCACGGTGGATCTGAAGGAAGAAATTGGTGTTCTGCGTAGCGAATTGCGCCGCCTCGGTCATTTCGGCCAGATGCTGGGCGCTGCACCGGCTATGCAAAAGCTCTACAACCACATCGGCCGCGTTGCGCCTACCGAAGCAACCGTGCTCCTGTTAGGGGAGAGCGGCACTGGCAAGGAACTGGCAGCACAGACCATTCATGACCTCAGTCTTCGCCAGAAACATCCCTTCCTTCCCGTCAACTGCGGTGCCATTTCTCCGCAATTGATCGAAAGCGAAATCTTCGGTCACGAGAAGGGCAGCTTTACCGGTGCGGATCGCCAGCACAAGGGCTATTTCGAACGTGCCAATGGCGGAACGCTTTTCCTGGATGAAATCACTGAAATGCCGGTGGAACTGCAGGTGAAGCTGCTCCGTGTTCTTGAGACGGGCTCCTTCATGCGAATCGGCAGTAACCAGGAAATCGAGACCGATGTGCGTGTCATTGCCGCGAGCAATCGTGATCCGGAAGCCGCGGTCGCGGAAGGCAAGCTCCGGCTTGACCTGTACCATCGCCTGAATGTTTTCCCGCTAAAGATCCCGCCGCTTCGTGAACGTGGTGCGGATATTGAATTGCTCGCGCAGCACTTCCTGGATGACCTTAACGCCGCACATGGCACGAACAAGCTGTTGTCTCCTGACGGACTTGCCTGCCTGAGTAATTATCACTGGCCGGGGAATGTGCGTGAACTGCGTAATTACATGCAACGCGCCTTCATTCTGTCCGACCATATCATTGATGCCGCGGCACTGGCACCAGTGATCACCACTCAGTCTCCGGTCGGATTGACTCTGGCGATCCCGGTCGGCACATCGCTTGCCGATGTCGACCGCAAGCTGATTTATGCGACGCTCGAACTCTGCGGCGGTGTCAAGAAGCGTGCCGCGGATATTCTTGGAATCAGTCTCAAGACGCTTTATAACCGGCTGGAGGAATACGGACCCTACGAGGGAATACAGAAGAAAGACGAGTCGTCAATGCAGGGTAGCAGCAGCGACTCTTATCACTAACAGACTTCTGTTAAGGGCCACAGTGCTCTAAGCATCTGTGGCGTGGAGACAGACCTCAGCCGTCTCCTGTCGACGGAACAGAATAAGAGGCTCTGCTTCAGGTAACAATGCTAACGGTAAAGGAACGGAAAAGGGTGGAATACGCAATTAGCGTATTCCACCCTTTTCACTCATGCACGCTTCGTGCCGTTTCGCTTTAATCGCGTGCCGCCATCGTGTCGATCACGATGATCAACTCTTCGGGAGCGACCGGCTTGGTGACGTGCATCTGGAAGCCGGCAGTCAGTGCGCGTATTCGGTCCTCGCGTTCTGCAAATGCAGTCAGTGCCAGGGCTGGCAGGCGTTGCAGGGGGGTGCTGCCATTCGGTGCCTGCCAGGCGCGGATGCGTCTCAATACCGCATAACCGTCTTCGCCAGGCATCGCAATGTCCGAAATCAGCACGTCCGGATAGCGATCCGGTGCCAGCCCGGACAGCCATTCAATTGCTTCACCCGCCGTAGCGGCAGCGAACACATCGGCGCCGGCGGCGCTCAGCACCACGGTCAACGATTCCCGCGCTTCGGCCTGGTCGTCGATAAGCAGTACGCAACGTCCTTCCAATGAGGGAAGCGGCATGTTCGAAGCGGGTTCGGCGGGGCCGACCGTCAGATATTGCTCGGTACGCGGGCGCAGCTTGAAGTACACACTAAAGGTTGTTCCCTTGCCTTCACCTTCACTGTCCGCCTTGACCTGGCCGTTGTGCATTTCGACCAGGTGGCGTACCAGGAACAGTCCCAGCCCCAATCCGCTATGATCACGTGTGCTGGACGTGTCTTCCTGGCTGAAACGATTGAAGAGATGAGGCAGGAAAGCCGGGGAGATCCCGGCCCCGTCATCCCGCACCGTCACACAGATCTGCTCGCCGGCGATCGATGCGGTCAGCCAGACATGGCCGCCTTCGGGCGTAAACTTGATGGCATTGGACAACAGGTTCCAGAAAATTTGCTGTACGCGATCCGCATCCCCCTCGATCTGCTCGCTGGTGATGCGGTAATTGCAGCTAAGGCTGATCTTCTTCGATGTCGCCATTGCGCGCACACTGTTGACCGCCGCCTGCAAGGCAGGAAGAAGCGCTAGCGGCTGCTTCATCAACCGGAATTTTCCACTCATCATGCGCGTAACATCAAGCAAGTCTTCGATCAGCCGCACCTGCTGATTCACACCAGTCTTGATTCCCTGGAGGGCACGTTGAGCAAGCGGCACCGTGACCACATCCTGTACATAGTTTTCCAGGACATGGGCCCAGCTCTGAATGCCATTGAGCGGGGCGCGCAATTCGTGCGATACGATGGCGAGGAATTCATCGCGGGCCTTGGCAGCCGTCTCTGCCTGGATGCGTGCGCTGCGTTCGCGGGCAAGCAACTCGTCGCGCTCCTTTTCCATGCGGGCTCGAGAGGTTACGTCATAGGCAATGGCGATCACTGAATCGATTTGTCCCCAGCGATCGACTTCCGGAACAATGCGCCCGGAGAAGTAGTGGATCTGGCCCTCGATCTCCAGATCGAAATCCAGTCGTTGTTCGGTGCCTGTGTCGAAAGCGGCGTACGCGGCCTCGTCCCATGCCCGTACCACCGTCTCTGGCAGGCCGAGTTCAGCCTTCGTCTTGCCGATGTACGCTTCCGGCGGCAGCGCCGCCAATTTCGTGACCGCGGGGTTCACGTAGAGATGGCGCATCTTGCGATCAATGCGCGATATGATGTCAGGCGAATTCTCTACCAGGGTTTTGAACTCAAGCTCACGGCGCTGCAACTGCTCCTCGGTATCGCGCAATCGCGTGATGTCGCTGATTGCCGCTAGCAGTCCCCGTACGTTGCCTTCCTCATCGAAGTCCGGCACATACATCATTTGCATGAACTGGTTTCCCCCATTGGGCAAGGGAACATTGACTTCATGTTCTTGCGGCTGGCCGCGCAAGGCGGCATCGATATACTGACGTACAGTCGAAAACGCTTCATCACCGACAATTTCGGGAATCCGTTTGCCGACGATCTCCTTGGGGTGGAAACCGAAGCGATCCGCATAGGTCTTGTTGACGAATGTGAGTCGATAGTCTCGGTCGCATTGCGCAATGAAGACGGGCAGCGCCTCGGTAATCAGGCGCAACTGGCGTTCCTGCGCGCGCAGTGCCTGTTCATGGTCGCGCCGGTCCGTGATGTCGGTGGCCATTGCGGAAAATCCGGCAACGCGGCCATCCGCCTGCAGATCCGGGCTATACACCACCATCACATGCCGTTCGCCGGCAACGCTGTCAAGCGCCAGCTCGAAATGGACGGGCTGGCCCTTCAATGCCTGTGCAATGAAAGGCTTTGCAGCCGGATAAGCCGTGCCAAGAACATCGCATACCTTGCGTCCGACGATTTCATTACGTGGACGTCCGAACCACTGCTGGTAAGCAGCATTGACGAAGCGATAGCATTCTTCATTATCAACGTACGCGATCAAAGCCGGCACGGTGTCTGTTATCAGGCGGATGTACTTGTCCTGCTGCAGGAGCGTAGCGGCAATACGCTTGCGCGCACTGACGTCTCGGATGACCAGCAGCCTGCCATCGGAAACCGTGACGTCGATGTAGGGCGATACGGTGACTTCCGCGTCGATAGGACTTCCGTCGGCCAGCTGCAGCGTGCGATGCATGGTGGCAGGGCAATAGGCGAGGGCGATAGGCGAAGGTATGCCATCCTCCGATGCGTTGACGACTTCGTCTAGCGTATGGCCTTCAAGATGGCTCCCGGCAGGCGAAAACATCTCTCCCGCCGCCTGGTTGCACCCAACAATGCGGCCATCGCGGATCAGCAGAATCGCGTCGGCACAGCGTTCAAGCAAATTTCCCAGGCGTTCCGCATGCTGTTGCGGCGTATCTTCAACCAATAAAGGCGGCATTGTCTGATGCATCGCATGCAACTGCGACGCCGTAGAAGGGGTACCGTCGCGGCGAATTGTGTATCGTTGATTGCTCGATATACCCATGATGTAAACCGACTCCTTTTGACAAACGCTTTCTTCTCCGCCTCATGGGATGACTTCCATCTACGATGGAGGGTATGTCCGCACAGTACGTGCCGATTCCCTTCCTTGTGCGAGAACCGCGAGTAATTCCCCAGCGTATCCTAGCTCTCCGGGAAAGTGCCGCCTTGCTTGAGCACAGGAATAAATTCACAAGACCAGAAGCACGTTTGATGTTCTTCAAAGTAACAACATTGGCATGCCCGGCGACGCCCATATTTTCCACTATCGTAGGTGGGTGGCTGTGCCGGTCAAGCGGTGACTTCCTCGTCGGCGTCAGCAAGAAGCGCTCCTTTCGCCGGAAGGGAAGTCCTAGTGCATTGTGCTTGCAGATCGTCTGTCGCATGTCTGGTGTGTCATTGTCGGTTGATGATTTTCATAGTCTGTTCATACCCTTCTCGCTTTGGCTTCGGTATAACGCCATGATCCATGACGTAACGATTACACCGTTTTGCCATTTTTACATGGTTATTTCATTGCTTTTCGGCATGGCCACAGGTAATGGCCAAAGGGCAGATTTGCCGAGGAAAGAGTTTGGTCAGTGCTGAGCACGAAACATGCCGAGCAGGCAAATTGCATGATTTATCGGGTGTCTGCGCCATTGCTGGTTTGAGAAAGATCAGCGCGCTTCCCCCTGTGCTCCGTATAGTAGGTGCAGTTCGTACAAGACGCCTGAAGAAGGTATTCCCAACTGCAGGTTTAAGGCTTGCACGATTACGGCCCTATCGAAACATGCCTCATTGCCTGACCCGATTCGGAAAACGTCTTTCATGTTGCTGAGTTGCTGCAAGCTTCGCCCGTCCATCCTTACCATCCCGGCAATCGCCTCCGTTCAGGCCGTCCTTGTCGCTGGATTCCACTTGCCGGCGCATTTCCGATTTACCCACTTTATTCTTTCACGACGCCGTTTGTCATCCTGTTTTCTTGCACGCTGTGCAAGGGCACGAAGTCCGGTTGTCGGCATAGCTTTTGCGTCGGCCTGTCGTAATGCGTTATCTGCGCTCCGCGCAAGCTTGTAACGCAGCACGTGATAAAAGCAACGCATTGCAGACAGGCTCTCGTATAGAGCAATGCGTCGAACGCGCCTGCGTCAACGATCGCGAGATTGAAGCGATTACGCAGTAGCGATTAGGCAGTAGCGATGCCGTAGTGGCATCGTACGAAAACCGTAAGGCCGGCAGCGCGACAATTCAGCAGGAGGACAGCAAGAGGAGGTAAGCGCAATTCATCCGATGCCACGAACACGCAACTTGGAAGTTCTCACATGCCTACGAAATGACAACGACATTCTCCATTCGACCGACTTGCGTTCAAAAGACTGAGTGCGATGGCCGACAGCATCGGCGGGAAGCGGCAAATGCCATCGGCGCGTTCTGCCAGCTCATGTCCACTCAGACATTCTCAACCCAAATTCAAGCCCTAGCGGCAAGGAGATAGCATGGCTTCTGCAATCATTGTGTTCTCACACCTGCGTTGGGATTTCGTGTTTCAGCGTCCACAGCATCTGCTATCGCGCATGGCCAGGCATTATCCGGTCGTCATCGTGGAAGAGCCGGTTTATGATGCCGAGCGTACCTATCTGAAGACGTATTCACCCATCCCCAACGTCCTTGTATGCCAGCCGCACACGCCGGTCAACATGCCGGGCTTTCATGACGATCAATTGCCGCACTTGCAAAAGCTTTTGAAGCAGGTGGTGCGCGATTATCCCGACCACATGGCATGGTTCTATACGCCGATGGCGTTGCCGCTGCTGCAGGAATTGCAACCGCGCCTGGTGGTATATGACTGCATGGATGAACTGGCCTCTTTCAAGAACGCGCCCAAGCAACTCCTGCAACGGGAGAGCGCCTTGCTGAAGGTGGCCGATATCGTCTTTACAGGCGGGCAAAGCCTGTACCGCTCCAAGCGCGATCGACATCCGAACGTCCATTGTTTCCCCAGCAGCGTTGATTCCGCGCACTTCCTGCAGGCACTCGATCGTACCAATTCGCATCCCGCGCACCGTGAAATTCCCGGGCCGCGGCTTGGCTTCTTTGGCGTGATCGATGAACGCTTTGATGTCGACCTGATCGGCAGGCTGGCCGATGCCCATGCGATGTGGCAGATCGTGCTGGTGGGGCCGGTAGTCAAGATTGATCCGGCGACGCTGCCCCAGCGCGCGAACATCCATTACCTCGGCCAGCAACCCTATGAGGCATTGCCGCAGTTTCTTGCCGGCTGGGACGTATGCCTGCTGCCGTTCGCGATGAACGAGTCCACCAGATTCATCAGTCCAACCAAGACCCTGGAGTACATGGCCGCGGAGTTGCCTATCGTAAGTACACCAGTGGCGGACGTTGCCAGCTGCTACAGCGATATTGTTGCGATTGCGGCAGATGCCGATGCGTTTATTGCGGCCTGCGAAGCGGCGTTACTGGCGCCGCCGGAAGAGCACGCGCGCCGGGTCGACGGCATGCGCCGGGTATTGGCGGCCACCTCCTGGGATTCCACCGTCGAGCAGATGCGCACACTGCTTGACACAACACCGCGCCGGCAGGATGCGACATTGCCGCAACCCGACGTCGAAGCGCTGGCTGTCGCTGATGTGACGCCTAACGTCAACCGCTTGCGCCAGCAGGACGCAAACCGCTATGCAAAGACGGCGATCATCGGCGCCGGGCCGACCGGTTTGTCGGCCGCATATCATCTCGGCCATGACGCGGTTTTGCTGGAGAAGAGTGACATGGTGGGCGGCTGGTGCCGTTCGATCAAGGACAACGGCTTTACCTTCGATCATGCCGGTCACATCATGTTTTCGAATGACCCTTACGTGCTGGAACTGTACGACATTCTGCTTGGCTCCAACATGCACTGGCAGGATCGCGAAGCATGGATTTACAGCAAGAACGTCTATACGCGCTACCCGTTTCAGGGAGCACTGCACGGCCTTCCGCCCGAGGTGATCAAGGAGTGCATCATGGGCGCCATTGAGGCGCGCTATGGTAGCGGCAAGCCCGGGCAGGCGCCTGTGCCGACCGCGGCCAGGGCCGGCGACTGTTGCGCCGATGGCGGCGTCACGCTGCCGGGATCGAACGTCGCCGCACTTGAGAAGCGTGGCCCGGCCAATTTTGAAGAGTTCATCTATCAGGTTTGGGGTGCAGGCATAGCCAAGCATTTCGCTATTCCTTACAACCGCAAGCTATGGGCGGTGCCACTGACCGAAATGGAAACCTCTTGGCTGGGCGGACGTGTGCCCCTGCCTAATCTGGAAGAAATGATCAGCGGCGCACTTGAGCCGGCAGGCAAGCCCATGGGGCCCAATGCACGTTTCGGTTATCCCTTGCGCGGTGGATTTCAGGCGCTGATGTCGGGCTTTGTTCCGCATATCAAAGGAACAATCGAACTGAATGCCGACGTGGTGGCGGTATCGCCAAAGCAGCACCTGATCACGCTGGCGGATGGCCGGCGCTACGAGTATGAAAACCTGATCAGCACGATGCCATTGCCGCAACTGGTGAAAATGATCGGCGATGAAGCGCCGGAAGAAGTGCGCGAGGCCGCCGCCGGGCTCAAGCATATCTCGGTGCGCTGCGTGAACCTCGGGATCGCACGGGAAAACATCACGGACAAGCACTGGATCTACTACCCGGAAGACTCGATCTTTCATCGTATCTTTGTGCAGGGCAATGCCAGCCCTGAATGCAACCCACCCGGCGGTTTCGGCATCACCTGCGAGATCACTTACTCGCCGATATGGAAACCGCTGCAGCTGAGTGGACAGGCGTTGATCGAACGCTGCATCGCCGACTGCATCAAGGTCGGCATGCTGAAGGAAGACGATAAGATCATTGCCGCCAACGAGGTCGACATGCCCTATGCCTATGTGGTCTACGACCATGCACGGGCAAAGAACGTCGAGACTATCAAGTCGTGGCTGGCGATGTATGACGTCATCCTGGCAGGCCGCTACAGCGAATGGGAGTACTACAACTCCGACCATGCTTTCATCGCAGGCAAGAAGGCGGCGGAAGCCGTGAAGTGGGTGGAAAAGAAAAGCGCTCTGGCGGCCGAGTAGCCAGGTGTATGTGCCGGGAGCCAGATTGGACAGGCAGTTTGCTTGTTGACGCTGGCTTCTGGCGAACACCGGGAACGGTGTTGCTTTCAGACGGTCGAATTCTGGACGGTGGCGAAGGATCGCTAACCGGTCGCCCTACGCGCCGGCGATGCATGGCCGTCTTCCATTGCGGTTTTCCATTGCAATAATGCAGTACATTTCATCGATGTCTGGAGAGATGGAGGGACTATGAAGTCCGGGATTGCCGCGGTTCTGCTCGCGGGACTGCTGCCGCTAACCACCTGTGCGGCTGATGCAGATAGTCTGCCAGCTACTCAATCGGCTGAGAGTGCTCCGCAAGCACAACTCTATCGGGGATCGAAAATCATTGGTTCCACTGTGCGCGACGCCAAGGATAAGAAAATCGGCGTCATCCAGGATCTCATCCTGGATGCCGGACGTGGTGAAGTCGCGTATGCCGTGGTGAGTTTTGGCGGCGTCATGGGCCTTGGACCCAAGTTCCATGCGGTGCCGTGGCAGGCGCTGGAGCCGAGCGACAAGCTTCGGCAATATGTTCTCCACGCGGATCGGGAAACGATCAGTCAGGCACCGGCATTTGACAAGGGAAGATGGCCGGACATGTCGGACCAAAAGTGGAGCGCCGAGATCGACCGATACTGGAGCCGTATGGTTGGTAAAGGTACGTTTGGTACCAACAAACTGACATCCGGCGTTCCCAATCCCGCACCCGCCTCTGGCAATGCACCGGCTACCGGCGTCGGCACAGGTCCGCGCAGCGACATGCAGAGCAGCGGGCGCTAGAGCAGCTGCTTTGCAGCAGCTGCAACGCCTTATTCAGCAGGCCGTTCATCAACGTCCTGCGAGCCATTTCAATCCGTATTAATCCTTTGCCTGCGAGGCGCGGGCTTTCCGATGTTGTTGTCCTCGACTGCGGCATTTCAAATCCGTACCGAGGCAAGTATGTTTCAATGGATTGATTGGACGTTCCGGAGCGAGCGGTTGGCTTGCCTTTCCTGAACGTTTGCGTCCGCATTCTCAATCCGCACTTCGTCGCTGGCGATCAGCAGTTGCGACAGATGCGAATGCACACCAGCATACAGGAGGCCGCATGGAGGCTTTTACGTCCGTTGACTGGGATGCCTTGTTTGGGCTAAGTCTGCCAGTCACCGAAATTCTGATACGCGGTACCGCGATGTACTGGTTCCTGCTCTTGTTGTTCCGCTTTGTGATACGGCGAGACGTCGGTGCTGTTGGCATCGCCGATTTGTTGGTACTCGTGATCGTTGCCGATGCCGCGCAAAACGGCATGTCAGGAGAATACACGTCCATCACAGACGGCATGATTCTCGTTTCGACACTGATTGGCTGGAATGTTTTACTGGACTGGCTAAGCTTCCGGTTTCCGGCGATTCAGAGGCTGGCACAGCCACGACCGCTACCATTGGTCCAGAGTGGCCGCATGCTCAAGCACAATATGCGTAGGGAACTCATCACCGAAAGCGAGTTATGGAGCAAGCTTCGAGAGAATGGCATCGAATCTATTGAGGAGGTCAAAACGGCATATATGGAATCGGATGGCCAGATTAGCGTGATAAAGAAATAATGAGCTCATCGATAATGCTCTTACCTTGACTGTGCGGCCAATGTGGCGGCCAAAAAAAGCAGGGCAATTTTCATCGCCCTGCAAGCCGAACATCACACAGCTTCGCCTAGGTACAACTCACGTCAAACTTCATTCAAACTCAGATCAAGCATATTTCACGCCCGAATCAAATGCATTTAAGCCTAACCAAACCGCACCAACGCAGCCATCTTTTAAAGCGGCCGATAAACGATGATCCGTTACTGATAAAGCGGACAAGGTCACTGCTCAACCACGTCTTGAGGTCATTCTGCGGCGCACAGTCGAAGCGGGCTGATGAGAGGTTCTGTCACGCCGCGCGCTGACACCGCGAGGATGGATGCTGCTGCTCAGCACGTAGGCAAGATAGTCGTCTGCCATGTTGTTGTCTTCCACCATGTCGTCCAGTTCTTCTACAACGATTTCCGGCGCATCGCCGGCGAGCGCCGATTGCTCGACAAAGGCATTCATGTCCGGCGACCGATCCGCCGCGTCGATATCAAGGCTTCCGCGATAGCTCGCTGTATCCAGCGGCGCGGCCATCATCGCGAGCTCTTGCGCGACTAGCACCTCTTCCTCCGGCAAGCCAAAGTGTTGCGCCGATCCGGATTCGCTTGCCCAACGCAGCGTGTTGAGCACCAGCGACTGTCCTTCTGGGACCAGCGCTGCCAGGTGCTGACGCGCGCGGATGACTACATAGGCGATGCCGATCTTGCGGCTCTCGCGCAGCGTTTCACGTAATAGCGCATAAGCCTTCTCCCCGCCCGGGGCAGGTTGAAGATAGTACGGTGTTTCATAATAATCAGAAGGAATTTCCTGGGCTCCCACGAAGGCGAGAATGTCCACGGCATGGGTGGCTCGCGATGCGGTCGTGTATCGTTGCGTATCTGGCGAAATCACAAAAAGCCTTTCTGGAATGTCTACTACATGAGAGATAGCAAATGGAAGCCCAAGCCGGCGCGCCTTTACGTCGACTTGCGCTCGTACGCCGCATCGCATGGCGGCGTACTGCACTCCCGTACTTACATGGATGTCACCTTGTGCATGTCATCGGTCGCGGATCAATGCACATTCTTGCGTGAAGTGGACTTCGTGGCGCTGCCTTCCTCGTCTTCCAGTTCTTCATCGTCGGATACAAGGCCGAGCTCTTCACGCAGTTCCATCTTGCGCTGCTCAAGTTCCGCACCCAGTTCTTCGAGGTCAAGATCGGATTTTTTCACTTTCGCGAACATTTCCTTTTCTTCTTCTTCGACGTGGTGCTTCACATACTCGCCCAGCACGGTAAATTTAGCGTCGTACAGTTCATCGCCAGGCTGCATGGCAGACAGTTCGCTGATCAGCTGCTTGGCGGATGCATGTTCGACTTCGGCTTCATCCAGCAAGTCCATGTCGTCGATCGCATCACGTGCTGCCGGATAAAAGATCTCTTCTTCGATTTGCGCATGGATGGTCAGCTCTGCGCAAACGGTCTCGACGATCAGCTGTTTTGCCTCTTCGTCATCATCGCCTTTCTTTTTCATTTTTTCGAATTCGTCAAAAAGCTCGCTTACTTTCTTGTGGTCCTCGGTGAGCAGCTTGATGGCATTGGTCGCGGAAGCCTTGGTGCCGCGAGGTGCGGCCTTGGTCGACTTGGAAGAAGTTTTTGAGGTCGCGTTACGTGGCATGGTGATCTCCTTATGGTTGGCTACGTGCTCGCAGTATCGCAAGCTCTATGCCAAGCGGTGAAGGAAGCGTTCAACCAAGTATTCAACAGGGCGGACGGCATTCAATCCCAGTCGATACGCCGGTTTGCGATGGATTGATTCCCGTATGATGTCACGGCAAATCCTTGCCATCCGCACGCCCTCATTCCGTTTTTGCAATCCGCTGTAAATCGTACAGACGACGTGTTCAGACGACCTGCAAAAACATAATTGTTTCCGACGTAACAAGCGATTGCGCGGCAGGCGGCAGTTGCAATAGTTCGACTGCCGCATCCACGACTTGCTGTGGCGCTACACCTGTGAGGCAACGATGATGTCCTTGCGGACACACGCTCTTATAGCAAAAACGGCAGGAGACATCTTGAAAGAGAACTCTGCTATTCACCTGCCACGGGGTGTGCTGCGGGTTGGTAAGCGCATACAGGGAGACGACCGGTGTACCTACTGCAGCAGCGATATGCGCCGGGCCGGTATTGTTGGAAATCAGTAAAGGCGACAGAGTGATGACTGCCGCGAGTTCTCCCAACGTCAACTTGCCGGCCAGGGAGAAAGCATGTGGGATATCGGCGCGAATCTGCTCGACAAGCGCCGTTTCATCCTTGCCCCCGGTGAACACCAGCGGGCATCCGAGTTTGCTTGCAAGGGTGCGGCTGGCCTCGCGCCAGTACTCGGGCGGATAGCGTCGTGATTGGGCGGTGGCGCCGGGATGCAGCACAATCCAGGGCTGCTCTGAATCCACCCCGATGGCGCTCAGCAGATTGCGTGCAGCTCGCATATCGTCGCAGGGTACATTGAACGACATGCGCTCGTCATCGGTATGGGCGCCAATAGTTGCTACCAGGTCCAGCTGACGTCGCACTTCGTGGCGAATGCGCTCTTCGGGTTCGGGATCGCGTACCCAGTGCGTCAGCAGCTGGTAGGGATTCTCATGGCAGTGTGCAAGCCGCAAGGGGATGCCGGCGAGGTAGCACAGCATTGCAGCGGGCAGCGGGTTCTGGCTATAGACGGTAAAGATCACCGCCGCATCGAATCCGGCATCGGCGAGACGTTCGATCATGGCGTGATCACATGCAGGCTCATGGGGGCTGCTGCTCTTCATCCACGGGGCCGCGTACTCGATGACATCGTCAATCTCCGGAACATGCCGTGCAGCGACGGCGCCGCTTGCCGAGGTCAATAGTGTAATGTGACTTCCGGGATGCGACTGCTTAAGCGCGCGGATGGCGGGTGTGCTCATCAGCACGTCGCCGAGATAATCGAGACGGATGCACAGGATCCGCCGAACGTCATGCCAGGGTTTCATGCTCATTGTTCAGGTTCTGCTGTCTGAAATTTCCAGTTTTTGTTTCGCTGCGCCGGTCAGAGTTGCTGGATCATGCTGTCCATGCCGCCCATGGCCCTTGGTCCGATCTCCATGCCCGCGATGATGGTAGCGGCGGCATACAGATCCGATGCCTTGAAGTGCGGTGTGCGTTGTGCTGATAGTTTCCATTCGGTCTCGTTGCCGTTATCGATCAGAATGGTCTGGCATCCTGCACGGCGACCTGCTTCAACATCATGCAGGATGTCGCCGATCATCCATGATTGGGAAAGGTCGATATCGTGCTCGTGCGCCGCGCGGTAAAGCATGCCCGGCATCGGCTTGCGACAGGTGCAGGGAATCGCATAGCGGCTGATTACACCATCGGGACAGTGCGGGCAATAATAGAAGCCGCTCAGTTCCACACCGTATTGCGCGAGCAGTTCCGTCAGGCGTTGATGTACGGGGTTCAGAGCCGCTTCGGTAAACAAGCCCTTGGCAACGCCTGACTGGTTGGAAACGACAAAAAGGGCATAGCCCATGTGTTGCAACAGTTGCAGCGCCTGGCCGGCGTGCCAGGTCAGTTCTATGAGGCCTGGGTTGACGTTGTAAGGAACGTCTTCAACCAGGGTGCCGTCCTTATCCAGAAATATTGCTCGCATGGGGATTCCGAGGTGAAGTCATGCAGGTCTTTGCATTAAGCGCGAGCCTTGCATAATCGAAGTTTCGAGCGTTGCGGCTGCTGAGGGCCTCGGTGCTTTGATGCAGCCGCCATAGGTTATGGCGGCTTGTCCGAAGCGGTCTCCACCGTTGATCACGGCCAGGACGATTCCTGCATCGGCAGTACCATGATTTCCGGAATCACGGTCTGTTCGGGCAGGAGCAGGACCGACTTGACCGCCTTGGCGACATTGACCGGATCCTGCAGCGTATTGATGTCGATGTCAGGAAAACGGTCAAGCAGGAAAGGCGTGCGCATACCGCCGGCCAGAACCGCGGTGACCTTGATCTTCTTAGGACGGAGCTCGGCATGCAATGCATGCGACAGACCGAGCAGCCCCCATTTGCTGGCATGGTAAGCCGATGCATTCGGCCATGCGCGCTTGGCGGCGGTCGATGCAATGTTGACGATCTGCCCGCCGTTCTGCATCTGTCGGGCCGCGAACTTGGAAAGCAGGAAGGGACCGTAAAGGTTGGTACGCATCACGCGGTCCCAGTCATTGATGGAGAGTTCATCAATGGACTGGGTGACATCGGTGCCGGCGTTATTGATCAGCACATCGATCTGACCGAAGCGCTCGACTGTCTGCGCAATCGCTCGCTCGGCGGCCACCGGGTCCCCGACATTGAAGCCGAGTGCATGGGTCTTGCCGCCTGCTTCTGCCAGCAGCGACGCTACGGTCTGCGCCTTGTCGAGATTAAGATCACCGACCACCACGTTGGCGCCGGACGAGGACAGCACGTGACACAGCGCTGCGCCAAGGCCGCTGGCGCCGCCAGTGACGAGAATGGTCTTGCCCGTAAGCTGGTTTGCCTCGGCCGGGTCTGCTACATAACTGGATACTTGCACGTTGCTCAATTCCCTCTCCGTAAAGTTAGATATATCGTAAAGATCGCATTGAGGCTACGCCGCATTGGCGCAGCCGTTGTTGATGCAAACGGTATCGATGTGACATTTGAACGGTCCGGCAAGAGACGGCAGATAATGCAGACACCGCTGGCCGGTTGAGCTTGCGACTCTTGTCTGAAACGCTTTCCCGCTGATCAACTACGCAGGCTCATTTCTCCTGAAGCGAGTGGTCGATGCATGAACTGCGTTGCAGGTTCGAGCACGTTTTCATACACGGCGGCAATGTTGCTCGCCACGCTGCGCCAGGTAAAGTGCTGATAGGCCCGGCGCATACCAGCCCATCCCATGCGTTGCGCCATATGCGGATTCTGGTATAGCGCAAAGAGCCGTTCGGCCAGGCATTCGGGATCGTTGGGTGGGACAAGATAACCGGTCTCACCATCGACGACGGTGGTCTTGATACCACCGACCGCAGTGCCGACGACAGGTGTGCCGCAAGCCATTGCTTCGACCGGCGTAATGCCGAAAGGCTCGTACCAGGGCGTGGTGACGAATACATCGGCGGCGCTATAGTAATAACGAAGCTGGCCGCGCTGGCGCTGTCCGGTAAACGTCACGCATTGTTCGATGCCGAGTTCGCGGGTCAGTGCCATCAGGCGGCCAAGCTCCGGCGTTGCTACCGGGTCGGGCTGTTCCGCATTGCCGCCGACGATCAACAGGCGTACCGCTACCTGGTATTGATGGCGCAGGATCGCTGCCGCGCGGATCACGTTATCGACACCCTTGCGCGGCACCATGCGCCCCAGTTGCAGGACTATGAATTCACTGCGGTCCAGCCCCAGTTGCTGACGCGCATCGAGGGTGACCGGCCAGAATTCTTCAGGATCAAATCCACAAGGCACGACGTCGATGCGATCGCTCGGCGCGCCATAATGCTGCTCCATGTCACGCTGGTCTTGCGGACATTCGGCAACAATCCGGTCCGCCTCATGCATCAGCCGTTCTTCGATCGCAAAGCGCACATCCGGAAATGCGTCGGCTTCCTTCTGACTCAAGCGGCGTACCCGTCCCAATGCGTGGAAGGTCATGACGAACGGAATCCCGAGCGCATCGCGCACCTGGCGCGCCACCATGCCGGACATGAAGAAATTGGCATGGACAAGGTCGTAAGGCAGCTTCTGTCTTCGTGCAAAGCGGATCATGAACCGACCAAACTGCTCCATGAAGGGAAGCATCTGCTCTTTGGGTATGTAATGTGCGGGGCCTGCCGGAACGTTGACGACACGGATGCCGGGATACCAGTCGACGACTTGTTCCTGTGTTTCGCTGTCACGCCTGGTAAAAATATCGACTAGGTAACCAAGCCGTGCGAGATGCCTCGCAAGCTGCGCAACGTACACATTTTGTCCCCCACTATCCGTGCTGCCGATCTGGGCAAGGGGGGAGGCATGCTCGCTGATAAGGGCAATTTTTCGCATAGATTTGATGATTCTTCGAATTGTCGAAATGCAGCTTTTTGCTACCTTGTTTATTAAGCAAATGATGTACCCATACTCGTTCGATGTGAGTGCAAGGCAAAGTGTAGGAAGTCGTTTGTGTTTAATTCATCGGCACTTGGTTTCTCTTTGGCCGTTCGCAATTTATGCGAGTAAGAAATACGCGACCATGTAAAAAGTGCGACAACAGCTGTGTAGAAATGAAAAGATATGCCGTGCATGGGCAAATCATGGTGTCGATTCTGATGTCGTCTTGACAAGCGGTGTTTGCGATCTGGCATAGGAAGTGCATGTTTAGCATTTCCGGACCGGCATCATTCATTTCGCTTACAGAGCGAAACTGCCACATTCGGCAGGTGCCGGAGTTGCATACAACCTGAATCGAAACCGCTTTCGACTTTTAACAATAAGGAGATCAATATGTGGATCCAGAAAATGAAGATTGCTGCCTCTGTTGCCACCGTAGCCATGCTCGCCGCTTGCGGCAGCACACCAACCACCACGAACAACAGCTCGATTCCAGTAACCACCACCAGTTCGATCCCGGTTACGACAGCGAGCAGCGCAACCGGCTATGGCGTGGTGCAGGCAATTGATGTTGTCCCTGGCCAGCAGGCATCCAATGGCGTCGGTGTCGGCACTGTCGCCGGTGCAGTCGTAGGTGGGGTACTTGGTAACCAGGTCGGTAGCGGAAGCGGACGTACTGCAGCAACGGTTGCCGGTGTTGCCGGCGGTGCACTGGCAGGCCGTGCCATGGAAAATAATTCCCGCGCTGCCAGTACCTCCCAGTCATACCGGGTTGCAGTACGCATGGACAATGGATCGATCCAGACTCTGTCGCAAGATGTTCAACCGGGCGTACAGGTCGGCGAGCGTGTGCGCCTTGAGAATGGTGTAATCGTCGAACGTTTCCGTTAATCTCCCGATCCTTGCGGTCGCAGGCGACGTACGCGTGCAGCAGGTGCTACACGCGTACGCCGCCGATGTCTTTTATCTTTCCAAACTATGACGCTTGAACCGGACACCATGAAGCAATGGGTCGATGCACTTCGACCATGGTTCAATATGCTGTTGGTCTGGGTGCTCGCCTGGGTGGCATTGCGCCTGATACGCCGTGTACTTCGGCTATTGCACGCGCACGTGTTGCGGCATGCGGACAAGATACGTGATTCGCGCCGCATAGAGACATTGATGAACGTGTTTCGCTATACCGCGAATATCGTGATCATTGGCCTTACGATCATGCTGACCCTCGGGCTGATTGGGATTTCTATCACACCGATTCTGGCGACCGCTGGCGTGGCGGGCATTGCCATCGGCTTTGGCGCGCAGAGCCTGGTCAAGGATTTTTTTACCGGTCTGTTCCTGCTCCTTGAAAATCAGGTCAGTGAAGGCGACATCATCGACGCGGCTGGAAAGAGCGGCTACGTCGAACGAGTCACCTTGCGCCACATTCGCATGCGCGACGACGACGGCAGCGTGCATTTTATTCCTAACGGCATGATCACCGTTGTTACCAACCGCAGCCGTGATTTCGGTTATGCGATCGTGGATATCAACGTCAAGCGGCAAGATGACCTCGGCCGCGTGTTTGATCTCATGCACAAGGTGGATGAAAGTATGCGCAGGGATCCGGTACTTGGCCCCTTGATGCAGGATGAGATCGATATTGCCGGCGTCGAGAAGCTGGAGGATGCGGCAGTGACGGTACGCTGCAGGCTGAAAGTGCAGCCAGGCAAGCAATGGCAAGTGCGGCGCGAGTTTCTGCGTCGTATGAAGCAGGCGATCGATACCGTTGAAGAAGCACCGCCGGCGACTGCAAGCTGACGTTGATGCACTGGAAAAGTAAGAAGTCTTTACCGGGTATGTAAAAGCCTCGCGGCGAATTTGCATGCAGCGGCATGAAGGGACTGCATACAACATTGCGCCCAACGACTGGGCATGAATGTTGCGTTTTCATCATGACGCCAGGGCACTTTGGGGAACCGTATGCGTGCTGCGCATACGGTCGTTGTATGTCCTGGTGGTGTTACGTCTAATAAGGAGTAAAAAAAATGGCAATCAACGATCCGCGTCCGCCTCATGGCGAGGCAGTGCATCAGGTCGACGTCGCCAATTACGGCATGCGCCGGCAGGTGTTTCCGGCCATCCGTTGGGGCGCAGTGCTTGCGGGCGTAGCGGTTGGCATCTCCGTGCAACTTGCGCTGACCCTGCTCGGCATTGCCACTGGTTTATCATCGATTGAAGTCACCGAAGGTGAATCCTTCGGCATGGGACCGTTGATCTGGGCTGGCGTCAGCATGCTGGTCGCCGCCTTCTTCGGCGGCTATGTTGCCGCAAGGATGTCAGGCCTGAAACGCAAGGCGGATGGCGTTCTGCACGGCGCCGTATCGTGGGCAGTCACCACTATCATGTTTGCGATACTGGCCACATCGATCGGTGGCACGCTTGTCAGCGGTGTGTTCAATAACATGAGTCAGCTGGCCAGGGTCAGTGGCGCCAGCGGCGAGTCTCCCCTTGCGGCGATGATGCGCGCACAGGGTGGGCGTGTCGATCCGCAGGCCATGCGCCAGCTCCAGCAATACATACAGAACGGCCAGCGTGACCAGGCTGTGCAACTGGTCACCAGCACCATGGGTGTGGAGCAGGCGCGTGCCGAAGCGATCGTCGACCAGGCACTGATTGTGTCCGGTTCAGCCGGTGCCGCATCGCAACAGGGCAAGGCAAAAGCCGAGACCGCAATGCAGAATGCCGGAACGGCGGCATGGGTGGTTTTTCTTGCGGTTGCCCTGGCGCTTGCCATCGGTATCGGCGGCGGTGCGCTCGGCGCTGCCGGCTCACGTCGCGTAAGCTGGTCGGGCGGGTCCGGTGGAACGGGCGGAGCAGGACCGCGGGCCTGAAATCGCAAGAAAATGCAGGGCAGGAAAGCGTCGAAGTGAATGACAAGGAGCCAGACATGTTGCGTACTTTATGTGGCCGTTCCCGGAATGATCCGCCCAGGAATGGGCCGAAGCGCTTCGTGCGGCTGTCGGGACAGGATTCGAGCACGGCGGAATTGCTGGCCGGCTGCGCAGTCGTGACCGCGAGTGGAGAAAGAATAGGACATGTCGATCATTTGATGATCGATGCGGTAACGCATCAGCTGCGTTATGTCATTCTGTCGCGCAGGCGCAGCGGTGCCGTGGTGGCGTTGCCCTGGCAGGGCTTGTACTTTGACGCGGCGAATGCGAGGCTGGTGTTTTATACGCTGGGATAAAGGTTGGCAGGCTTGCTCCCATTCAAAAGATGCAAGCCTGTTGAAGTTCTTGTCAAGCTACGGAATAAGCCACAGAGCCAATCAGCGCGGCGACAGGAACAGTCCGGACTTTCGCGCTTCCACAACGCCGGCCTTCGCCAGCGCACGCAGGCACATCGCCACCGTCCCTGCAAACGCCTCGTCATACCAGGCGTTTGCACCGCTCACACCAACCACGATGCCATCGACCACGACGCTACCCCACAGGACCGTATCCTTAGCCGCGAGCAAGTGAGGCTGCAGTTCCTGCACCTTGTGACTATCCATTCCGGTACGCCAGGCGACCAGCGCCTTTGCCCGGGCAAAACCTGCATAATCCGCATCCCATTTTTCGCGGTCGCCGATTGCGTGTTCATACAGAACGGCTTCCTCGAACGACGAATTCGCCGGTGTGCGCAGCGGATCCATCACCACGATATACAGAAAGCCGCTCTCTCCGACTTCCTTGAGTGTCATAGCTTCTTCAATCATGGGCAGACTCAGGCGCACCGCCTTTTCGGCAGCGGCGCGATCGATGAGATAACTGCTGTTTGCTGTCATGCTGTCCTTTCTGATGTCTTGCTGAAAAGTGGTAATGCGGGTATTACATCGTCACCGCATAGAAGGTATCGTTCCAGTCACGGACGAAGCGATCGATGTGGAAACGCTCGCAGGCGTAGCGGCGTGCACCTTTGCCCAATCGCCGCGCATGGTTCGGATCGGCCAGCATCTCCTGCATACGTGCGATGAGAATATTCACATCGGTATTGACATAGCCGGAGACACCGTTATCGATGACGGTGGCCATCTCCGTGGTCGCCAGGCCGACAATCGGCATGCCTATCATCATCGCCTCGATCACGGCGAGCCCCAGGCTGGTATAGCGGATGGGATTAAAGAAGAAACGGTATTGCGCGGAAAACGCCGGCAGCTGCGCATGCTGAATCTCGCCGATACCGCCCGCTTCAAGTGCGCCCATGCCAACCAGGTCCAGCGCCACTTTTTCCCGGGCCTGCTTGAAGACGTCATAGCCAAGACGACGTCCGCGCGTGGCGATGTTGTTGATGACGACCAGGCCGCGATCGAGGTCGCCACGATAAGACACATCCGGTGGAACGATCACTCCGTGCTCAACCACGCGGGTTGGCGTGCGGCCGTTATCCCACATCAGCGCATTGAAGGGCGTGACATGTACCAGCAGGATCGATGGATCATCAACCGGATGCCGCATGTCGGTGGGGTGTTCGCGCGGCGTGTCGTGCTCGATATAGATCCTGGGCAGGCAGCGTTGCGCTTCGCTCAGATAGGAATGCTGGTCCTTCAGGTATTGGTCGTCATCCTGAAATAGGATCAGGTCGAACTCATGGTCCTTGACCTCGCTGACCGGCATATCGATGACATTATCGCCCCAGGGGATATGTCCACAGCGCCCGCCATAGCCGGGCGGGCGGTCAGGCTTGGACAGCACATAGAAATCGTGCGGTGCCTGGGTGAGATAGTAGAGGTAGCTGCCGTGGGTATGCCAAGTGAGGATTTTGAGTCGTCGCTGCATGTTCCGGATATCCGTGATTCAGAAGCTGCAATTCAATCGGCAAGCTCATCGCGCCGGACACATGTTGGGGTGTTACGGCGATTCGGCGATGATGAGCAAGATCAGTCGATGGTCCGGCTCGTCGTGCCGGACCGCGTGGCACAGTTCAAAGGAAGCCCACCTTATAACGGAAGGCGCCTACCGCGCGCCAGAATACCGCCATGGGCGGGATCAATGCGGAAGTGACGACCATCTCCAGGACATGGCCTGGCGCCTTCGAGGTTTTGCGCAGGCGCTGCACGCAGAAACGGCCCGTCATGAATGCCCACACCAGTCCGGACAGGACAGTCACACCTTTGGCATCGGTTGGCAGCGACACCAGCATGACCAGCAGCGCACCGACTGTCAGGTAGAAATCCCAGCGTGGATTGCCGCGGATCTTGCGGCGATACAGCGTTGGATGCTTCTTGTAGAGCAGGGCGTCGAACTGTACCTTCTTTACCTGCTGCAGACTCACGCCCCAGCCAGCGGGACGTATCGGGTGCATCATCACCGCATTGGGCTCGCGTACGATGTTGGCTTGGTAATCGAGCAGCCTGAAATGCAGGTCTGAATCCTCACGCCAGGCAAACCTGAAACGTTCGTCGAAACCGCCAAGGTCTTCAAGCACCTTTTTGCGGCAGAAGCAATTGGCGGTGACGAACTCCGCGGTTTCAAGATTCTTCGCATCGAGTTCGTAATCCGTCGGTGTATGTTCGAGCGGCATCACTATGCGGCCACAGACGGCATGCACATTGTCGGCAAATGCCTGCAGGCCGTTACGCAGCCAATCGGCGCGAGCAATGGTGTCGTCGTCGGTAAAGGCGATGATCGTGCCACGTGCCGCGCGCCAGCCGTGGTTGCGGGCGGCGGCGGGACCGTGTGGACCCATGGACGGAATGTAGGTGACCTGCGGACCACCTTTTTCTTCGGTATGCGCGGCCCAGCCCGCGACCACTTCACGGGTGTCGTTGCTCGGCCCGTCATCGACGATGATGATTTCAAATCGATCGGGTTCGAAGCTCTGCAGTACCAGGCTGGCAAGGCAGCGGTTAAGAAGTTGCGGCCGGCCGCGTGTCGGCACCACGATCGATGCAGCAATACTGGCCGTCGCTCCATCCTGGCTCGTGCCGATGTTGATCGGCGTTACTGCAGGCACGCCGTTACGGCGACGCATGACCACGCCGCCGGCTTGCAAGCCGCGATCTGTATGTTCGGCAGCAATGTTCTTACGGTTTCGATCGAAAGCTATTATCTTTGACATGGAATCTGTCCTGCAAGAACCATTAAATGGGGTCACGCCAATCAATTATGAAAGGTGCCGGTCGAGCCGGTGCGCTGCTGTACGTTGATTTGTTTGACATGCAATTCCTGTTCCATTACACAGTGTTGACCCGCCTCAAATCCCATGGATGCGAGGCAAGTAGGGAAAAACTTTCAGTTCATTGAATGCATGACTTGGTCGATGCGTTGCTGGTCATCCTCGCGCTGTTGCAATTGCCATAGTCGCGCGTAAGCACCGCCTTGCTGCAACAGCTTTGCATGAGTGCCGCGTTCGATGATGCGCCCGCGTTCCATGACCAGAATTTCCGTGGCATCTACAACGGTGGAAAGCCGGTGCGCAATGACCAGAGTCGTGCGGTTCTCTGAAAGCTGGTCCAGCTCATGCTGGATCGCCTGCTCCGATGCCGTATCGAGGGCGGAAGTCGCCTCGTCGAAGATGAGCAGGGGTGGGTTTTTCAGGATCGCGCGCGCAATGGCGATACGTTGTTTCTCGCCGCCTGACAGCATGACGCCACGTTCGCCAACCTGGGTCTCGTACTTGTGCGGCAGGGAGTCAATCAATTCGTGCACATGCGCGGCCTTGGCGGCGGCGACAATCTCATCCATGGTGGCGCCGTTGCGTCCGTAGCCGATATTGAATGCAATGGTATCGTTAAACAGCAGTGCTTCCTGCGGAACCACACCTATGGCAAGCCGCAGACTGCTGCTGTTGACGCCGCGAATATCCTGGCCATCGATGCTGATGCTTCCCCCACCGACTTCATAGAAGCGCAGCAGCAGGCGCGCCAGCGTGGATTTGCCCGAGCCGCTGCCGCCGACCACGGCAACGGTGCCGCCGGGCGGAATGCGGAAGCTGATGCCATGCAGGATGGGACGCGCCGCTTCATAGGCAAACACGACGTTGTCAAAGACGACCTCGCCGCGCGAAACTTTCAGTGAAGGCAGGCCGGGTGCTTCATCGATTTCCGGTTTTTCACGTAGCAGCTGGAAGAGCTTTTCCGCATTGACCAGTGCATCTTTTGCTTCTCGGTAGACGAAGCCGAGCGCATTGAGCGGAAGACAGACCTGGATCACATAGGCATTGATCAGAATAAGGTCGCCGACAGTCATCTCACGCGTGAGGACGAATTTTCCTGCGAGCAGCATCACAGAGGCAACGCCCATTGCAATGATCGCGCTCTGGCCGACATGCAGGATAAACAAGGCACGCTGGTTGGTCACCGCTGCCTCTGCCCAGTTATCCATGATGTGCTGGAAGCGTTGTGCTTCGCCGCGCTCATTGGTGAAGTATTTGACCGCGTCGTAGTTGATCAGGCTGTCGGCCAGCAAGCTCTTTGCATTCGAGTCGAGCCGGTTCACGCGCCGCTGGTAGATCGAACGACGCTGCGTAAAGATCAGCGTGAAACCGCAATAGATCAGGAAGGTCACACCGAGAATCACGGTAAACCAGTCACTGTACCGGGCTGTCATGATGGCGATGACCATGCCGATTTCGAGCAGGGTCGGCACCAGTGTGAACAGGCCGACACCGAGCAGAAACGCGATGCCATTGGTGCCGCGATCGATGTCGGGCAGCAGGCCGCCGATCCGCCGCTTTGCATGGAAGCGCGCGCCGAGCGCATGTAAATGGGAAAAGGTATTCAGTGCATAGGTGGCTACCGTATGCTGGGTCACCCGCGAGAATGACAGGTCGCGTAGTTCATTGAACAGGGTGCTGGCAAAGCGCAGCAGCGCATAACCGATCAGCAGGACGACAGGCAGGGCAACGATATGCTCGGGCCGCGACAGTTCATCGACGATGCGCTTGAGCGCCAGTGGAACCGACACGACCGCCAGCTTGGCGAGGATCAGGAAAAAAAGTGCGAGGAAAATCCTGCCGCGAAAGGCGGACACTACTCGCCACAGGTCTTTCACGACGTTGATATCACCGCCTTTTTCCGTGCTTGCATCCGACATAAGGCTTGTGTCCTTCAGGGTGGCAATTCCGGCTCGCCGCCCTGGTTTGATAACTGTAATGATCACTGTAATCCTTACACCTGGGCGCTGAAATTTCTTCCGGAACTATTTCAGATCAAGCTAAGGCAGGGCAGGTATTGAGGGTGGGCGCCGGTCAAGGGAATGGGATACTTGTGCAGGCACACAAGTTCCTAGCCCCTGCTTTTCTATACGTCATCGTGTGTCCGTGAAGCCGATACGGACTGCAGGACGGGCATAACGGAAACCATTCCCTCAGGCAAACCTGGCAAGCAGGCATGACGATTGCGGTGCGCACGCCAGATAAGTTATCAGCTCTTCCATTTTTGAAAGGAATCGCAATGAATGCCGATATTGTCGGCTGGATCAGTTCGCTCGTACTCGTGTCGACGATTTCCAGGCAGGTCTATACACAGTGGCGCACCAAGCGTGTGGATGGTGTATCGAAGTGGCTATTTATTGGTCAGTTGAGTGCATCGTTCGGCTTTACGATTTACAGTTACCTAGTGGATAACTGGGTGTTTGTCTTCACTAACTTTTTCATGTTCCTGACCGCCGTCGTGGGTGAAATCATCTATCTCAGCAACAAGCGACATGCCCAGCGGCAGGCTACTATCCAGGAAAAACCTTCTGGCGCTGTGCATGCAGCCGGGAGGTAAATGCCACGAGGTCTTAATTACATGCGCCTGTAGAAGTTACGCGCAAATTTCGCCTGCCGCATGACTGATGGTGAGCATTCCATGGGTGCAGGGCGCACCTTCGGCATAGGTATATCGCTTGCTTAATTGCTCACAAATTGCGACGTCCTGCATCACGCCGTCGGCTCTGCGCATCCTGTCGCCTGGGCACTACCTGTACGGCAAATCCAACTCCGGAGGGAAATGTGTATACGCTTGGAATCAATGCTGCCTACCATGATTGTTCTGCTACTTTGGTTCGCGATGGTGAAGTCATCGCCGCTGCGGAAGAGGAACGCTTCACTCGCATCAAGCACGGCAAACGACCTGTGCCGTTTTCAACATGGCAGCTCCCTTTCCATGCGATCGACTATTGCCTGAAGGAAGCTGGTATCGCACTGGCTGATGTGGACCATGTCGCTTATTCGTACAATCCATGGCTGCTGCTCGGTGAACGCAAGGGTGATGAAACCATCACACTGCCGCTGGAACCCTCCGCGCACAAAAGCGACTGGCTGTCGCCCTGGGATCCCTTGTTCCTGTCGTCCATCGTCAATGCGCCGCGCCAGCTGGCAAGCGGTGCACCCCATCACATCCGCAAACGTTTTCGCGATGTGCAGCATGATGGCCCGTTCAAATGGCACTTCGTCGAACATCACCTTGCGCATGAGGCGAGCGCATTCCTTGCCGCTCCCTTCGACGAATGCGCGGTGCTTACCATGGATGGCCGGGGCGAACTGGCGACCACCAGTTACGGCTATTACCAGGACCGGCGCTATCACCGGCTCAAGCAGGTCAACCTGCCGCATTCGCTAGGCCTGCTTTACGAAAACGTCACCGACTACCTCGGTTTCCTGCATTCTTCCGACGAATACAAAGTCATGGCGCTGGCCTCTTACGGCAAGCCGGTGTTCGCCGAACAGTTTCACGTAATCCTGCAGTATCGCGGCGATGGCGACTACGAAGTCCATCCCGCGAAATGGGCCGAGCTTTTCGGTCCGGCACGCGAACGCGGCGCGGAGTTTACCCAGCATCACATGAACATCGCGTCATCGCTGCAGATCGTGCTCGAAGAAACGGTGCTGAAGATGGTGCACTGGCTGCACGAAGAAACCGGCGCTGAGCATCTCGCGATGGCGGGCGGTGTCGCACTCAATTGCGTGATGAATGCGCGGGTTCGCGACCGCGGACCTTTCAAGAAGGTATGGGTGCAGCCGGCATCGGGAGATTCGGGTACATCGCTGGGTGCCGCGCTGTGGATCGATGGCCAGCAGCGCGGCATGTCCAAGTGTAGCTGGCAGATGGACCATGCCTTCCTTGGCCCATCGTATGACGATGATGAAATCGAGGAATTCCTGAAGCAGGCCAAGCTCAGCTACCGGCGTGCCGATAACCTGTCGAAGGAAGTTGCCGATTTGCTGCTGCAAAACAAGGTCATTGGCTGGTTCCAGGGCCGCATGGAATTCGGTCCGCGTGCGCTCGGTGCGCGTTCCATTCTGGCCTCACCACTCGATCCGGCTATGCAGCAGCGCCTCAATACCATCAAGGACAGGGAAGACTTCCGCCCCGTCGCACCCGTGGTGCTGGAGGAGGAAGCCGCCAACTGGTTTGTCGACGGCAATGTATCGCCGTTCATGGTCTTTGTGTATGACGTGCGTGCCGACAAGGAAGACAAGATTCCGGCGGTGCGTCACGTCGATGGCACTGCACGCATCCAGACCATCAATCGTTCGCAGAATCCGGCCTATTACGATCTGCTCACGGCATTTGCCGAACGTTCGGGCGTGCCAGTGCTGATCAATACCTCGTTCAATACACGCGGCGAACCGGTGGTATGCAGTCCGCGCGATGCGGTCGAATCATTCTGCACGACACCGCTCGATGCATTGGCCATCGGCTCCTTCATCGTGCAGAAACCATGATGGGGAAGACGCACATTATCGACCTGCCGGAGAGGCAGGCGGTATTCGATCCGTCCGTACGGCACATCGCGGTATTCCGTGCATTGCAGCTAGGCGACATGCTATGCACCGTGCCGGCCTTGCGTGCGTTGCGTGCAGCAGCGCCGGATGCACGCATTACGCTGATCGGGATGCCGTGGGCCAAGAGCTTTGTCAGCCGCTTCAGCCAGTACATCGACGATCTGCTGGTGTTCCCCGGCTATCCGGGTTTCCCGGAACAGGAGGCCCGCATCGATCTCTTCCCCGCCTTCCTTGCCGACGCGCAGGCCAGGCGCTTCGATCTGGCGATCCAGATGCATGGCAGCGGCGGCCTCAGCAATCCGCTGACGGTATTGATGGGTGCGAAGCGTACTGCCGGTTATATCGCGCCCGGCCAGTATTGTCCGGACCCGCAAACTTTCGCGCTGTGGGATGAACGCGAACATGAGGTCTTGCGGTTCTTGCGCCTGATGGACTTTCTTGGTGCGCCGGCAAAGGGTGAGCAGCTGGAATTTCCGTTGACCGAGACTGATGTCAATTCCTTGCAGCAGAGCGTATCGGATCTGCCGGCGCCGGGCACCTATGTCTGTGTCCATCCCGGTGCGCGGCTGCCATCGCGGCGCTGGCTGCCGCAGCGTTTTGCGGAAGTGGCCGATCGCCTCGCACTGACCGGACTGCAGGTGGTGTTGACCGGATCGCCGGATGAGGCAGAGGTGGTCAACGCCGTGCAGCGCGCCATGCGTTTGCCTGCCCGCAATCTCTGCGGCAAAACAGACCTTGGCGGCCTTGCCGCCTTGCTTTCGCAAGCGCGGCTGGTGGTTTCCAACGATACCGGCATTTCACATGTCGCGGTGGCGGTGGCGACCCCCAGCGTCATTGTGTCCTGCGGCTCGGATGCGGCCCGCTGGGCGCCGCTCGACCGCTCGCGCCATCGTGTCATCGCGGCGCCGGTCGCATGCCGGCCATGCATGCATCTGGTATGTCCGATCGGACACCAGTGCGCGCAGGATGTCACTGCCGACCAGGTTATCGGGATGGCTGCCAGTCTTCTTGATCAGCAGGCGACCCTGTCAAGTCCCGCCAACCGATTGAACACATTGGATTCAACAGGCCCATCAAAATCCGCTCTAAGGGAAATGCATTCATGAAAGAAGCCGACTGCAAACGTATTCTTGTGACCGGCGGCGCCGGCTTCCTTGGCTCGCATTTGTGCGAATACCTGCTGCGCCAGGGCCACGACGTGTTGTGCGTCGATAATTTTTACACTGGCAGCAAGCACAATATTTCAAATCTGCTTGCGCATCCGCGATTTGAACTGATGCGGCACGATGTCACTTTTCCGCTGTACGTCGAGGTCGATGAAATTTATAACCTGGCCTGCCCGGCGTCACCTGTGCATTATCAGAACGATCCGGTACAAACTACCAAGACCAGCGTACACGGGGCGATCAATATGCTGGGCCTCGCCAAGCGGGTGAAGGCAAAGATCCTGCAGGCATCAACTAGTGAAGTCTATGGCGATCCCCAAGTGCATCCGCAGACCGAGCAGTATTGGGGGCATGTCAATCCGATCGGCATCCGCTCCTGTTATGACGAAGGCAAGCGCTGCGCGGAAACCCTGTTCATGGATTACCGGCGCCAGCACAATCTCCAGGTCAAGATCGCGCGCATCTTCAATACCTACGGTCCGCGCATGCACCCCAATGATGGGCGGGTCGTGTCCAACTTCATCATGCAGGCATTGTCCAATGAGCCGCTGACGATCTACGGCGACGGATCGCAGACGCGCTCGTTCTGCTATGTCGATGATCTGATCGCTGCATTCGACAAGTTGATGAATAGCCCCGGTGACTTTTGCGGCCCGGTCAACCTGGGCAATCCGACCGAGCACACCATGCTGGAACTGGCCGAGCGGGTGATTGCCCTGAGCAACTCGCGCTCGAGCATTGTGTTCAAACCCTTGCCCAGCGATGACCCGGTGCGGCGCAAGCCGGACATCTCGCTCGCACGCAGCATGCTCGAATGGGAGCCCGGGGTCAGCCTCGATGAAGGATTGCGGCGCACGATTGATTACTTCAAGGGAATGCGTGCCGGGCTCGATGATGAGGACGTTGACGTCCCGGCCGACTTCGCGTCCAGCATGCAGGAACAGGGCTTGCATGGCGGATCACCTACACCCGCTTAACGAGAGTGCAAGGCTAGCTCATGAAACGTTCCCCCGACCCCTGGAAGAAAAATCAGATCAGCTGGAAGTCCTTGCTTCTGCTTGCAGCAGTGGCGCTGGCAACCGTCGCATGCAGTGAGCCGCCGACCGATCCGCCGCTACCGCAGGCCATGCCACGGCCCACGGTACATATCCCGGCTATTGATGATGATGACGATGACAACGGCGTGCCGGAAGGCGAGGTGGTCACCGTACCGTTCATTGTGCCCGCACGGCCAATGCCCCGGGTGCCTGGTTTAATCTGAACAAGGAAAACATCATGGACCTTGACGACAATACCGGCTTTGCCCTGGCCCGCAGGCCGATCTGGGAAGCAGCTTCGCCGAAGCCTGATTTTCCCGCATTGGCGGCGGAGATCAACGTTGATGTGGCGATTATTGGCGGCGGGATAACCGGCATGACGACTGCCGCCTTGCTGGCGCAGTCCAATCTGCGAGTCGCATTGCTGGAAGCTGCGCAGATCGGCTCCGGCACGACCGGCCACTCGACCGGCAACCTGTATGCGACGGTCGACCAGAATCTTCATAAGCTGAGCGCCAAATGGGGAGAGCTCAAGACGCGGCAAGTGGTCGATTCGCGCCGCCGCGCGGTTGACCTGGTCGAGGGCCTGGTGCAGCAGCACAACATTCAGTGCGGCTTTTCACGGCAACCATGGACGCTCTACAGCATGGATGCCGATCCGACCGCCAATGACACCATTGAACATGAATATCAGGCGGCCATGCGTTTTGGCCTGCAAGCAAGGATCAGCAATGACCTGCCGGTTCCTTATCCTGTGCACAAGGCACTGATCGTCTCCAACCAGGCGCAATTCCATCCCCTCAGCTATGTGCGGCAACTGGCGTCGGCGATCCGGTCGGGGCGTTGCGAAATCTATGAAATGAGTCCGGTCACCGATGTCGATGAAGCCACCGGCCTGATCAAGACACTGCAGGGCAGGGTGCATGCGCAGCATATCGTGATGGCAACGCATACCCCGCTGGGCATCAGTCTGTTGCATACCGAGCTGGGCGTGTACCGGGAGTATGCAGTTGCGGCGCCCTTGCGCGAAGCCCAGCTCTCCGGCGGCATTTTCTGGAGTGCCGGACCGGAGAAGCATTCAACACGCCTGGTCGACATTGGCGGCACACCGCATGTGTTGATTATCGGTGGCAAGCACAAGACCGGGCAGAAGGAAGATGCGCAGGCAGAATACCTGAAGCTTGAAGCGGTGCTGCGCCGGAATTTCAATATCGGCGACGTCGCCTATCGCTGGTCGGCACAGCAATACCGGCCGGCGGACAGCCTGCCTTACATCGGCAGAATGACCAGCGGGTCGCGACTCCTGCATGCGACCGGTTTTGCCGCGGATGGACTGACTTACGGTACCGTTGCCGCCATGATGATCGCCGACGACATCAATGGGGTGAACAATCAATACGCCGAGCTATACACGCCGCGTCGTTTCAATCCGATCAAGGCGGCACCGACTTTCATCAAGGAAAACCTTAACGTCGCCAGCTATTACGTGAAGGACTACCTGAAGGCACCGGAAGCCAAGGAGATTTCCGAAGTCGCTCGGGGAGAAGGGCGAATTGTCGAAGTATCCGGCAACAAGCTGGCAGTCTATCGCGACGAGGCGTATCAGCTGCATGTGGTTTCCCCGGTCTGCACACACATGAAATGCCTGGTGCATTTCAACCAGGCCGAGCGCACATGGGACTGCCCATGTCATGGCAGCCGCTTCTCGGTCGAGGGTACGGTGCTTGAGGGGCCGGCCTTATCCGGACTGAAAAAGCTGGCATTGCCTGAGGAGCCGGTGAAGCCGAGCGGGGGGACAGTCGGCGAATAGTTGGAAATAATCATGATGAGGTGTGCATGTCTTGCCTGGACATGAGGCCCTGATTCCATTGCTGAAGCATAAAACATCTCTCCATCCTGGTCATCAGGAGGAGAGCTGGCGGGCCGAGCAGATGAATGCGTCGGACTTGCAACACACTCCATTCCATCTCACGCCATTTTCAACTGCGCCCGTCGCAAGCGATTCATGCTCCTGACGCCCCGAGCTATGTCCATCCTTGTCCTGGTGGCACAAACTTTGCGTTATCGCAGACCGTGAAGAAATACCTTTGTTTGCGCAATGGCAGATCGATGTAATCGTCGCACAGCGACGGCAGGAATTTCAGTTGTCAGGGAATATCCTGCTTTGTCCCTCGCCCCGGTGCTGCAGCAGCAGCGCAACACCATACACGCCTGTATAACCGTTTCGGCAGCTGCATTCCACCGTGCAGCAGTTTCGAGCCGTCGGTACCGGGCATTTCGTCTACAACTCAAACGGGCAAGCGCAGTCCTGCCCGTCATCCTCGCGTTTCACAGGCCTTGGCCTGTTGGAGAAAAACAATGGCTTTATCAATGCAAAGCACGGCGATCCACGTCCCGTGCGGAGACATACACATGGAGGGCGCACTCTGGCTTCCCGAGAATCATCTCGGCGTTGTGTTATTCGCCAATGGCAGCGGCAGCAACCGACTCAAGCCGCCGTACGACTATGTCGGCAGCGTCCTGCACAATGCCCGCCTTGCCACGCTGTGGCTGGACATGGTCACACTGGATGAGCGCCGCACCTATCAGCCTCGCCCAAGCGTGGCTCTACTCGCGGAGCGTCTTCAGGCTGCCTGCGACTGGCTGCAACTTAATGAGTCGACACGAGAGCTGCCGATTGCCTTGTTCGGCTCCGGCTATGGTGCCGCCGCGGCGCTGCAGTTGGCGGTGTCACGACAGCGTGATATCTGCGCCATCGTGTTGCGCGGAGGGCGACCGGACCTTGGCAGCCAGACGCTGGCCAAAGTCCTTGCGCCGACACTGCTGATCGTCGGCAGCCTGGATGACGGCGTGCTCAATGCCAACCGGAGTGCGTACGCAGCACTGGAGTGCAAGAAGCGACTTGAGATCATTCCCGGCGCCACACATTCGTTCGATGAACCGGGAAGCCTGGAAGTGGTGGCCAGACTTGCGCGTGGCTGGTTCTTGCAGCATACGCATTTCGCCTTGGTGTAACGCTGGCTAAATGCCGGTTGTGTAAATCCGGACGGCGACGTCGGTAATCGCTTCCGCTCCACGGCGGGATCTATGTCGGCGCCAACCTGCAAAGCAACATGAAATCAATAGGATTTCATGTTGCGTTATGGGCCGCCTTGGTATCAATTGGCATTAGTTGATATTGCACGGCGCAAAGACGACAAAAAATAGTCGTCTAACCGGGCAGACGCCGTGCATGCGGCACATGGATGACCAGATCCGATTCCGCTACCGCAACACAGGGAAGAATGTAGCCATCACGCTTTTCTTCGGGGCTGACGCCCGGCCATTCGATGCTGTAGCGGATGCGGCCGTCTACCAGTTTGCAGAGGCAGGTTCGGCATGTTCCGTTTCGGCATGAGGCGGGCAGGTCGATGCCTGCAGTACGTGCGGCAGTCAGGATGGAGCCGTCCGGCGGTGTTGTAAAGCGCCATCCGGAAGGTTCGATACATACCGAGAATTGCCGGGTGGGCTTGTCACTGTTCATGCCGCGGGGCCGGCGAGCGGTGCCGGGACCGGGGAGACGCCCTGGGCCAGCGCGGCTTTTTCCTGCGCGGCGAGCGCACGCTGGAATCCGTCCCGTTGTTGAAGGCGTTGCCAGTAGCGCAGCACGGCCTCGGGAAAACGTTCTGCCATGCCAAGATAGTCGGCCAGCATCAGCGCGTAGCCAACTGAAATATCGGCTGCCGTGAAGCGCTGCGCGCACAGGAATTCCTGGTGCGCCACTACCGCGTCCACCGCACGCAGCCGTGCCAGGAACCAGCGACTGTAGTCTTCCACAACCTGCGGCTGCTTGCGATCCTGTGTTTCAAACCGGCCATAACGCAATACCAGCGTCTGCGGAAAGGTAAGCGTGGCTTCACCCAGATGCAGCCAGTTCAGGTAACGGCCGTAATCCGGGTTGTCCTGAGCGACATCGAGGCTGCCCTTGCCAAAGCGGGACGCCAGATACTGGCAGATCGCTGCTGACTCCGTCATGCATAGCTCACCGTCGAACAGTGCCGGTACGGTGCCGAGCGGATTGACCGCCAGGTATTCCCGTGCCAGCGCGCGCGGAGGAAACGGCAGCATCTTCAGTTCATAAGGCAGCCCCAGCTCTTCCAATGCCCATAAGGGACGGAAGGAACGTGCGCTGATGCAGTGATAGAGGATCATCATGAGGTGCTGCGGCTTACACGGGATAACACAATGGCTCTCCTGAAAAAGGTTTTGCGAAATTGTAACGCCGTTTCCAGCGACATTGCCCGCATCCGGCACGCCGCTTCGCTAGAGCGCTTTCACCCTGACCGGGCCAGACGAGGCTGAGGTGATTTGGCTGCGGAACAAGGCGCGCCGACGCGACATGGCGAGCCATGGCAAGGAGGCCTCGGCGGCCCCGCGACAACGCCGTGCCGCGGACAAAGCATCCGGCATCGTCGGTACGGTCAGGGTGAAAGCGCTCTAGCGGCATGGTTGGACGGGCGTTGCCAAGGAATGCGACAATGCGCCTTTTTACCCGCCACCGGTCTGTCGCATCCTAGCAAACCGGCAAAGGCAACATTACCGAACAAGCAAGGGAAGGAAAACCATGACCGTCAAAACCGTTGTCTTTCATGCACTGGAAACCGGGCCCGCACTGACCGTACTGGGCGCCGTTCATGGCAATGAACGCTGCGGCCCCGAAGCCATCCGCCGCTTGATTGGCGACGTGGAAGACGGCACCGTCGCGCTAAGTCGTGGCAGCTTGCAGCTGATGCCAGTCGTGAATCCGAAAGCCTATGCACAGAACGTCCGCTTCGTTGAACGCAACCTGAACCGCCAGTTGTATCCTAAGGACGAAAAAGTCCACTACGAAGATCATCTCGACCCGATAGTGTGCGGCCTGCTCGACCGGACCGACGTGCTGCTCGACCTGCATTCCTTCGCGTCGCCGGGCGGGCCCTTCATTTTCCTGAGTGGAAAAAATCCCGATGAACTGGCTTATGCCAAGTCGCTTGGCGTGTCGGATTTCGTCTATGGCTGGGCGGAAGCGTACGGTGGCGGCGACAGCAAGGAATCGCAGGGCACGACCGAGTATGCCCGCACGCGCGGCGCACTGGCTGTGACGCTGGAATGCGGTCAGCACTTGAATGCGGACGCGGCCGACGTCGGTTACCGCGCGATCCTGATGGCGTTGGCACACTTCGACATGCTGGAACCATCCTGCCCGGCAGCGTCCGGCCTGGGTCAACCCGCAGCGGTAGCCGACCTGCGTTGCGTACGCATGAAAAGCGTGTTTTACCGGGATGAGGGGGCCAGCTTCTGCAAGCCGTGGCGGCATTTCGATGCGGTTGCCAAAGGCGAGGCGATTGCACGCTATGCCAATGGCGAGAAGCTGGTAGCGCCGGAAGACGGGTTCATTGTATTGCCGAAGGAAGCGGCGGCAACAGGGGGAGAGTGGTTTTACTTCGGGACGGCGACCGCGTATCCTGAGTAGGCCGGGCGACCGATTGATACGATCAATAGTGACGGCGGCCACACGCACACGCGCCGTAACATTCCCTCCCCCTTTTAGGGGGAGGGCTAGGGTGGGGGCATGAAGGTCGATCAGCCGACTGCAATTGCTCAACCTAGAAAGCAACATACCCAAACCCACTACAAACCCAAAGCCCGCACAAACGCTCCAATCACCCCGGCACGTAAGTCTCGCCAATGCCGCCCACGTTCAAATACGTGCTTCTGATTCATCTCCAGCTCGATCCCCACATAACTCCCAGCCGCAAACCTCCGTCGCAGATGCACGGTAAACCCATCCGCCGTTCCGCTATACGGATAGTTCATTCGCACTTTCATTTCCGCCAAGGTGTCGCGCATCTCTTGACGCCAGCGCCGACATAGCTCCGCCTCGCCAACGCGCGCGGGGTCGTACAGCAACCCTATATCCGCATTGCGTACTTCCCCATTCATCTCTGGCGTAAAGCTGTGACAGGACACATGCACCACCCGCGCGCCACCCTCGATCGCTTGCCGGATGCGGCTTTCGGCCTTGGTACGGTAAGGCTGGTAATAGCGCCGGGCAATCTCTTCGCGCAATTCCGGCTCGGCGGCGCGCGTCATTTCCGAGTACACATGGGGGTGGCCAATCGAGCGATTGAGGTCGATCAGCAAGCGGCTGACGGTTGTGGCGACCAGCGGCGCCCCGAGCGTTCTTGCCATGTCATGTGCCATGCGCAGCGCGCCCGGATCGTAACCGCGGTGCGTGCGCAATACCTCTTCGCGACCACGAAAGAAGTCGCGGTAACGGGACGGTATGCGATTGCCGCCATGTTCGCAGGTGATGAGATAGAAGTCGGGTCGGCTCAAGTTGATGTCACGGTTGACGTAATCGCAGGCCGGGGATGACCCAGCAATCGCTGAAGTTGAAATCACACTGATCGTTATGCCAGAAACATCCTCCCTTCTTGCAGGCAGTCGCACAGTTCCCGGTAGACCGCGTGGAGTTGTCTGGCCGATCCATCTCCGGCTGCCCGCAGTATCCTGCGCGCCAGCGGTCCACGCTCGAGCATGGTCTGCAGCGGGACGCTCCAGTGCTTGGCATGGGCATCGTCTTCGTCCAGCATCCTTCCGATCAGGTGATACCACAGTTCCTGTGCCGTACAGCGCTGGCCCGGATAGGACAGCAGCCGCAAGTAGGCAGCGTTGTCGATTACCGTTTGCTCGGCATCGCGTATGCAGGCATGCAGCACGGCCGCCAGTGCGGCGGTGGACATCTCTTGCTGCGCGAGCAGTTCTTCCCGCCTCACGCGATACAGGCGCCGCACCAGATCGACAGTGGCGGCTGCCACTGCAAGATCGGCACGCGGGCATTCCTGCGTGTCGATGACCCTGATCTCGATGGCGTTACGGTCGAAGCGCGCAATGGCGCCGCGCGAGTTCAGCCATTCTTCTTGGAGCACCCCCTCGGGGTCGTAAGGAGCAATATCCCGGTACATTGGCGTAAGGATGCGCTGTTCATAGGCCGCGCAGCTGGTGATCGTTTCGGGAATCACGTTGCCGGCGATGGAAGGAATCGCATTCGCATTGCTGCTGTACACATGCATGCGGTAATCCGCCATGCCGGTAGCGCGTCCATCGGCAAACGGGGAACTGGCCGCGAGTGCCGGAAGGATTGGCAACACCAGGCGTATCGCCGCATGCAGCCGCTCGAACTCATCGTCATTGGCAAACGGCAGGTTGATATGCATGCTTTGCAGATTGGCCCACCCATGCGACTTGCTATTGAAGATGCGGTCGTAGGCGCGATAAATTTCTTCGTTGCCATGCGGCCACAAGTGCGTTTCGCGCACCGGGTCCATCCAGGGATGCATCGCCGTTGGCATCAGCCTGGCGTTCATGGGTTGAAGAAGACGGTTGATCTCGCGCACTTCCGTATCGAATGCTTCCGGCAACATGGACAGCGACACGGTAGGGCGCAGGTTCTTGACCTCCAGGACATGCATCACCAGCTCGTTGGACCAGCCCATGCGGCCACGCCGCATTTCATTGTTTTCGCTGCCAGGTGCATCGCGCAGCAGCCGGTCCGACCAGGGCAGCACTGACAGGCTGTCGCGGTCGACGATCATATATTCCAGTTCAATGCCATAGCCCATGAAGGCGTGCAATAACGGGGGCTCCCCCTCTTCGTCGTCATTCATAGCGTGCAGTTTCCTTTGCGGGATTCGATGCGCTTGCGAAACACTCCCATGACCTCGCGGTACAGCGCATCGCCGAGCACGGCATCTTCATTGCCGGCATCGACGTTGGGGTTGTCGTTGATTTCGATGACGTAGTACTGCGATCCAACCTGTTTCAGGTCCACGCCATAGAAGCCGTCACCGATCAGGTTGGCGGCTTGCAAGGCGATCTTTATGACGTCGTCCGGCACTTCGCCGACCGATAGCGCTTCCGTGCGTCCTTCGCTGGTATTGTGATGTTCATGCTTGATGATTTGCCAGTGGCCGGGAGCCATGTAGTACTTGCAGACGAAGAGGACGCGCTGGTCCAGCACACCGATGCGCCAGTCGAACTCCGTCGGCAGATATTCCTGCGCCAGCACCAATTCGGATTGTTGCAACAGTTCGTTCACTTTCACCAGCAAGTCCTGTTCCGATTCGATCTTCACCACGCCCAGTGAAAAAGCGCCATCCGGTTGCTTCAGTATGCAGGGCAAACCTAGCGCCGACACAATCTGATCGACATTACCCTGATGAACCACCAGTGTTTTCGGGGTCGGAACATGGTGGCGCGTCAACAGTTCGTTCAGATAAATCTTGTTGGTACAGCGCAGGATGGAATCGGGATCGTCGATTACCACCATGCCGGCGGCGGCGGCCTGCCGCGAAACCTGATAGGTGTAGTGATCGACATTGGTTGTGTCGCGAATGAACAGCGCATCAAAGTCCGTCAGGCGGCGCATGTCTTTCGGCGTGATCAGTTCGCCATCCATGCCAAGCAGCGAGGCCGCATCCAGGAATTTATGCATCGCTTCTTCGTTCGATGGCGACTCGGTACGTTGCGGGTCGTGCAGTATCGCCAGCGAAGGCTTGCGCGACGCGGTGCTGGTCCGGATCTTTTGTTCTTTCAGGTGCTCGATCACAGCACGTGTTGCCAGATCATGGTGATGCGGAGGAATATCGCAGATGCTTCCAGCATGAATGCTGCATAGATGCCAACGATCGTTGGCGCGCTCGAAGCGCGCATGCAGCACCGGCGTGCGCAGCAGTTTGAATAACTGTTCGCACAGATGCTGATGCGCTCCGTCGGCATCGCGGCCAAAATAGATATTGAGATCGACCATCTCTTCCTCCGTCCGTGAGAATGAGCAATCGATCAGGTTGCCAAGCTTGTCCGACACGTCCTGCACCAGCGTCTCCGAATGCAGGTCTTTCATCGCTTCTGCATCCGGCAGGGGCTGGTGCCCGCGCGCTTCCGCCAGGAGGGATACGTAGTATCCCTTGCTTTGATAACGGTAGGTACGACAGAGATTGAAGACTTTGGTGGAACGGGTGTCGCCGTAGGCGGGATCCATCAGATAGGTCTGGGCGGGTATGACTGTGACGCCCGGAATGTCGTTGGGCCAGTCCTGCTCTCGACTCACAACGAAAAGAATGTTCATGACGTTTCCTGTCGCGGCTTGCGCTTGGGGTGAATGATCAGCAGGTTGGCATCATGGGTGACAATGCCGAGCAGCACAGCATTGACAACACGATCCACGCTTAACCAGTAGGCATGGTTGCTGTCATACGGGTTCGCCTGGTAGGGATCGACGACCAGCACCTTGCGCCTTTCGCTGTCGTAGCCCCCGATAATGACAAAGTGGCCCGATGGCAGGCCCCGGACATCATCAGGTTCATCTTCAGGCCCGAATTCTCGTGCTGCGCGATATAGGAAAGTGGAACTAAGCCCGGTAATGATGGGCATTCTGCGCAGTAGGATATTGCGTATCAGATAGCGCGACAGGTCAAACAAGCGCAGTCGCCCGCCCAGGTTCAGAAATTCCAGGTAACCGTTGGTCGCATGCTGCAGGCGATAATCCATCTTGTGTTCACGCTGGCTGCGAAGCCGATCTGCAATATCGACGCCGGGTTCGGTAAACCAGGTCGGATCGAACACCGTCAGGTTGTACGTATAGATGCTGGCCATGTATCCCTTGCGCAGCGCGTCGCAGGCAAGAAAAACCGCAAAGGTGCCGCCGTGCTCCAGCCTGCCGGTACGCGCGATAACTTCCGATAAGGGTTCATCGTCCCCCCAGTAGCGATACAGGGCGTGCAGGCACGTGGGACCACAGGTGGTTTCGTCCGGTTGCGGCAGGATGTTTACCGGCAACTGCAAAATTGCATGGCTCACGGGAAATTGTGCTGGGCTGTCTTGGTGGTTAAGCTGTCTCATGGGAACAGGCACTCCTTCTTAGCACGTAGCATTTTTGGTGCCAGTCAAAGTAGGCCCATGGATGCGCGATTACGCTTGGTGACAGAGCGGCCTACGTAGTTCATGTACTTGGCTACTGATACCGGTCGCATGTAAAAGTTTCCAGCGATGGCAAGCGCCGATGGCAAGTCTTTGCTCGCTCCCTGCCGCATGCCTGATACGGCGTAGTGTTCAACACGGCATGGATGGTGCTTTGATGTCGCTGGACAGCCACAACAATGATCGGAGGTGCCTCATGAGAGAAAGAATGCGCGGTTTGATGATGATCGGGCTTGCGACTCCCGTGTTTGCGCTCGCGCAGGCGACAACTGGTTCGCCGTCGGTCCCTGCGCCTGCAGAAGAATCATCGGCAGCAGGTATTACATCGCAAGGCATTCCCGAGCCGAGTCGTGAATTGTCGTCGGGTGGCGCCAACGCAACCAACTCCGAAGCCGGCGTCGACACGGCCACGCTGCCATCGCCGACAGACCGTCTTAAACCGGTAGTGACCAATGACATTACATACTTGTGCGGTGGTATAGGCGAGGAAGAAACCAATTTCATGAAGCAGGAGGCGAAAGGCTATGACCTGATGCTGACTTTCGCCGCGCGCGACGGTGCCTATCTCGCCGATGTCAATGTGACGATCAGCGGACCGAACGGCGCTTCGTTGCTGCAGGCACGCTGTGATTCGCCCATCCTGCTGGTAGACCTTCCGAAAAGCGGAAGCTATCGTGTGACTGCCGATGCGGCTGGTCATTCGCTGCAGCGCCAGGTGAAGGTGGATGCGAAGCGAAAGGGCAGTCGACATCTTACGCAGGCCGTGTTGGTATGGCCGCAACAGGTGGCCGAGGCACCGGCAGGGCCAGTAACGTCGGGTGAATCCGGGTCTGCGCAGGGTAACACCGGAACGGGAACAAAATGAAATAAGGCACTACGACGCAGGTTAAGGTCGCGTAGTGCGTCATTGCTTATTCATTGCGTCTCATTGCCGCCACAGACGCGAAGCGGTGGCGCCCTGAAACACAAAAGGCAGGACCGGCCCGATGGTGGCCGACCCTGCCCTTTACCTCACAGCCAGGACTGGCTTATTTGTTCTTTTCAGCAGCGCCTTGAACTTTCTCGCCGCCGCGCTCAACGTCTTTGCCGAAGCCAGACATAGTGTTACAAGCGGACAGGCCGATAGTGACCATCAGGATGCTCAGTACGGAGATAATTTTTTTCATGATTTTTTCCTTTCAGGTTAATAAAAAGACGGGTTTTCTAAAACGCTGCAATGATCATGCTCAACCCGTTCAGCATGCTCCCCTGCAACACTACTGCGACTGGGAATTGCTATGGCCTTGCAAGTACGCCCCTGCCATTGTTATGAGTCGACCAACAAGGTCTGCGTTCGATTCGTTGCGCGCGGTCAAAGTTGCCATGGCGGTGGCACCGGTCACGGCCGTGCGCATGATGCGTTTCGGGCCAATCGCAAGAATGACCGCGACCCCGAGGGCAATGTACATCGGATGTTGCATCAGTGTACGTACAACAGTGCTGCGTGGAAAAACATCAGGCACCGTTTGATGCGCCGCCACGGGACGCAATGCGGGCGTGTAGCTATGTGCAAAGCTATGATCGACCTGGATGGCCTGGCCGACGGGTATTTGGCCAAGCTCATCGCCATCAGTCAGCATGCGGCGATAGTTCTCGCGCCGCATGCGCATCCGCTCGAGGATTGCCTGTCTTTCCGCTTCAAGTGACTGTATGCTCATATGCTCCCCTTGATGACATCGATATCACGCTGCAACTCACCACGGATGGTGCTGGTCAGCGATGATGGTGACTTGAACTGTTTCATGCAAACCGCCACTGCAGCGCCGGCGATGCCGCCATACAGGAGGACGACGAACCAGGCCGCCAACGCGCGATAGTCGCTGTCCCAGAAGCTGATGATGATGGCCAGTCCGAGGAAGACGGTTGCCAGCAGCGCAAACAACAGGGCGACGGTAAAGCCCGCGATGCGGATTGCAAGCTGCTGTTCGCGGATCTTCATTTCCACCCGCAACAGGTCCATGTAATCCCCGATGCGATCAAGCGTGATCAGGTAAAGCTGTTTGGATTTTTGAAGGGCTGCAAACATCGCGGTCGTCCTTTCAGGTGGTCGCAAAAATCGATCGGATACCAGTGATTCCGAAGCGCGGCTGTAGGCTCCAGAATCATCGGCGATATGAATGGCCGCGCTGTGGCTAACCAGGGAGCGCGGCGGTACCGATCAGCGACGTTTGAACAGTAGACCGAGCAGCAGGCCGGTGCCTACGGCAACGGCTACTGACTGCATCGGTTTGTCCTTTACATATTCGGTGGTGGTTTCCATACCGCGATTGAGTTGCTGGCTTGCCTGGTTGGCGATGCCCTTGGCGGCGTAACGTACCGAGCTGAATTTCGCCATCAGTTGTGCATGGGCCTGTGTCAGTTCATCATCGGAAAGGCTGGCTGAACGGTTGACCAGGGAGTCCAGATCGCTTTTTAGGTTAGAAAGATCGCTGCGCAGCGATGCAGCCGATTTTTGGGTAGTGCCCTTGATTTCATTCATCGAGCCCTTCATTGATTGCATCGTTGCCGACGCCTTGTCGCTACCGTTGCCGGTTGTTGAAGTAGTGGGATTAGTTTCCATGAATCGCTCCTTGACGAGGTTTGACCAGATTTGAAAGACGATGAAAGAAAACTCAGTCACCGTGCCAGGCCCGCAGGGGATGTCTGCGGGGAACGCAACAAAAACGAGAGACACAAGCTTGCGATTCCGGCTGCACCGTCGATACCGAAGCTTGTAGGACACAAGCCCGGTGATCATTCGTTACAACGGTGCAGACAGCATCGGCCTCCGGCGCCTTGATGTCCACCGCTTGACTCAGCAAACGGTGTGCCATGGTGTGGACATTTGAGCAAACACAGCGATCACCGGGCAAACCGGAAAAAAGAACATGCTTTGCCTTTCTGAACGACCGGAATGTAAAAATGGCACCATTATTTTTGTACATAAGCCATGTAATTCTTGCAACCTGTTGCCCTATGCATGTGACTTTGTTGCCTCGCGGTCGGACAGAACGCGGGACAAACTCCTTGCGAGTATGGCCACCAGGAAACATAATTGTTGAATCAGATAATCACACCGCATTGAAAGGCTGCACTTATGTCTACCTTCGGCCCTGACGAAGCGCGTAACTACATGCATCAACTGCTCAAGGTAATGCATCAGCAGGGAGGCTCGGATCTGTTCATTTCCGCAGACTTCCCACCGAGCATGAAGCATCAGGGCGCCATGAAACCGCTGAGCCAGCAAAAGCTTACCGGTGATATTACAAAGAAGCTTGCGCTAAGTCTGATGAATGATAAACAGCGCAATGAATTCGAGACCGAGCTGGAATGTAACTTCGCGATTTCCCTGCCAAATGTCTGCCGCTTCCGGGTCAATGTCTTCGTGCAGCAGCAACAGACAGGCATGGTGATTCGCACGATCGCCGCCGAGATCCCCAACTTTGAAAAGCTGCAGCTGCCCGAAGTCTTGAAGGATGTGATCATGACCAAGCGCGGGCTGGTGCTGGTCGTGGGCGGTACCGGTTCCGGCAAATCAACCACGCTGGCGGCGATGATCGATCATCGCAATGCCAGCTCTTCCGGCCATATCATTACGGTCGAGGACCCGGTCGAGTACGTCCATAAAAACAAATCCTGCCTGATCACGCATCGCGAAGTCGGCGTCGACACGCTGTCCTGGCACCATGCCTTGAAAAATACCTTGCGGCAGGCGCCAGATGTGATTCTGATCGGCGAAATTCGTGACACCGAAACGATGGAACATGCCATCGCCTTTGCGGAAACGGGGCACCTTTGCCTCGGTACCCTGCATGCAAACAATGCCAACCAGACCATTGACCGCATCATCAACTTCTTCCCGGAAGAACGGCGCAACCAGCTGCTTGGGGACTTGTCGTCAAACCTGCGCGCGATCATTTCGCAGCGTCTGGTGCGTACCGAGGACGGCAAGGGCCGCCGGGCCGCCATCGAGATACTGCTCAACACGCCGACCATTGCAGAGCAGATCCTGAAAGGGCAGTTCCAGGGTATCAAGGAAATCATGGGCAAGTCGCGCGAACTCGGCATGTGCACCTTTGATCAGGCGCTGTTCGATCTGTACAACGCCGGCCACATCGGTTACGACGAGGCGATTCGCAATGCTGATTCGGCCAACGAGCTGCGCCTGCAGATCAAGCTGCGCGCCACGCGCGGTCAGCGGGAAGAAGCTTCCGGCTTCAATCTCGCGATCGATGAAGAGAAGGAAGCCGAGGAAGAAAAGAAGTGAACTGCCGGTCCGCTGTCCGTTGCGTAAAAGTCAAGGCACGGCTAATCAAGCGCGGCTAATAAAACCTCCTTCGAAACCAGGTGTGGATCACGTTTCAAGCTTGCTTGCACCTGTCTGCTCGTTATTTGATCGTCCATAGTCCGATCTACGCAAGCCGTGCCGAGGCATTCTTCGGTAAGATGGCACGGTTTGCGTTATTAGCTTCCCTATGTCAACAGATCAGGCATCCAGCACCGTCCTTGTCGTCGAAGACGACGAGCATATCGGCCAGGTTCTCAAGTTCATGCTCGAACGCCAGGGCTATCAGGTTAATTTATTCACCGACGGGCTGGCTGCCCGCACTGCAATCGAGGGCGGCGGTATTCCTCCCCGCATGGCGCTGTTCGACGTCATGCTGCCCTACATCGACGGCTTTGAACTGGTACGCATCACCCGGGCACAGCCTGGCTGGGAAACGCTTCCCATCCTGATGCTGACTGCCAAGACCATGGAGCAGGATATCGTGCGTGCGCTGGATGCCGGCGCCAACGACTATATCGTCAAGCCTTTCCAGCCAAATGAACTGCTGGCGCGTATCCGGCGTTTCCTGAAAGATAATAAATGACGCGCCTTGTCGTTCTCTCACTGTGCATCGGCATGGTGAGTGCGGCATCCGTGATGTCCGCGGCATCGGCCGCTGGCCCAGCTCCATCCGGAACCGCCGGCATGCTGTTCAATCATGAACATCTCAATAATGGCTCTCCCGGCTGGAACGAGACCGGGGTCCGACTAAACTATACGCTGGCACCGCGCCACGCATTCGAGCTGGCAGTCGCCCGCACCGAGCGTTTCGACCTGCGGGACCGGCAGCTCAGCGCCTTGTATGTCGCCCCTTTGTCCAGGGAACTGACCGGTTCGCTGGAGGCCAACGCGAGTTCCACCCATCGAGTGCTGGCACGCAACGCATTTGGCACCACACTGCAATACGAATTTGCCCCCGCATGGCTGGTGCACGGCGGTGTCAAGACTACCCGCTACGATACGGTGCGCGTCAACCAGGCGCTGCTGATGCTGGAACATTATTTTTCCAACTTCAGCTGGGCAGTTGCTTGGCGACCCGCGCATGCTTTCGGTACCAACGCCAACAGTGCCGAAGTGCGAGCCAGCTATTACTATGGCGATAAAAATACAATCGGCGTGATCCTCGCCGGCGGCAAGGAAGCAGCCAATATCGGCAATGCTGTGACGCTGACCGATCTGCGTTCCGCTGCCGTCGTGGGACGGCACTGGCTGAACCGCGAATGGGCGCTCAATTACGGCATCGGCTCCACCCGACAGGGGGATTTCTACGTTCGCAACGGAATGACGCTCGGTGTTCAATACGCTTTCTGATCCGATATTGATCGTCGCGTTCTGGACCGGGCTTGGTGCACTGGCACTGACGCTGCTCCTGGCCGGCGAAGTCGTCAATCTACGCATGGCCCTGCGCAGGCGGGAGCGACGCGAGCAAGCCACGATTGCAAAATGGCGTCCGATCCTGAACGCCGCAGTTGTCGGTGACATGCCCGGCACGCTGCCGCGCTTGCGCAAGAGCGAACGCCTGATGTTTTTCAAATACTGGGTTCACCTGCATCAGTCGGTGCGCGGACAGGCCAGCGAGGCGCTCAATGAGGTGGGCTACCGCCTGCAATGCGACAGCCTCGCCCGCGATCTCGTCAACAGCCGCAACCGTGCCGAACGCCTGCTCGCCATCCTGGCGCTCGGGCACTTGCGCGACAAGACGGCCTGGCCGCAGTTGTTGCGCCAGGCCTCGGCAAGGGACAGTACGACATCACTGCATGCCTTGTGGGCGATGGTGCAGGTCGACCCGCGTACAGCAGCTGAATCCATGACGCGCGCTTTTATTGAGCGCAACGACTGGGCGCTGTCGCAGGTGGTCGCGATACTTGAGGGGGCACGCGATGCCTGCGCCGATATCCTGGTCACCAATATTGCCGGCCTGCCCGCCGAGCGTCTGCCGCGTGCCTTGCATGTGGCTGAAGCGCTACGTATCGAATTGCCGCCGGCGATGCTGGCAGCCATGCTCCGTCATCCTTCGGTGGATGTATTGGTTTCGGCCTTGCGCATAGCGTTCACACCTGCCGTGCTCCCGGACATCCGTATCTACGCTGGACATGACGACTGGCGGGTGCGTGTGCAAGTCGCCAAGGCCTTGGGCCGCATCGGCGAGCGCGCCGATATCGACGTGCTGATGGGCATGCTTGGCGATACACAATGGTGGGTGCGCTACCGTGCCGCCCAGGCCCTGGTTGCATTGCCTTTTCTGCGGTCTGCGGAAATCGACTCCCTACGGGCTTCCATCACCGACCGCTACGCCGCCGACATGCTGGCCCAGGTCATTGCGGAAAAGGAGCCGGCATGACCACTCACCAGCTCGTTGTCTCGTTCATCACCTGGTTCGTGATCTGTTATTTCATCCTGCTGAACTGCGGTTATCTCCTGCTTAACCTGATGTCCATCCTGACCTTGCGCCGCAAGGGGCAGGAAAAGATCCTCGACAATTTGCCGCAGGTCTATTCCGGACTGGAACCGCCGATCAGCCTGCTGGTGCCTGCATACAACGAGGAGGCGACCATCGCCGCGTCGGTCCGCTCGATGTTGCAGCTTCAATATTCCGAACTGGAAATCATCGTCATCAACGACGGCTCCAAAGACGGGACGTTGGAGGTGCTGAAGGAGGAATTTTCGCTGTTGCCTTTCCCGGAAGCCTATCGTGTGCAGATCGAGACCAAGCCGATCAACGGGATCTATCGTTCCAGGCGTTATCCCAACCTGCGCGTGATCGACAAGGTCAACGGCGGCAAGGCCGATTCGCTCAATGCCGGCATCAATGCATCCCGCTATCCGCTTTTCTGCGGTGTGGATGCCGACTCCATCCTGCAACGCGACAGCCTGCAGCGCGTCGTCAAACCGTTTCTCCACGATCCCGATATGGTGGCAACCGGCGGCACCGTACGCGTCGCCAATGGCTGCGATGTCAAGGGCGGCTTCCTCACCGGTGTTGGCTTGCCCAATAATATCTGGGCGCTGTTTCAGGTGGTTGAATACCTGCGCGCCTTTCTGTTCGGGCGGCTTGGCTGGTCGACCATCAATGGCATGCTGATCATTTCCGGTGCCTTTGGCGTGTTCCGCAAGGATACGGTGATCATGGCCGGCGGCTACAAGCCCAAGACCATCGGGGAAGACATGGAACTTGTCGTGCGGATGCACCGCATCCTGCGTGAACGCAAGCAGCGTTATCGAATCGAATTCGTGCCTGACCCGGTTTGCTGGACTGAAGCGCCCGAGGATTTTCAGACGCTGAAAAACCAGCGCATACGCTGGCAGCGCGGATTGTCCGAGAGCCTGTCCGCGAACTGGGGTCTCATGTTCAACCGCAACGGCGGCACGCCGGGCTGGATTGCGTTTCCCTTCATGGTGCTGTTCGAATGGCTGGGGCCGTTGATGGAACTGGGCGGGTACATCTTCATGGCGCTTGCCTATGTGTTTGGCTGGGTGTCGTGGGAAGCCGCGGCAGTATTCCTGTTTGTCGCTATTGGACTGGGCATCCTGTTGTCCGCGTCGGGAATACTGCTGGAAGAACTGTCGTTTCATATCTATCCGAAAGGACGTCATCTTGCATGGCTGGGATTGATCGTGATTCTCGAAAACTTCGGGTATCGCCAGTTGAACAGTTACTGGCGATTGGTCGGATTATGGCGCTGGGCCCGTCAAAAAGAAGCAAGCTGGGGCGCGATGACGCGCAAGGGATCCTGGCAAAGGAAGTGAGCGATGCTGCACAGGATGGCTGTAACCCATGCGCCTGATCCGTCTTGTCCTGGTTCTGCTTGCCACGCTGCCTGGATTGTCGCTTATGAGCAGTTCTGAAGCAGCCGTTCTTCAGCTTTGCCCCGCCGATGCGCAGGCGACGCAGAACGCGCATGCCAATACGGTGCGCCTGCCGGACGGCAAGGTCATGCACTTGTCCGTGACTGCCTCGGCTGCGCCCGGTTGCCGTAGCGTGACCCTCCCGGTCGGCATCGAAGAGATTGTCGCGGTACGGCCGATATCGTCCGACATGGCTTCCGGCCTCGGCGACACCGTGTTGTTGCAGGGCCCGGAACGGGAAGGGCGTTTCACGATCAGCAGCGTCAGCGGTACCGCTGCGCCAGCGAAGCCCGGACTCACTCTCATGCCCCTGCGTGAGAACCTGCTCGCCGGAATGAGCGTGCGCACCTTCGGTGTCGAGGAGCGCATACAGGCGCGCAAGGCCAACGGTCGCTTGTACCTGGATTGCCGTGCCGGAAACAAGCCCGCCGGCGTCATTCTCAGTGCACCCTGGACAATGAGCCGGGCGCGTGCGGAACTGCTGGTGTCAGCAAAAGGCACTGGCCGTTATGAAGTGCAGGTGCAGGACGCCCATGCCGCGGCGAAGGGTACGGCAACCACGCTGGGGCAGTTCAATGCCACACCGTCGCGGCAGTCATCAGGTTTTGCCGTGCCGGACTCTGGATTTGAACGGGAGAAATGGCAATCGTTTTCCATTGCCTGCCCTCGCGACAAGGCCGAACTGGAGATCGATGTCATGCAACTGATCCCGCGCGCGGGGCCGACGGTGGCAACGGGGCGTTCGACCTGGGTCTGGAAGCCGGCTGACTGGCAGCAGCGCAGCGAAGCTGTGCTGACGCATGCCCGCACGCATGGGATCAAGACACTTTTCATTTCCGTGCCGGTAACGAATGGTGCGGTAACCGATCCGGTGCGGCTGGCCAGTTTCACACAGGCAGCGGGACGTGAAGGTGTCGAGGTGTGGAGCGTCGACGGTGATCCGCGCATGGTATTGCCGTCAGAGCATCCTGCGGCGGCCGCACGTGTGCGTGCTTATGTCTCCTACAACAATGCGGTAGCCGCTGACGCCCGCTTACGTGGCATGCAGCTCGATGTCGAACATTACCTGATCGACGGCTATGAGACCGCTGCAGCCGAACTGGATCGTCGCTACCTTGAACTTGCCCGCACACTGAACAAGGTCGCATCGGGAATGCCGCTGGAGTTCGTTGTGCCGTTCTGGTGGGCCGACAAGAGCGAATTGCTGGCTGGTGTTGCACCATTTGCCGCCGGTCTGACGGTAATGGATTACCGGACCGATGAACGTCAGATACTGCGCTTTGGCATACCCTTCCTTGATTGGGCATCGAAGTATGGCAAGCGGGTACGGATTGCGCTGGAAGCCGGGCCGATCGAAGCTGAAGTGCAGCGCCGTTATGGCAAATCGTCCACAGGGGAGTTGTGGCTGCTGCAACTAGGAGAGACGGAGCTGATGAAACAGACGCCGGTCCTGGTGTTGTTCAAGCAGCCGCAGTCGTTGCCGGCGGGGAGAGGGTTTCGGTTCCTATCGAGTAGCGTGATTGACGGGTCGGCGACGACGTTTCATCGTAATCCGGACCGCATGCTGGATCTGCTGCCCACGCTGGAAAGTGATTTCTCGGCGTGGTCCGGATTTGCCGGCATGGCACTGCATGAACTGAAATAGCGGCGCGATCGCGCCGAACGATCCGGGGTGGGCCGGAAAGCAGTCGGTAAACGAGCGACCCGGCATGCGCATGCTTTTTCTTATACCGCCATCGGCAGGTCGACATGGAACACGGTTCCTTGTCCCGCTTCGCTCTCGAAACTGATCGTCCCGCCATGCTCTTCGACGATGCTCTTGCATATGCTGAGTCCCAGCCCCGTGCCGCCTTTCTGACGTGAATCGGTCGAATCCGCCTGTGCGAATTTCTGGAAGATGCGATTGCGGAACTTGGCAGGAATGCCGGCACCATGGTCGATGACGGACAGCCGAACACGGTCATTCATCTGCCTGATCAGTAATTGCACGGTTGCTTCCGGCGGCGAGAACTTGATGGCGTTGGATAACAAGTTGTGCAGGACCTGGATCATTCTGTCGTGGTCGACCGGCACGTCCATCTCGATATCTGCATCGAGTTGCACATTCACGCGATATTGCCTGGCATAGGCATCGATGGTTTCCATGGCGTGTCGCACCACTGGCAGCAAGGGCTGCTTGCGGATATGGAATTCCATGTTTCCCGACTCGATCTTTTCAATGTCGAGCACGTCATTGACCAGGCGTACCAGGCGCTCGCAGCTCTTGTAGGAAATGTCGAGCAAACCCTGCACATCAGCCGGTAACTCGCCCGCCATGCCGTCGACCAGCATGGACAGCGATGCCCGGATCGCCGTCAGTGGCGTGCGCAATTCATGGGATACGGTCGAGATGAACTCATTTTTCATTTGCTCGACCTTCTTGCGCTCGGAAATGTCATGCAGGAAGGCGCTGAAGAAAGCGGTGTCCTTTTCGCCTGCCAGACCGATCGTCACCTCGACCGGAAATTCCTTGCCATCGCGATTGACCACGAGCCGTTCAAGCCGCTGGTTGAGCAGATTGATTTCGCCGGTGCGATGGAAAATATTCATCGCGCCGGCATAGCTGTTTCGAAAACGTTCCGGTACCACCAGTTGTATCAGGGGACGGCCAATCGCTTCTTTGCTCGTCCAGCCGAACATCTGTTCTGCCCGGGAGTTCCAGTCGGTGATACTGCCATTCAGGTCAACACCGACAAAGGCATCCTGCGCCGTTTCGATGATGGTGCGTATACGCGCCTCGTTGGCCCGCACGCTGGCGAGCGCGTCTTCAAGTTCCCGCGTGCGCTGCTGGACACGCTGTTCCAGTGACTGATTCAGTTCCTTCAGCGCCGCTTCCTTGTGCAGCAGATTGTCGACCAGTGCATTCAGCGAGGCCGTCAACTGATGCACTTCGGAATAGCTCGCATCAAGCACTGCTATTTCGGTAGCTTCGCGCAGCTGCACCTTTTGCGCGGAATCCGCCAGCGCGCGCATCGGTTGGGCGATACGGCGCGCCACTACCCAGCCGAGGAGTGAAAACAGTAACGCCAGTGCGATACCGCTCCACAGCACCCTGCGCTGTATGCGCTTGACCGGCGCGTACGCATCATCAATGTTTTGCCGGACCAGTACAGTCCACCCGAGACCCGGATAATCAGCGTAGCCTTGACTCTTGCTAAACCCTACCAGGTATTCACGACCATCACTCCATTTCAATACCCGGAAACCACTGCTCAGATCGCTCGCTATCCCATACGGCTCCATGCTGATCTGCGTATCACGCAAGCTCGTCGGCCCGAGTAAGATCGTGCCGCTATCATTGACGATGAGGGCTTCCACCTGGCGGCGCGTGGCAAGCGGCTGCATGATGGATTGTTCGACTTCGCGTGCCCATTGCCAGGAAAGATGCACGCCGAGCACGCCGAGCGGTTGGCCATCCCTGTTGGCATAGGGAAAGGCCACGTCGACAAAGCGCTTCGGTTCATTGTTTGTGTCGGGAAGCAGCTTGGCCAGCAGGACGGCTTCATGCACATCGCCGACGTTCTTGCCTTGCAGCGCATTGCGAAACCATGGCCGTTGCGATACATCCGCGCCTTCCAGCATCTTCCGGGTCGATACAAGCACCTTCCCGTTGATATCGGTGAGCCCGATCCATGCATAGTAGCCGTAGGTTTGCTGCCGTTCATCGAGTACCTGGCGTTTCTCGGCTACGTCCACCTGACTTGATGTCAGGTCGCTGCGCAGCGACATCAGGCGCACTTCGCGGAAACGTTCGTACATGCCACGGTCCAGCTTGTCCGAAGTCTGCAATGCCAGTTCCGCCAGCCCGTTTCCTATATTCGACTTCACTTGCTGGGTAGCGAATACGCCGATCACTTCCACCAGTATCAGGGTGAGGACGACCGTCATGAGAGAAAACGCTAGCGCCAGATAGGCGCCGAGGCCGCGATCATAGATGGATTTTTTGATATTCATGCAAAAAGCGGAGGCATTTTCAGGCATCGGGGAAGGGGCATAGCGTAGCACAGCGTTGTAGTGCGATGCCGTGCCGCGGATGCAGCGAAGTCATGCTAGCATCGCCATGCAAGGTGCCTGCAATGTACTTGCCATGTGCTTGTGATGCAGGTGTCATCCTTCTTTGTTCAACGAGCCTATCCATGGACCTTCCTCAGTTACTTTCCGGACTTTCGACGCCTGCGGTGCTGCTGGACAAGCAACGTTTGCAAGCCAACTGTACACGGATGAACGCGCGTGCACGCCAGGCAGGGGTGCAGTTGCGGCCGCATCTCAAGACCGCCAAATGCGCGGAAGTCGCCGCGCTGGCAACCGCAGGCCAGGGTGGCGGGATTACCGTGTCCACGCTGGCGGAGTTGCAGTATTTCTTTGATGCCGGTTACCGCGACCTGACTTACGCGGTCGGTATCGTTCCGGGAAAGATGGAGCGTATAGAAAGCCTGGTCGGGCAGGGTGCCCGGATTCGTATCGTGCTTGATTCTGTGGAAGCCGTTACGGCGCTCGCCGAGCGGCCTTCGCGGTATAAGATGCCGGTGCTGATCGAGATCGATTGCGGCGGACATCGTGCCGGCGTCTCACCGCAAGGCGAACAGTTGCTCGCCATTGCCGAGCATATTGCATCCGCTCCCAACCTGGTGCTTGATGGTGTGCTTACGCATGCCGGACATTCTTATCATGCCAACGATACAGCCTCGAGGACCGCGATCGCTATCGCTGAACGCGACGCTGCGGTTCTGGCCGCGCAACGCTTGCGCGCGGCTGGCCATGACTGCCCTACTGTAAGCATTGGTTCTACACCGACGGCACTGACCGACATCCCGCTAGACGGCGTCACTGAAATCCGACCCGGCGTGTACGTATTCTTTGATTTGGCACAGGCCGCACTGGGTGTCTGCGACATCGACGATATCGCGGTGAGTGTGCTGGCAACCGTGATCGGTCATCATCGCGAGGCAGGGCATTTGCTGATCGATGCCGGCGCCTTGGCGCTTTCCAAGGACGTGAGCGCCAGCGAGTTTCATGACCATGTCGGCTATGGCCTTGTCTGCGACCTGGACGGTCGTCCTCTTCCTGGTATGTATGTCGCCGATGCGCACCAGGAACATGGCTTTGTCAAAAGCGTCAACGGCGTACCGGACTTTGAACGATTTCCTGTCGGCGCGCGCCTTCGTGTATTGCCAAACCATGCATGCATGACGGTCGCGCCTTACGATGCCTATCACGTCATCGATGGCCACTCCTTGCAGACATGGAGTAAGGCAACAGGCTGGTAAAGCGTATCGCTTACCCTTCGATAAGCGCCGAGCCAGTTACGGTGAGCCGCAGCAAGCCATAGTCAGCCTTCGCGGTTCCTGCGGTAGACCAGTTCATCGACGTCCACGGCGCCGGAGCGGTTCAGAATGGTGGTTGCCTGGTTTTCCTGCTCGTCGGTTTCAGCATCGACGGTCAGGACGATGTTGCCTCGGTAGACTGCTTCCTGCGGCGCGCTGGTATCCGGCCGGCGGCTGATGTTATCTCCTCCATCGGAATCGGTGCCATGCAACCTATCCAGAAAACTCATGCTGTCCGGATTCATGTCTTCCTTCCGGTCAACAACAAAGTTGCCTTGTACGGCGCCCGCCTCATCTCCTGTAGCGCTGAGATGAACGCTGGATTCCGGAAAACCTTTGCCCAATAGTTGCTGACGTACCTGTTCTGCTTCGGCTAAATGATCGTAAACGCGTACCAGTGTATTTCCCATAGTCGTACTCCTGCCTCTTCAAGTTTGCCCGGCGTGTTGCCTTTAGCTGAACTTGTGTGACTATGGCGAAAGTGATAAGTGCCCGCCTTGCCGGCACTGTTTGTCGCCGGGATGCCGCCGCACTTCCTGTGGGAACGGCAGTCGCATGCGTTCGGGCATGATTCGTCCCGGCGCCTTAGCGGCAACCTGTACGATCTACCCGTCAACCGAGCCGGAACGCTAGGCAAGGGGTCGGAAATTTACTTCCTGGATGAGCCGCCAAGACCGCTCGGGCCGGGCCCCGCGGGGTTCCCGGAACCGACGCCCATGCCAGCTCCCGGTGTAGACAGGGGATTACCCTGTACATCATTGGAGCCCTGGACCGCAGGCGGTGGCTGGCTGACCTGGGCACCGTCGCGGGTGATCATGCAAGCGCTGAGTGTGACAAGAAGGGCCAGTGGCAGCAACAGGCGTGTCATGGCGTTCACCAGCCCAGGCCAATACCGATGCCACCACCACTACGACCGCCCCACGTGCCGCCGCCTATGCCGATACGGGCGCCGGCGCCGGGATAGGTCGGATCGTTGTAGACGCTGTTGGCGCCCTGACTCGGGTTGTCGCCGTTCGGCGCGGTGGCGCATCCGGCCAGGATCATGGCAAGAGCGACTGCAAGTATTCTGGTAATCATGGCATCTCCGGAAAGACAATTTATCAACATTAGACGCGGCGAAGCGCGCGCGGTTCTGCGCCGGAAAGGCCGTTAGTTTGCGCAATGATGGAAGAGGCGCAATTGGATTTGCCAGTTTGAAGTGAAGTTTGTATAATGGCGGGCTTGCTTGATGTCACTTCAAGCAAGCAGTTCCATTGGTGGCTGTAGCTCAGTTGGTAGAGTCCAGGATTGTGATTCCTGTTGTCGCGGGTTCGAGTCCCGTCAGCCACCCCATTTCCCCTTCCAAATCAGGCACTTGCTGCCTGTGGATAAGTAAGTTATCCACATTTTCCAACGCAGTCGCCGATTTTCCAATGAGCGTAACGCGTTAAGTGAGATCTTCATAGATCTCTGAACCTTCGTATACCGTACGTTTCGTCTCTTGCACAAGCCGGTTTTCAAGTGTGCAACGATCTCCAACGGCCACCCATGCCGGGATAAAATTTCCTCGGAAAAACCAGTCGCTTTTGGCTCATATGGACATTAGAGAACTCGCTGCCCTTCAGAATTTCGACCTTGATACTCAAAGTCTTGGAAAACTTCGCTGCACCACGCCTGACAAGGAGCAGCAAAAAGAGATTGATGAAGAACTGCGCCGCAACGATTTAGATAGCTTTTCATTCGCTTCGAAACTGTTTTCCTTCTCTGCACGGAAGCGAACTGGCGACGAGAAGCTTGATAAACATGCTAAGGGTGACGCTCTCACCGAAGAGGAAGTTGGTTCCGTGACCTGGGAAGAACTGGACACATTTTGCAAAAAATTTGTCGAGCACCGTCGCTACATGCTCAAGTCCCAAACTCTTGGGAAGCTCGAGAAGAAGCCTAATGAGTCGAACATGGACTTTCTTGTAAATGCATATCGTCATTACGGGAAAGACAAGGAGACGCACTTTAAAGGTATGGCGAGCCGATTCCTTGGGCAAGTCCTCCCCGCGTCGAGTTTGGCAGCGTTAAAGATCAACGAGGCTGTTTCTGAGAACCTTGGACGCACTATTGACGGTATGCGTTCAACCGCGCATGGATCGGTCAAAATCCGTGACCTGCCGGCCGCCCCTCGTAGTGCTTTCGCTCAAACAAATGGCACTCTCGAAGAGATTTTGGAGCACCACAGGGAAACACGGACGTTGCTAATCGAGAGCGCCCAAATTATTAAATCGCTAAACGACACGGCCGTCACACTGCAGACAGACTATGTTGTAAATAACAAGAAATCTGGACGCGCGACTTTCATTGCAACGTTTATCGCCGCCGCCAGTTTGTTAGTTTCTGCTTATCTTTCGTGGATTACACTCAAAGAAGCACGCGAAGGCGGTAAAAAGACAGAAGAGCAGCTTCAACAGGTTCATCAAGACTTGCAGGCCCTCATAGCAGCACAGAAAAAAGGGCAGGAGCTTATGGATAGACCCGTATCAAAAGAAAAACCTCAGAAGTTGTCCGCCACGAGATGAGCATCTTTCAAAGTCACTAAAATTGGTGCCTAAGTGGTATCGGCTTCTACCAGGTCGCTTTTGCTGATCGATTTTTACAGGATTGGGGATTATTGAATGGCGCTGCTACAAGAAATTATTTCTGAAGCCACACGTGCGGAGTGCGATGTACCGTCTCTCCTTCGGAAAACTCTTGCGCTTGGCGCCAGACTTCGAAATGATGAATTGCGAGCTTGGGTTAGTCACGAGCTAAATGGTTATCCAGATACCGAATCAGTGCCTGAATACCGACGCACCACCGTAATGTCGTACGGGTATTTCTTCGATCGATTCGTTGGACAGGCAACGCTTGAAGTTCCTGTTTTTGTACTTCCTGAAGAGTATCAAGAGAGATTCAGACATGCCATCTTGCAACAGCCCATTAACCAATTGATCGACATGCTTGCCCGTAGCAAGGAAAACAACAATAAACTACAGCTGCCTTGGCCGGTCGTAGCGCTACAATATGCCCAGAAAGTTTCTGAGCTGCAGTGCGTAAGAGCATGGAGAGAACTCAATCCATCATTTATTGCTGGCGCAATTGATACCGTAAAGACCCGTATTTTGTCTATGGCGCTGGATCTGGAAGTTGCTGACCCTAATGCCGGTGATGTCCCATCGACAAATCTAAACATAAGTCAATCCGCAATGAGCCATATTATTACGACACATATTCACGGTACGGTTCAGAATTTCGCTGCGGGTAGTAACCACGTCACACAATCAGCAAATCTCCATATATCGCCCGGTGACAAAAGTGCACTTCTCAAATCTCTTAAGGGCGCGGGTGTAGAGGATGAAGATTTACAGGCTCTATCCGCAGCGATCGATTCCGATGAACAGGAATCCACAGGATCAAGCAAAGGTTTAGGTGCTCGCGTCAAGCACTGGCTCGGTGATCTTCAAATAAAGGCTGCGCAACACCTAGGTGGCCTTACTACAGAAGTTGTCGCAGGGGTTGTAACGCAGGCAATACTTCTGTATTCAGGTCTATCAAAATAGCGCTGCTACTACTCTGTCGCACTGGCGCGTTTTATTTTGCGCCTGTCGTAATGTTTGTGCGTTGTCGTTGGGTTTGCGTGTGCCGCAAAGTCATACGCATCCGCAGAGCGCTTTTCGATCTTCGTTGTGATGGCGGCCGGCCGTACGTCTAAGAGCGAAAAATACTCAGGATGTTCTACTAGTTTGAAGGTAGAGACGTATTTCCCATTGACCTTCCCGTCCCGGCGCTTCGCTTCCCAATCCTTCAATTCAGACCAGGCCACCGCAGCCACGCTGTCGAAAGATGCTATCCATTCGAACATCGCGTCCTGCCAGACCGATCCCCAGCCGCTCCTAGTGTACGGGCCACCGGATGCGTTGCCGAACAGGTACATCCGTTCTGTCTTGTAGGTTTGTTTTGCTCGAGTGACGACAACCCGCAGCCTGGTGGACCAGTCCCGATGCTTAACAATTTCCGCTTCGCCTTTCTTGCGCTTAGCGCTCACCACGCGGACCCCATCAGGGGTCAGCCCCGCAATTCGGAACGGCCGCACCTCGGCAGCTCGAAATCCTGTCAAATAGGTGAACATCGCGGCGCATCCTAGATTGCGGATAGTCGCAGTCTGGCGGAGAGACCAAAGATAGAACTGGACGATCTGCCGGCGCGATACCGCACGCACGACACGGTCTCCTTTGTTCTGCATCATTTCCGTGAATGGATTTGATTCCATAACGCCCCACCTAATCGCGTATCGGCAGATGGTCGACAGTAGTGATAGCTCTTTATTGGCTTTGATAGGCGCGCCGGCCTTGGCCCGGTCATCCAGGTACTGATAGCCATGTACCGTCTTCAGGTTCATTGGCGACATCTTCCCGAAAAAGGACGTCAGGTTGCGATACGCACTTTCGCGCACGGCTAAGCCATCCTTGGTCTGGTCCCGGTAGTGGGTCGGTGCAATGTCGGTTTTGAACCGATCAATCATGTCGGCGACGGATCCGGCAACAATGACGCCCTGCTGGATGTCGAGGGCCTTGCGCTTCGCCGTGCGCTCGGCCTCCATAATCGCTTGCCGATCGCCTAGTTTGGCGCTGGCCAGTGTCTCGCTGGTCCCGTTTGGATATTGGTAATAGAAGGAGACCTTCGTCTTTCCGACGTACTTGTACAGTCGGTCGACGCCAGTCGATTCTTTACGCGAAGGCTTGGCGGTTTGGCGCGTCGGCATATTTGCTCTGATTTTTGTCTTCGGAGATCCCGAGCTTACGATCACGATAAGCCCGGGCGACGATCGGCAGTCCATTGCCGTCAATCTCATGCTTCCAATGGTTCTTTCTTAACCAGGCAGCCATACGGCATCTCTGGTTTGGTTTGCAGCCAACCAGGTCGGCAATTTCATTGGCGCTTAACCTGTCACTCATTTCATTTCCTTGTTGCTTGCTAAGCGGCGCGCTTCAGGCGGGACGCAAACGCATTCCATGCTTCTAGTTCAGTTGCCACAACACTGACCGTTTCTTCACCCAGGTTCCATCTGGCCGAATATTTACCTCCCGGGTAACTGAAATCGACAAAGGCATTCTGAAATCTATTTACATGGCCATTTGCATGCACGATGGTTATTCCAGGCCACTTTTCGAGGGCAGTCGCTGTGACTTCGTCTTCGAGGCGCATAATTTCAGCTACCCGAGCGTCTTCGCTGGCCTTGCAGCTTTGGCAGCAGTAGACGACATCGTCGACATACACAGCCTCTCTCCGCTGTTCGTTCGCGTAATCGAAATTGTCGGAATCGACACGCGTACTGCAGCCGGCGCATTCAAACCACCATCCGTGATCCTCAATAAGGTCTTTGGCCGGGATTTTCCCTGTGGCTGCATATTGATCCAGTGACGGAATCCGGCGGCAACTTTCGATCTCTTGAAACTCGCACCCGAGTTCTCCGGCCGCCAGACGACGAGCTTCCACATGGCTCTTTGCGAAGATGATCTTTCCGTATTCGTCACCTTGGGCATGGAAGGCTTTTAATTCACTCATTTCAATGTTCCTTTACTACGCGAATTCAAATGGAGGGCTTTCTTGAGTCGAGGCGGCGGAACTCTACGACCCAAACCCATGGATTCGCTTCCCAACTGCCGGCTCCGTTGATCTGTTCCCAAAGTTCGCGGTAGGCGTCGACCGGATTCGAGTAGCGAATCTTGCTGTCTTTCGTGGCCTGATATGCAATGTCGGGAAGGGGATGCTCACAATCCCGCCAGAAATACTCGTATCGATGAATGCCTTCCGCGCGTGCGTCCTTCTCGCTACATTCTTCTAATCGCTCGATGCGCACGCGGGTCACCTCCAAGAGGATGCGGCTTGCCCATCGCGGCATGTGGATAGACGGCGTCCAAACCATTTCGCTTCCTGTCCAACTGGCACGATGGATGCAGTGCTCCGGCGTCTGGAATCGTTTAGGGATGTCAGACAACGGCGAGTGTTTGCTCCCTGCCCATTGGGTGTACGCCCAAGTTCCGTCGTTTTCCGGATCCGGCATCCATGTCTCGCGCACCCAAAGCCGGTCACCTGGCTGGCCATAGGGGCAGTTTGCAGCGAGCGAATGGCCTGGCACTGCAGGAACACTCGTTATGCGATCCGACCAACCGGCGCCAAAAAGCTCCCAAAAATGACCGTTAAGAACTGGCTGTGGCTTCACGATCCGCCGAGTCTGTGTTTTAGTCCCGTCGAGGAGTGCGCGCACCATCGGGGCGCTGAAAAGAATAGGGCGTTCTTTCATACTTTCCCCTCTGCTGGTGCGGCGGAGTCAGGTGTAGCAGCAACATTCCGTGCATATCCCTTAATCCCGTCGATCAGGCTTAACCAACGATGCTGGATCTCCAGTTGATTCACGCCGTCGGTCCTCGCCATTCCATATTCGCCTATGAGATTCAACAAGCTTTGCGGCAGCTTTGGCAATGCCGGCTCTGCTTGCAGCGTAGCTTCGCAATCGTTCTTGCCCTTGGTGTTGATGATCCGAACACCATTTGTGGCTACATCTGCCGGTCGCCAGATGTGTTTGCAGCCGTGGCACAGGTGCGAGCGGTGCGCGGGATTCTGCCAGCCAGGCGTACGCTCGTCAGGCTCATCCACATGCTGCAAGCCGCAGTTCGGGCAATGCAAGATCAAGTCTACTGGCTGTGCTGACGGCGCCACCATCGACGCACGGCCAGCGCACCATCCAGCCCACGCTACCCACTTGTCGCCCAAGTCGATATTGTGATCTTCACGCCATTTGCAGAACGCGGTGTCATCGTCAGGATCGTTAATAGCATCAAGATTGCGGGCTGCGGTTTCAGGACAATGCGCCTCATGCTTACCTTCGGGAGTGACGCGGCAATCATGGCATTCTTGTGTCGGTGCAGTGGCATGGGAAGCGATAGCCTGTAATGCAAGCCGCAATCTGCTTGCGATGGCGTCCAGTTCGTAGACGCTGATAAGCGCCTTGGCATTGGTCTTCATCGGCGTCTGGTTTGCCATCTCAAAAAGACGATCGACATCCTTCAGCGCATCTAATGTGGTTTCATTCATTTGCCTGATCCCCTAAAAGTTGCTGCCTGCCGCACACGAAAGCCAAAGATATGCTTTGCCTTTCGCCGTGACTTGGTACTTGGTATTGATCAAACCAAGTTCGGTGCAAATGGTCTGGCTGGTATGGCCTTGATGCCATCCCGCCAAGCACTTCAATGTACCTAGCCGGATAACTTCACGCTTAGGGGTGCCGCCGAAGTTGGCATTTCCCCATGCGGAATCAAGTTCGGCATCGCTAACCAAGTCCTCAGCAGTCCTGGCTTCGATAAGCAATTTGGTTTCAGCCCTCATGGTGTCCCGCTCCCTTGAGTAGCGGTAGCAATGGCAGCGCGGTCGATGCGCTCTATTTCCGCAACGATCAATGCAGTGGAGCGAATTAAGTCGCGGCGGCGATCTTTCGGCTTCCACCAAGTGGCGCACCACGATTCCGGCCACCAAATTGGCACTGCATAAGGGGTGCTTACTCGACCAACTACGACATGCTGCGGCTTCACAGGTTGACGGAGTTCCGTTGGCATTGCGTAGCAGATAGCAGCCATCAGCAGTGAATCATCGCCGTGCTCATCGTCATGCGTCTCGCTCCAGCCTTCTGCCGAAACTTGCCGCTCTCGCTCTGCCGCGATTTCTCTGATAACCGGCCGTTCCGCATCCTTTGCATCACTGTGTACTGGTTGCGATTGGCGGAGTAGGGCGAGTGCGAACTTCAGTACCCATTCCCGATGCGCTTGAAACGCAATCCACAAGCCTTGCTGCACAACGCCGAGATTCGAATGCATGGCAAGGTCGAGAATGTCCGAAACCGTAAATTCCGGCTTTGTTCCTACTGATGGGGCAGCTTCGATAGCTGCAAGCGCGTAATCATGCATTTGCTCTGCGGTATAAAGCGGCTCACTTCCATCGGCGTATCCGTTGTAATGCGTGATTGGAAGCGTCGGCAGTTCGGCCAATTGCTGTTCGTATGTTTTTCGTGGCGCACGTTGTGCGGCTACAAGTTCAGCCTGCTCTACAGGGGCGGATTCCCGCGCTAGGGCGGCGGCCTGGTACGCTTTCCATGCGCAGTTGTGGTCAAAGTCGGCATATCCATCACCATCCCACTCAAGTTCTTCTGAGCTGATGTATTTCTTTGCGTGCCAAGCCTCGAACTGCTCGCGCAAGTCTGCCTGTTCATTAAATAGAGGTTGGCTGCTCTTATTCTCGTTTATTGAAGCGTTCATTCTCGATCACCTATTTCTACTGGTCGCCTTCAGTTGTTTCGTTATCGCCTTCATCTTCGCCATATCCAGAGTGAGGGCAATTCTCCACACCTGGGCAAGTGCCTGGCAGATCCGGGCCGCACTGGCAGCTCAGGCGGCGTTTGCGAGGCATCGCGTCGTAGTCAGATGGGTCAAAGTCAATCATGCTTTGATCTCCTGTTTTGCCTGTTCATAAGCAATATTCAATTCGGTCATTGCTTCATGGGAGCCACCTTTGTCCGGATGCCTAGAAGACGCCAGCGTGCGGTATTCGGCCTTTAATCTGTCCATCGACACTGCGGCATCGGTGATGAAACCGAACACTTCGCGCCAAGTCCGGACCGTGCCTGGTGCCGACAGCGCGGCGAATCCTGTAAATGCGCGGTCAAGAATCTGCGCACCGCCGTGACGCTCGATCGAGCGCATAGCTTCCAAGGTCGCTGCAATGGCGGCCAGGTTGTCGGCAACAGTTTCGTACTGGTCAATGGCCATGACACGGCGCTCGCCGGCACGGGTCTGCCAGTAAGCCGCGGCGCCGGTGTCGTCAGGCTCCCTTTCACCAGAGCGGGGGAGGCCGTCCAAACGGGTTCGAACGTTTGTCGAAATGACGATGTCTTGGCGATCAACGCCAAACCGCTGCAGTTCAGACAGCACTCGCTCAACGCCATCGGCAACGCTCAGGCCTTGCTTGCCACGGAATGTCGACGTGCTGCCATCGCTCCATTTGTGTCTGGTCGTCGTCTTTTTATTAAATCGGGCGCTCTGGCGCGCCTGCGCCGGCGTGCGCGGCCACCCGGCTGGCCATTGCAATGGATATGCGGCGATCATTGCTGCTCTCTCGATAGAGAGATTGCGACCGCAACATCCCGGACCCAAACCGGCATACGGCTCAGGACAAACGTTTCACCGGACCATGCCAGAAGCAACGTCGTGCCCATAACGCCCGCAATGGCTTCTGCAGCATCTGGCGGCACCAGATTGCCGATATGCTCGCGCCAGACGCTGTCGCTCATACCATCGAGGATGAGATGCTCCTCGGGTTCGATGAGAGACTGCAGCGCTGCCAGCTCAAGCGTGGTGAACGGCCGGTGCCAGGTGCCATCGATCGCGCGAATTATGGCGACGGTCTTTTGGTCAAGTGCCGGCAGGACGTCAATTCGAGGATCTGCGACTGACCACCTACCGTTGTCATGTCCAGCTGCTGCGCTGACTGCTCCACTGGATGATTCCCACGGAATAACGCCGTAATGACCGGCCGTGAGGTAGTTGTCACCTTTGCTGCGGCTCATGCCGGTGCGTGGGTCAGCGACTGACATCCAGCCGCCTTGCACACCCTTGCCGCCGGCAATAACCGTGTTCGCTGGCCGTTCCCAATCCATGACAGACAGATTGCCGCCATGGCGGTCCCAGCCTGGTCTAGGGTCGGCCACGGCAAAGGATCCGTTGGACGGCAGGGACTCGCCAGCCACCGTCCCGGCAGACTCGCTCCAATTCGTCACACCGAACCCGGAATGACTCGACTTTCCTGTGCGCGGATCGGCGACGCCGCCACCACTTGTTGCCTTAAAGTCAGCGGTAACGGTGCCGGCAGACTGGTCCCAGCGAACTATGCGATACACATTAGCGTGGCGTTCACCGCGGGCGCGCGGGTCTGCAACGGAGTAGACGCCTTGTCCGGGGTTCTGTTGGCCTGCAATGGTCCCGCTGGGTTGGTCCCACTGACGCACTCCATATGCCTGCCCGTCGTTCCACTTGCTGGATTGATCAAAACGCGGATCAGCAACTGAATACGCCCCATTGCTAGGGCCAGCACGGCCGGATACGGCGCCGACAGGTTTTTCCCACTTATTAACACCCAGATAGTCCGGTCGATATTCAGGAATAATGAGATAGTCACTCAGATGGCCATTTTCGACGGCCAGCTTGTTGAGGCTGCGCCAGTCGCTTCCTGCTTCGACGAATGCCAGGCGAACCCATGTTTTCCACTGCAAGCGCGGGATTCTGTGCATTGGCCCGCCTGTTTCGTCACCCGGGAAAGGCATGCGACCGAGAACGTCGCCGACAGCACGCAGGCGCTTCTTTTCCGGCTCGTACAGGAATGGCGGAACCTTCTCGATATGGCGCGCCACCAGCAGAAAGCGTTTGCGCGATTGCGCCAGTCCGCCCAGCTCGCCACAGTCATGTGTCGTCTCTGCTACAGCGTAGCCGTAGCGCTGCAGGAGCTGGTTGATCTGATCTAGAAGATGGCGTCCGCGCGTTGCCAAGCGAGGGACATTTTCGAACACGATCAGGTCGACCGGATCATCGGACCATGCCTCTGACATTAGCCAGATGCAACGCAGCGTCAATTCATTCAGCGCCTGGTACTTCGCTGTCTGGCTCATCTTTTCGGACAGCAGTCCGGACGCTCCCTTGCACGGTGAGCTGATGAAGACAATGTGCGGGCGCTCGTTGCCGGCGGCACGGCGTATGTCCGCAGGGCCCATTTCGCGCCATTCCTTAGGCGGCTCCTTTCCATGGAACGCGACATACTGACCGCGAGTGAAAAGGTCCATCACGGTACCGGGCACGCCGGCAAGGCGATTGAAGTCCCGAATTGCAGATGCGTCCACGTCTACCCCTCCGATGCAGCGAAATCGTCCCTGCATTGAGCCGACGCGCGGATTTGCCTTGTTGAAGCCTTTTGCGGCGCCCCCAATACCGCAGCAAAAATGGAAGTGCCGAATCTCTTTGGTGAACATGTAAGTCCCTGATGTGTTCTTATAGGTTTGGTTAAGCCGCTTTGGCTTGTTCGTAGCCGCCCAATGCATCGACTAGGCTGGACATAAGGCGGGCTAGTTCGCTTGCCATGAGGATGAAGTCAGCATCGAATCGCTCGTCCTCATTGCCTATTTCAGCGGCGTTTTCTTTCAGGACATCGAGTGGAGTGATGCGCTTGATTGCCAGACTCTCGGTAAGCACGAAGGAGACACGATCGTTCCATGTCATGGCCAGCCTTGTGCACTGCTTGCCCGAAGAGATATGGCGAGTGATGTCTTCCACCTCCAGCGTGTGACGTACATAACGGACTGTCGCCTTGCCGCTACCGCTGGCGCGGAGTTCAGTATCCTGATCCACCGTGAATCCGGACGGGGCTTCGTCTGCAGCCAACCAGTCAGTCATTGCTGACAGTGCGGATCGTTGCGTACGCAGCGATGCGAATGGCAATGTCTCAAGCGACTTGAGCAACATTTTGAAGATGTCATCGGCGCGGGACGGCGTAGCGGCGTCCACCACAAGCCAACCGTTCACAGGATCAATCCAGACGCGGGTTGCGCTTTGAACGCTGAACGCTCGCGGCAGCAACTCGTCAGCGACTTGCTCCTTAATTTCCTTCAGTTGCTTGCGGCCCGGCCGGAAACCCTGTTGTTCCTCGACTTCAGCGGCGCGCTCCTTCGCCACCTGGTTGATTACCTTTGCTGGCAGAAGCTTCTTTTCAGTGCTGAGCTGCAGGAGCAGTTGGCCACCAACGGCATGCACGAGGCGACCGTTATCGCGTGGCGACGACCAGCCAGTGGAAAACAGTTCTGTGTTCGCGCACGGCTGGAAGATCTGCGCGGACAATGCGAGCTCTAATGCGTCCGTAGTCATTATCCAAGGCGCGGTAAGTCGGTAAATCTGGAGATTCTTAAACCACATGGCTTTTTATCCTTATGCGTGCTGCGTTGTCGTGCGATCGACGAAATCGGCGTACGGCCGGCGGAACAGTTGGTGGAAGCGATTTGCCGCTTCAGGCTTGGTATCGAACTCGGCTCGGGAATCGACACAGCCAAAGAGGTACACGGTTGCGACGGCTTCTTCTTCATTTCGAACCGTTGTGCCGAATGTGTTGGCAAGAAAGGTCCAGAAGGGTTGTTCCTTGCAGCGCATCGCGATCCAACGAGCGTTCATGCCGCCTTTTCTTGAGAGGCCCATCATTTCCGGCACGCCTTTATCGAGCGCCGTATGGCAGGTACAAAGCGGAATCCGCAGCGGCCGTAGTAATGACGGAATAAGCGAACAAATCCCATGTCAGAGCACTCCATAGTCCCGCAGCTCAGCCTGTATCGTTACCTGCTGCTTCTGGCGCTCACTAATGACGCCGCGCTCGTTTTCGATGTTCTTTTCAGCCAAGGCAATATCAAGAACGCTTTGCGCAAGCTGACGCTTTAATCTGTGGACACGAAGCCGGCTGTTGATCGGCTGCAGTGCAATGGCGATAAGATCGCCCAGCTTGTATTCTTGACGGGCGATCATTGTGGCCACCGCACGGTGATTCCACATACGCCGTAAGTCTCGCAAGCCGCATCCATATGCGCGCCTACGTCACCGATGGCAGTGATTGAAATCACGCCTTCAGGCCTGCTGATGATCAGTTCAAATTTATTCATGATCTGTCCCTGTACGTCATATCCAAAAGAATTCGGTATGCGTCCCGCTTTAATAACTGCGCCATCGCGGAAAGAATGGGGGGATTTATCGCGCACCCCAGCCGGCATGCTTTGCTAAAGGGTGATTTGCTTGGAGGCGTGCTCCATGCACGCGTCGAATTCCGTCTCTGTCAGCGGCTCCTCGACGTCGCGCATGATTTCCTGAAGCTTGTTCCCGAGTTCGAAGTCGCCGTTGGCTTGGCTTATAAACACGCGACGAAGGAGGCGGTAATACTGAGACTCCGCATGGCAGACCTGCATCTCGACTTCTTCCTGTCGTAGCTGCTCGATGTCGTCGTCACTGATGATGTGGCGCGAGTTCATACGGCACCTGCCATTAAATGACGGGCAATATCGCGACCCGGTACGCTATTTTTCGCTTCCATCACATGTTCCTGATGCCTCGTGGAATTTGTTGCTCGATGGATTTCATTATAAACAGGTGTTTATTAAAGTCAACAACAGTTTATATTTGGCGTAGAATATTCCCATGCCGTTTTTTGCGGGTGTAAAAAAGCCCCGACTTGCGGGGCTATGGATAAACATGGAGGATTAATGGAAGGCGATCAAACGGTAGAGATCCGGATCATCAAGGGCGGTGTTCCGGTATCGATCTTCAGTTCGGCAAATGCCACAGCACTCGATGTGCTGAGTTTTTTGCCGCAGGTTATTGACGCTATCGGATTGGAGCGTCTGGCGAGGAAGGAGGGAAGGACGTTTGAGCACCCATTAGCCGATTCAGTAGGAGCGTTGCCCTTAAAAGGAGCAGCTGAACTCGTGACACTTGTTATCCCCAAAGATCCTCAATGAACTTCGCAACTTTGATTTGAGAAGCGTTGCCTACGTTTGAGATAATGTTCTTTGCGACCTGATCTGGCAGTTCGCTGTTCCAAGCATCGAAGTCATCCGACGGATAATAGTCGATGAAAGTATTACGGACGATAAACTCGCCTTGCGACATATCGATCCCGGTGTGCAGATTGACTAGGCACGTTGCTATTACTGTGCTTTTCTTCATACATTCTTTCTGTAGTTGAAGTACGCCCCTATGCGGCCGCCAAGCAGACATAGGGGCGTTTTGCATTCTAGCAACAGATGGAACAACTTTCACAACGTTGTGAAATAAAAAGCCCTCCATGGAGGAGGGCTTGGAAGCTGGTGCCGGAATGTTTGCATACCGCCGGCCCCGGTACAAACTGCTTATTCTTCTGAGGCAGTGCTCACTCGGAATAGCTCGAATACAGATAGATTGCCAGAGTGGCATTACAGAGCCATGACATTGATCAACTCGTCGTGCGAGAGGAAGGGAAGAAAAACCGGCTCTAGGCCGGCTCAACACGTCAAAAGAGTGATGAAAATAATGTAATGAACTAAGGACTCGACATTTTGATCTCACCTCTCTATCGTTTTGTAGGCGAGCAAAAGAGGCAATGGACGAGTACCAGATATTTGCCTTAATGGGGCGAATCGAAGTTGAGCCAGTAGACAAGGCAACAGTCATCCAGATGTATGCCGAGATCCTTGCAAGAGTGGTGGATAGGCTTACAGACGACGAAATGAGGAGATTGCTGCTTTGCGGCGCATATATCAATACTCACGGCTCAACTGAGCGCGTTGCGGAACAAGGGAAAGGCACTGATCAGTCCAGCCCATCTTGGCGTGGAAATAGGGATATAAACTAAAAGGCTTGCGGAATTCAGAAATGAAAAACCCTCCGCTAGTGGAAGGTTTTAGCGACTATTATTTTGTGGGTGGACTACTGGGGCTGGGCTGGATCTGCTTCGCGCCTTGCTCAGTTTGAGATGGTGTAGGAGCTGAACTCTTGACGAAGTTGGTCATTGTGAAAAAGAGCCCAACAAACCCAAATATTAGCCCTACCATTGTTGCTATGAACCAAGTTTTTATACTTGAATCCATTTTATGGACTTCAACTCGCATTTCGCTCAAATCGGTTCTAGTCGCCATGCGAGCATCCATTCCCTCAAGACGTGTTTCGATCTTGATAAGGCGCTCTCGAGCTTCATGAGCAAGCTCTTCTAGTTTAGAAACTCGCTTTTCCATTTCTTCATCATCCTTTGTGGATGCATTGTTGTCAACAGGCGGTGGCGGCGGGGTATCCGCCTGCTTGATAAAACTCTCAATGTCCTCAACGCTGAGCGTTCGACCATTACGAAACTCTTCTAGTTTCTTGGCATTTTGCCCTTCGTTGAGCCATTGCAGCACGGCATTTTTGCGGGTTTCAATTTCTTTTTCTTGTTCATCCAACTCCCGCATCTGTCGATGGTAATTCTGTTCAAGCTCTGCCTTTTGCTGCTCTAGCGATCTTATTTTTTCTTGACCCAGGTCGCCGAGCTCATCAATTTTGAGAAGTAGCTTTCTCAAGTACAGAATACTCGGAGAATCGGCCCCGCTAATCTGAATGACACGTTTGCTTTGCTTATCTAAGCTTTCTTGCAAACCCATTAGTTCATTGACTAGAACTCCAACCCGCTTATCGTTCAGCTTTTCACTAAGGTATTCCCTGCGTAACTGAAGTATCAAAGAGTTAAGGTGTGCAAGGTTCTCAGCAAATGACGACAGTTCTATCTCGGCGTCAATTTCAGCCGCAATGTTTTGAGTATTCTGATTCATTAGATGTTGTGCGTATTTGCCCCGTCTAGCCCATTATTGCCCACCGAATTTTTCAATCTATACGGCGTTCGGTCAGTGCGTCGTTGCGCCCAGATCCATATCGAAGAAATGGATCTTCCAAATGTCTGGATGTCCGACTAGGAGGCCAAGATCATCAGTTAATGGTTTCTCGCACGGTTTTGCATTGAACTCTTCGGCAATTTCTTCAGCGCCTGGAGGGAAATAGGCTGTAATGGTCTTGGCAAAAGGATTGTATCTGACGAAGATTCCGAGGTCATTCGGCCTTGGTGAATACTGACGAATCTCCAGCCAAGCTTCTGTAAGCCTGCTTGTGATCGGGAACGGGTCGTCATCGCACGTAAAATCTACAGAGTGCCAATTATTCATTATTCAAAACTTTGGACAAGTTTCCCACCAAGGCTACATCAACGTAGCAGCTTTGAAGCTTTTTCTTTGGCAGGAAATTATCGTCAGGCCTAATAGTTATTTTGTTAATCACCTTGCAAGCGGGGCCGCTATGCAGTTAGTGCTGGCAAATGTTCTTCTTGTGTCGCCATGAATGCTTTACGAAACGCGATCGGATCAGAAATCCCAGGGATCGGTGCTTGTGGCGTGCCGGCTCCGGCAACGATCAGCGAGCCATAACCAAACACTCGGCCGAGTATTCCTTGATCGACCTGGATGCTCTCGATTTTCGCGAGATTGATTTCGACGGTGCGCCTACGAATAAACCCAAACTTTGCAACAACCCGCTTATTGGTGATTGCCAATTCCGTCGATATGTACTTGAGCCATGCTAGGACTAGAAAAATTAGTCCGGCTCCCATAGCTGGAAGCAATAAAACGCCAAGAATAATATTAGGGGCCAGCGACCAAAGGCTGATGCGACCCTCATAAGTGATTTTTTCATTTTTCGACAAAATACTTTCTACATAGCTTGCCATTTGTGCTCCTCGAGTTGGCCCGGCGGATGCCGTTATATTAAGTTGCTAATCGGCAATTAGACCGTAAAAAGGTCGGCAGGTCTACCCATAAACATGGCATATCCCATAACTATGGGATTGGTACTCAAGTGTTTTCTACGTTGCCTGAGGTAAACAGTCGGGATAGCGAAATCGCACGCCTGTTCGCTAAAAGAGTCGGTATATACTGTGTTTTTGTACAGTATTATTTGGATGTTCCCGCTGTTCCCCGCAGAGCCCGGTGTTCCCAAAAGCCGACCGCCGACCCAGAACCACAGCTCGGAACCCTTACATTGATTAGTAAACCTTCGTGTTGGTAAGACTGTCTTATCCGCACGTCGGATGGAGGGAATATGACGAAAAGCCGCGCCGTACAGCTACTGGAGATGATTAATCAACATTTTTTCGACCTGGTCGGGGAGGAGCAGGAAATCTATGCCAATAGCATTGTTGACTCGGCACTAGAACGACGCAAAACACGGAACAGACTACAGCTTGTTTCTGATAGTGGGCGCGGCCAGTCTGGCATTGCTGGTGGCCGCGTTTCTAGCGGACGTTAATATTGTCCTTCTGCCAGCCGCCGATGCCAGTCCAAACAGTCGAAGCAATTCAGCGGCCTGCTCACTAAAGGCTGTAATGTTGCTTTCATCGGGATCGTTGCTAACCACAGATACAGAGGAAGGGGCTAACATCCGGATTTCCTCTGCCGACAGCTCTGTGAAGTCTCTTGTAATAAGAGCGTCCAGGTCGACCGAAAAGAATTTCGCCAGTGCTGGTGCGAATTCTGAGCGTGCACTGTCCCTGGACTCCAGCGCATAAATCGCTTGGTCCCCTTCAATACCTATACCTTTCGCAACCGCCTGCCTTGTAAGGCCGGCCAGCTTGCGCAGGTGCTCAACATTCTTTCCGAGTGCCATCCCGTCACTCTATAAACAATTGTGTATGAAGTCCATAAACGTCTGTTGACTTCGATAAACAGGTGTTTATAATGTTCTTCATGGAAAGCCTACAAAAAGCAATCGACATTTGCGGGAGTCAAGCGAACTTGGCAAAGCGCATAACTGAAAGCCTGAAGCCATCGGCTAAGCCGGTGACGCCTCAGCATATTTGGAATTGGTTGAATCGTGATAAGTCAGTTCCGGCCGAATACTGCCCCACCATCGAGAAGGTTTGCGAGCGCCAAGTCTTGTGTGAAGAACTAAATGATGACCCTGATTGGGAGTACGTCAGGGATTCTGCGGCGACTGTAAAGACGCTGCGCGGTCGTCGCACAACAGCCCCCAAGGGATAAGACCATCGACCTGCGCCGGTCAGGGAAGCCTGACCGGCTTTTCTTTCGCCCAAATTTGGTTTTTTGAGATTTATCAAACGCAGTTGCAACAAAGATTTGCGGTTCATCGCTACTCCCTGACAGCCACTTAAGCGGCTTGTTGATTGTGTAAAGCGAAGTGTACGCAAAGAAATATTACAAAAATACATCAGATTTTCAGGGAAACGTATGAATCTCCTCGACGCCTTCTTCAACACCGTACACGACTATCCAGGCGGCGCTGAGTCGCTCGCACCTCGTATGGGCATGTCCGCCGCGATCTTGCGCAACAAGGCGGACCAGACCAAAGAACACAACAAGCCGCTGCTGGTAGACGCGGACAAGGCCATGGGTCTGACCGGTGATTACCGGATCCTCGATGCACTTGCTCGAAACCACGGCTTCGTACTGCATCGCAAAGAAGACGGCGTGATCGCGTCGGACATGTCGGTCGTAGAGGTCGTTGGAATGATCTGGAAAGCCGAGGGAGAAGTCGGCGCGCAGGTCAGCCAAACACTCGCCGACGGCAAGGTCGAGAAGTCCGAAGTCGAGAAGGTAAAGGAAGCCGTCTATCGCCTCGAGCAGATGCTGGGCACGCTGACAAAGCGGCTGGAAGGGATGGCTGAAAAATGAGCTGCCGCCCATTATCTCCACTCAATCGCGCCAACACGATACTCCGCGACCTGCTTATGCGCCAACCAGGTTTGCGCCGCAGGGAAATCATTGCTTACGTCGCGAAGGTCGCTGACTGCCATCGTGCAACCGTTGATCGTGCACTACTGGCCGCAGCTGAAGACGGCTTTCTCAGAACAGAGGGTCGAATCGGCTTTCAGACCTATTCATGGAATGACACGCCTGACGACAACGTAGATCACGAGCCTCAAGTAATTAAACGCCTCCCAGCCGACCAGGCTCCACGCTTCATTGGGAAGGCCTGCAAGAACGGGATCGAATTCTTTTTGCAGTATGGCCAAGGGAGCTTCGCATGACCGCGACGTCCAGCTCATGGATCCGTGACGAACCGCCGACGACTGCTGGACGGTATGAAGTCAGCCCCTTCCAGACGGTTGAGATGGTGAGCGAGGCGACTTGGGACGGCAAGGTTTGGCGCTACCTGAGCTCCGGTCGGGAGTGCTACATCCAGAAATTGGCATGGCGCCACCAGCAACAGGAATTGGCAGCGTGACGGATCAGGAACTTATCGACTACTGCGACAAGCGGTGCAAGTCGATCAATTGCCAGTTCGAAGGTAGGACCTTCGAACGAATGTTTCAGCTGGCCGGAAAGCCGCGCAAATACCAAGCTGTCGCGGATCTGGTGCCGCGCAAGCTTTACAGCATGCGCGACGAAATGGAAGCCCTGGTGCACTTCGCCTTTAAGCGAATGGCAAGACCCAAGGGCGGACTGGACATCGAGGCTGGCAGGGTCTACCGCGACGTGAATGGCGATGTCCGATACGTATTTGCCGTCGTTCCCCGGCTTGAGAGCTGGACAGTGATCTGGAACTCGACACCTGAAAGAACGGCAAGTGGACCTACCACCAGACTTTCGGAATTCAAAGACTGGGCACTTGAGGAGTTGAAATCGTGAATGAGACATTCGAAGTGGGCGAGATTGCCATAGTTCAGCATGCCGCGACTGGACCCTGCGAGCATCTCAATGGAACGGAATGCGAGGTTATAGAGGTATGGGGTCGACCGTTCCGTATTAATGGCATTACGTACAAGTATCTGATCCGTTGTGTTGACGGTGACCTTTATAACGCAGCGTCATATCACCTGCGAAAGAAGCGCCCGCCGCAACAATTTGAGGGAGAGCTGCGCATTATGCGCATGTTTAACTCGTCTCCTGTGGAACGCACCTCGATGGAGCCGGCATGAAGACCGCAGTTCTAGACACCTCTATAGCCGCCTGGCACGCGATCCCGTGCGACAAGCTTAAAACGCAGAACGACCGCATTGAAGCGATCGTCACCGCCTCCGATGGCGATATGTCGCTTGGTGAAATCAAGATTGTCTACCGCGGCATGTTCCAGCGTGACGTGCCCGAAGACAAACGCATCGAGGCGAATACTGTTTCCCGTGCAGTAAATCAGCTGATCACGGCCGGCCGGCTGCAGCGCCGTGAAACCGTTAGACCTTGCAAGTTTTCCGGCGTGGACATCCACCCAGTGTTTAAGCCGCCACTACAAAACAGTCTCGACATTCAAGTCGAATAAACCAGAGAGGAACGCATCATGATTCTGTCGAAATCTGACTTTCGGGGAGCCGTAGACGCTGTAACCCCGTTTGCCCGAAACAAAAGCCCGTTGCAGATCCTGACCCATGTAAAGGTGGAGTCAACCGGGAAGCGCATCACTTTCACCGCATCGCATATCGACTCCCAGATTGAGCACTGGGTTGACGTCACTGGCGAAAAGTTTGCAATCTGCATCGAGGCCGCTGCGCTAAAGAAATTTGCATCGATATGCGACGCTGATGTAAGTCTGACCGTCAAAGGTAAGAAGGCGGTTCTGGAATGTGGCGACAAGAAGACCCGTCTCAATACGCTTGAAGCGGATACCTTTCCGATGATGAAGACGGCTGAGAAGGTCCTTACTGAAATTGAATGGAAGCTGGTAGAAGACAAGATCGCATTTGCAGTGCAGTTCTGTGGCATGAATCCGTCGATGCCACAGTTGAACTGCGTGCAGATAAATTCGACCAGTGAGCGTCTGGAGATTTTCGGCACCGACACGAAGAAGATAGGCTTTGAATCTGTGCCCCATATCGCTACCGAATTTGGCGTATGTGTGCCAAACGAGACAGCGCGCCATATGGTCGGCTCATTCGTGTCCATGATCGTCCGGGAAGAGCAAATTGAACTGCGCAGCGACAACGCCATTGCACTGTTCAAGACAGCTCCTTACAAGCCCGTCAAGATCGACAAGTTCATCACTCGCGAATTTCCCAGCCAGGGCGAGATCACGCGAAAAAGCCTGCTCGAGGCGATTACATTCGTCGGCTCGTTCGCTGACGCTGGAAAAATTCGCAGCCGCGTGGAGATTCACTCCGGCGATTCCAACATAGTCAAGCTGATCAGCACCGAAAACGAGGCGACTGCGCCTTTCGACTACAGCGGTGCGCCGCTCGCGTTCGGCGCATTCCCTGACGAGTTCTCCGCGTTTCTGAAGTCGGTCGAATCGGACAAGCTGAAGATCGAGTTCGATACAGCGGACATGAACAAGACCCCCATCCGGCTGACAAATGCCGGCCGAGTAATCGTTGCTATGCCGGTGACTATCTAATCATGTCCAATACATACATTCAATCCAATCTGTCCCTTGCTGAACTGATCAACATCATCGATCTGGACCCGAACTCCACCACGCGTGAAAAGGCTCTTATCGAGCGCATGGACGGGCGCAAAGATGAGGTCGAGGAAAAGGAATCCGAAATCAGCCGCCTCGAAGATCGAATATCTGACTTGGAAAAAGAGGTCAACGAGCTGGAGGACGACATGTCTACCCTAGAGACTGAACGTGATGCTCTTAAGGACACGGTCAACGAACTGGAAGGCGAACTCGAGAAGTTGAAGGCTGAGGCTTGAGGTGCGTGGAGTAGTGAATCCATCTGCAACGGAAGCTTACAAAGCTGCAACGCGCAACCAGCTCTTTCTGAACCATGCCTCTCGAAAGTGTCTCGGTTGCGCCCGCCGGCGCAGCGCTGGCCAGTTTCAGTCCACTGATACGGACTATTGCCTGATCTGCACCCGTCGCGGCATCAACACCCCAAAAGCCACAAAGCAAAAAACGGCCGGAGAAGCCTAGAAATGACAACAGAGAACGTAATCGACACATACCTGCAGTTCCTTCAGGAGAAAATCCGGCTTGCCCCGTTCAGCGGATTTGACATCGACGACAACGAAATCCATCCGATGCTGCTGCCGCACCAGCGGGCATGTGTGAAATGGGCGGTCAAGGGCGGCAACCGCGCGCTGTTCGAGAGCTTCGGCTTGGGTAAGACGGTCCAGCAGTGCGAAATCATTCGTCTGGTCAAGAAGCATGCCGGCGGTCTGGCGCTGATCGTCCTGCCTCTCGGCGTGCGTCAAGAGTTCAAGCGCGATGGCGCAAAGCTTGGCATCGATTTCAAGTTCATCCGGACACCGGAGGAGATGGAAGAGGGCGACAGCGGCTTTTACCTGACCAACTATGAATCGATCCGTGACGGCAAACTGGACCCGAACCTGTTCACCGTTGTCAGTCTGGACGAGGCCAGCATTTTGCGCAGTTTCGGCAGCAAGACATATCAGGAGTTCTTGCCTCTTTTCAATAAGGTGCAATACAAGTTCGTTGCGACTGCTACCCCGAGCCCGAACCGGTACAAGGAGCTGATTCACTATGCCGGCTTTCTTGGAATCATGGACACTGGCCAGGCGCTTACCCGCTTCTTCAAGCGTGATAGCACTCAGGCGAACAACCTGACGCTCTACCCACATAAAGAGCACGAATTCTGGCTTTGGCTGAACTCCTGGGCAATCTTCCTCCAACGGCCGTCAGACCTCGGCTTCTCCGATAAGGGATATGACCTGCCGCCGCTGGACGTCATCTATCACGAGGTCGACACCGATCACGCGACTGCTGGCACCGACCGCGATGGCCGGCAGTACCTCATGAAGGATGCCGCTATCGGTTTGCAGGCGGCGAGCGCCGAAAAACGAGACAGCTTGCCGAGGCGGATCGCCAAGATGCAGGAAATCATCGGCGCCGACCCAAAAAGCCATTACATCATTTGGCACGATCTCGAGGCCGAGCGTCACGCGATCGCACAGGCCTTGCCGGCAGCGGTCAGTGTCTACGGCTCTCAGGATTTGGACGAGCGGGAGCAGTGCATCGTTGATTTCAGCGACGGCAAGTTCCAGTACCTCTCAGCGAAGCCTGTGATTGCCGGATCTGGCTGCAATTTCCAGCGCCACTGCAATAAGGCCATCTTCTTGGGCATTGGGTACAAGTTCAACGACTTCATCCAGGCGATCCACCGGATTCACCGGTTTCTGCAAACAAACCGTTGCGAAATCCACATTATTTATTCAGAGGCTGAACGCGAGATACTGCGCGCACTGCAGGAGAAGTGGCATCAGCACGATCACATGGTGGCAAATATGACCGAAATTATCAAAGAGCATGGCCTGAGCGACCTCAGCATGTCTGATGTCTTGTCGCGGACCATCGGCGTGGAACGCCTCGAGGTAAAGGGTGAGAAGTTCACGGTGGCAAACAATGACTGTGTGCTCGAGGCTCGTATGCAACCCGAGAACCACGTCGACCTGATTGTCACTTCCATTCCATTTGCGAATCACTACGAATACACCCCGAGCTACAACGACTTCGGCCACACTGAGAATAACGATCACTTCTGGAAGCAGATGGACTTCCTGACCCCGGAGCTGCTTCGCATCCTTAAACCTGGTCGCATGTACTGCTGCCACGTGAAGGACCGGATCCTGTTTGGCAATGTGACTGGCGCCGGCGCACCTACGGTCAGCCCGTTCCACGCTGAAGCCATCTTTCATGCCAGGAAGCATGGCTTCGACTACATGGGGATGATTACGGTCGTCACGGACGTCGTACGGGAAAACAATCAGACCTACCGTCTTGGCTGGTCGGAGCAGTGCAAAGACGGCACGAAGATGGGAGTTGGCTCTCCGGAGTACGTCCTCCTGTTCCGCAAGCCGCAATCTGACCGCACCCGTGGCTATGCCGACGTTCCCGTCAAAAAAGACAAGGCAGAGTACACCAGGGCACGCTGGCAGGTCGACGCACACGCATTCTGGCGCTCGAGCGGCAATCGTCTTCTGACAGCCGAGGAGATGGCCAGCTACGGACCGGACAAGCTCGCCAAGGTCTTCACCGAGTATTCCATGCAGAACATATACGACTACGAATTTCACGTTCGGATCGGCGAGGAGCTTGACGTACGCGGTGCGCTGCCTTCGACATTCATGTCTCTGGCGCCGGGAAGCACCAATGACGGCGTATGGCATGACATCAACCGAATGCTTACCTTGAATGGCCAGCAGGCGAAGCGGAACGTCGAACAGCATGTATGCCCGCTGCAGCAGGATTTAGTTGCCCGTCTGATTGAACGGTACTCGAACCCCGACGAATTCGTCTATGACCCATTCTGCGGTCTTGGCACGGTACCTTACATGGCCATCAAAGCCGGACGCACCGGCGGCGGCTCTGAGTTGAATGCGCAGTATTTCCTCGACCAGGTGCACTACCTCAAATCGGCTGAGCAGGATGCGATGATGCCTACTCTGTTTTCCTTCGAGGAGTTGGAAGCCGCGGCATGAAGCAGACTCCGTTAAAGCGAAAGACCCCGATGAGCCGCGGTACCTCGACGCTGAAGCGCTCATCGTTCCAGCCGAAGAAGCGGGAAGAGCATAAGGAAGGGCTGAAGCAGGGCACTAAGCGGCTTCGATCCAGAAAGAGTTCGCAGAAGAGCACGCCAATCCGGCAGAGTGCCAAAGATGAGAATTGCACCTTGCGATTCCCTGGTATCTGCAGGAATCGCACAGATACAACTGTCTGGTGTCATTCCAATTCTTTAGTGGACGGCAAAGGCATGGGTCTAAAGGCTCCAGACGAAGAAGGCTGCTATGGCTGTTATGAATGCCATTGCTATCTGGACGGAGGCTGGGTCCAAGAAATGTGGCGAGGTGTCACGCGAGATCTAGTGGACGAAGTATTTTCCAATGCAAGAAAAGAAAGCCGTCAGATTTTAAGAAATAAAGGTTTGATATGCGACCTGTAATTGGTGAAAGAGACGTTTCAATAAAAGAACTATTTGAGTGTTTCGTCCCTGACTTTGAGAGTGGTGCGTTGATATGGGGTATCCGTCCCGAGGGGCACTTTCAATCTGACTTGGCACGTCATGTCTATGAATCGCAGCATTTTGGAACGATAGCTGGGAGTCCTGACGCGCATGGCCACATACGTGTCCGAATTAGCATTAGAGGTCGCACTGGGACGTTCTTTGTACATCGCGTTATTTGGGCAATGCATTATGGCGCTTGGCCCGAAGACCAGATTGACCATCGGAATACCATAAAGGCGGATAACCGCATCAACAACTTACGACTGGCCACTAACGCCCAGAACATGGCGAATCGTGGACTTCAAAAGAACAATAAATCCGGCGCGAAGGGTGTCCATTTCAATAAGAATGCCGGCCGCTATCAGGCGTACATAAAGCACCTTGGAAAGCGTTATCACCTCGGCTACTTCGACACCGTGGAAGCTGCGTCAGCCGCTCACCAAAAAGCCGCCAAGCAGATGTTTGGAGAATTTGCCCATCCTTGAGAAGGATGGGTACGGCCGTCATCGGCATGCATCACATGCATCATCAGGCACTGAACGTGCCACCGAATCAAAAAAAACACACAGGGATTTTGCAGCAATGGCCAAGTCGAAAATTAAGGAAAAAGCGGATGTCTGGATGCCACTTTTTATCGGTGATTATTTGGCCGATACAACGCGCCTGACAACTGAGCAGCACGGAGCTTACCTTTTGCTCATTATGGACTACTGGAGGAACGGTTCACCCCCTGACGACGACGATGTTCTGGCCAGCATAACTAAGTCGTCTGCAGCAGTGTGGAAGCGATTGAAGCCAACACTTAGCCGCTTTTTCGTTGTGGTTGATGGGAAATGGACTCATGACCGCATTGAGTTCGAAATCGCCAATGCCAAAGAAAGTAAGGAAAAGGCGTCTCACAAAGCTAAGCGTGGCGCTGACGCCAGATGGAAAAAGGACATGCCTAAGGATTCCGACGACGATGCTCCAAGCAATGCTACAAGCATTGCTCCAAGCAATCCTCCTGGCAGTCCTCCAAGCAGTGCTCAGGCAATGCTTGGGCAATGCCCTTCACCTTCACCATCACCTTCAATACAAAACCCAAGCAGTGCGGTTGTAGATTCAACCGTAGTTGCGCCCGAGGATTGGTGGAAAACCGCGCCGCTGCCGGAAGGCGAAGAACCCGAAAAACCGAACAACCCGGCCGTGGTCATGGCAGTGGCCTTGCGGAAGCTGCACGTAAGCGTGACCGCTGTCCATCCGACCTTGCTCGAGTGGGTCGCGAAGGGCGTCACCCTGCAGGTCTTGACGGAAGCCGTTCAACTGGTTCGCATGCGGCCCGGGAAGGAATCTGGCCCGATCAACCCGAATTACCTCGCAACCGTGCTGGCCAGCATGCAAAACCCGGTACCGGCGCGGTCAACTGCTGCGATCGAAGCAAAGCCTTGGTGGGAGTCCAAGGCCGGTATTGAGGCGAAGGGTAGGGAGCTTGACCTGGAGCCAGCAGGGCCAGAAAAGGAAATCTTTGCCTACTACCGTGACCGCGTTTTCGCGAAAGCTGGTCACGGGCCATGGAGCGAAAAGACCAGGACCGCGCCAACCGTCCACGAAATGCGAAAGGTCGGCGACGTCGTCGCAGGCTAGTCGGGACCACCTCAAAACCACTTTGGACCGGCCGCATAATTGGCAACAGGCAAAAACGCACAGGGCAGAAAACATGGACGCACAACAGCTCAAGAACATCGAAACACGCTGCAACGACGTGATCAACGGCTTCAAGCGCCCTAGCGAAATTGATGCCCGCAATGCGCAAAAACTTCTGCAACTCGTTCAGCAGATGCGCCAGGCAGAAGCCGCTGCGGCATTCGCGAACATCGGGAAGTCGGCTGGTAATGGCCCGCTGCGAAGCGTATTCGATGACATGATGAAAGACATTTTCAAGTAGAAACTCGCAGCATCGCTGCACTACCAAGGGAGCATAAAAATGCAAAAAAGCATAGCCACCGTAAAGCCACTGACCGAAGACCACCTGAGCAGCCCGACATACGCGCCTGACAACCTGCTCGATGGATTGATCGAGCGCCTTAACCTGAAGAACGACGCAGCACTGTCGCGCACGCTCGAGGTTGCCCCGCCTGTCCTCAGCAAGATCCGCCACCGTCGCCTGCCTATCGGAGCATCGCTGCTGGTGCGTATGCACGACATGACCGGCCTGCAACTGAACGAACTACGTACACTGGCTGGCATTCCGGTGCCAACATCACAAAGCCCAGTGAGCGGTTCGTGATTTCCGCACTGAAAAAGCTGTTTGCGGCTCGCGGGCGCAAGCGGGAAGGGCGGGATAAGAAGCAATCCGCGCGGCCTGCCGTAAGCCACACGCCGCCAGCACCGGCGCCATCGCCGCCAGCGCGTCCGGTTCCGCGCCTCCAAACGGCTCCCGTCTCTGCTTCGACCTCATTACGCAATAGCTTGGGCGACGATTCTTTGTCTTCTACGATGTTAATGCAGCCGACTTTGCAATCCACAGTCTACGTGCCGCCAGTTCGAACAACGGATCATTCCAATGCGATCTGCAGCTCCATTGTGGGCAGTGATAGGTCGGATCGCGGGTCATCCGGATCGTCTTGTGACTCAGGTTATAGCGGCGGCAGTGGCGATAGTTCTGCGAGCTCGTCGGACAGTAGCAGCTGTTCTTCAAGCGATTAGGCAATGAAGCGACACGACTGCATGCCGCCACCCAAAGAACACGAGATTCAGGCGACGTTCATCTGTTGGGTGAGGCTGGCTGAAAAGACGGACTGGCGTCTCAAGCTGTTGTTTGCAGTGCCGAACGCCGGCAAGCGGACCCGAGCAGAAGCGGCATGGATGCTTGCGGAAGGATTGAGGGCCGGTGTTCCAGACATCATGCTCCCGTTTCCGAATGGCCCATTCGTCGGGCTGGCCATCGAGTTTAAGCGTCCGGGCGAAAAGACATCCGAAAAGCAGGATGACTACATCGCGTTGTTGGTTGATGCTGGCTGGCTGGTTGTGATTTGTACTGATTCGGATGCTGCCGTTCGCACCGTTCAAGATTATCTGAGGATGAAGTAATGCAGCAGCGAAGCGCACAATCGGACATCCAGATCCAGTCTGGCCATTACTTCAACTTCGAAGATCCGCATCGGAATGAGTTCAGCATCGACGACATAGCTCGCAGCTTGTCCAAGCAATGCCGCTTTGTCGGACACACGCGGGAGTTTTACTCCGTCGCTCAGCATTCCGTCCTAACCAGCTACGTAGTTGCACCGGAGTACGCCTACGACGCACTGATGCACGATGCGGCGGAGGCTTTCACTGGCGATGTCTCCCGTCCACTGAAGCAACTGCTCCCTGATTTCAAAGCGATCGAGAAGCGCGTGGAAGAGGTTGTGTTCACTCGATTCCATGTAAGCAACCCGCTGCCCGATGCAGTCAAACACGCTGATTTGGTCATGCTGGCGACCGAACGCCGGGACCTGATGCCGGATGACGGTGAACTTTGGCGAGGACTGGAAACCATATCGCCGCTTGCCACAAAAATTGAGCCAGTCGGCCACGAAGCGGCATATCAAATGTTCGTCAGTCGGTACCTCGAGCTGCTCGGTTTGTCAGGAGCAAATTAAATGATGATCCAATTGAGCGATGGTTGCCATGTGGCCGCCGAGCATATTGCAGAAGTCACCGTAAATGACTATGGAAATATCACCGTGCGTACCAAGGATGGCGTTAGACATTCGGCAAGCAATGACTATGGCGACCGAAGTGGATACACGACGCGCGACCGCCTAATCGCCGAAATCAACGCTGCTCCAGTACAAACGGCATAACCAGGCGCGACAAACCAAATGGCACGTAAAGGCGAGTGTAAATCACCTGTCGTTCCGCTACGCGACGCACTCGAGCGGGCGATGAAAATAATTGACGGGTACGGCTGCACAGTTGCCATCTTCATGGTCGCCGGCCAGGTAACTGGCACGAAGAAGAGCTCTGATGCGTTTGAGAAAAAGACAGCGCTACACGCAAATTTGCTGGTGGGCGTCTACGACCAGAATGCGGACGCACGGCAGGTCCGGGAAGATCTCGCCACATTCTACGCGTGACACTCGTGCCTCAATATGCATGTGAAGCAGCAATAGAATAAGCCACGCTTCCAGACAGGCTTCATACAGGGTGGACACAATGACCGACGCACTATTTAAAAGCCACAACGAGGCATTGACCTTTGCCTTCCGCTTTTCAGACGAGCAATATGCAATATCGCCGACCGCAAAGATGATGAAGACTGGCATTGTCGGCAGCGGCCGTGGCTTGGTTTCATTGGACGGAGCAGCGCAAGTTGGACTAATCCTCTCAAATGTTCGTCGCTTGACCCCAATCCAGCAGGCATGCATTGTGGGTAGATACTCCAGGCGCTTCACAGAATGCCAATGCAAAAAGATTTGCTGTAGTGGCTCAACCATCTTGGACGAGTACCGCAACGCAATCCTTCTTCTCGATGAGGCTGTGGCGCTCGTTGCATTGAGCGGTTTTACTCATCGCCAAATGCGCCATGCAATCATTCGAAACTACTTTGAGCCTAAGAAGGGTGCTGATCGCCTATCTATCGGACAAGCCGCTGATCGACTTAAGGTGGCGCGACGTACCGCGTATGACATGAAGGCCAAGATTGATGCGGCTCTAGTTGACCATGACAAGACTGCTAGGACAAAGATCGATGAATACCTTGGCAGCATGTGCGGATACGCCGAAGCGTAACGTGTTCGTGATAATTTGACGCTGCACAAAACTGTGCGGTAAAGTGCAGATTCTGATACACAGGATTACTGTCACTAAGCCCCGCAAGCACTCGTTTGCGGGGCTTTTGCTTTCTGGAGCCGATATGTCTGAGCCAGCGAAGAACGTAGTACGTGACCAAGCGACGCATCAGCAACGTCAACTACGTAAGCCGCAGCCACCTTTGAAAGAGATTCGACGTCAGCTCGGATGGGATCTCATCGAGATGCAACTGAGTAAGCGCTTCCGCTAGCACTACCAACGAATGTCTCTGCCAGCCGAGAGGTTGGTTTTCCGCCCGCACTCCATTCGGTCTGCGGGTCTTTTTATTTTGAAAGTTCACGCGTGCCCCGCCGTTGCGGCACTAGTGGCGGGATTGGTAACGGCCGCAGTCGTTGACATATCGAAGGCTGGGACTCCTCCCGCAGTGCATCGCGGTCGTTCACCGGCGTGGGCGGCGACACACTATATATGGCGCGGAGATCGAAGAGTATCTGCAGGCAGCCCGGTTGCGGTGCCTTGATTGAGGCGCCAGGTCACTGTGACAGGCATCGGAAGGATAAGCAGCAGGCCGACGTAAAGGCTCGCGGTACCGCTTACGAGCGTGGATACACCAGCGCTTGGACGAAGGCTCGAGCTGGTTACCTGGTGTCGCATCCTCTCTGTGTTCATTGCACGCGAGACGGGCGAGCGGTAGCAGCGACAGTGGTTGATCACATCAAGCCTCACCGTCTCAAGCAGGCGCTTGATAGTGGTGACCCAGTGCGCATTGCTGCAGCTCGGGCTTTGTTCTGGGATAGCTGCAACTGGCAGGCGCTTTGCAAGACACACCATGACATCAAGACGGCGACCGAGGACGGCGGGTTCGGTCGGCGAGCGGTCACGGGGTAGGGGGTATCTGAAATCTAGGGCTTTTCAGACTAATACCGTCCGCCTCATCGAATTTTTGTACCCGCGAAAAATAAAATTTAAAGTTTGGCCGGCGGGCCTCCCGCTGGGGTGGTGCTTGGCTGCAACAGAGATAGGAGTTCAACATGCCTGGTGTCGCCGGGCGCTCCGGCCGCAAACCCAAGCCGACGTCGCGGAAGGTGGCAGCAGGTAACCCCGGCAAGCGGGCGCTAAACAAGGAAGAGCCCAATTTTGGGGCGGTAACCAACATCGATCCGCCCGAATGGATCGATGGTTTGGCCCGGGAGATGTGGGAGCGAGTCGTTCCGCTGCTCTGCAAGCAGAAGGTCCTGCAGATGACGGACTTGCACAACGTCGAGGTGTTCTGCCTGGCGTACGCGAACTTTCGCAACGCCGCGGTGGACATGGCACGTAACGGTCTTGTGGTCTCCGGTGCTCAGGGCGGGCCGGTCAAGAATCCGGCGGCAACGGTTTTCAATGAAGCGTCGCGGCAGCTGGCCACGTTTGGTGCGTTGCTCGGTCTGGATCCGTCCAGCCGGACACGACTGATGGGCGGCGGCAAGACGAAGTCGGACAACCCATTCGCAGCACTTCTCAATGACTAAGCGCAAAGAGCTGTACCCGCGCGTAGATGCTGGGCTGAAGTGGGCACGTGACGTCATAGCCGGGAAGGTTCCGGCGTGCCGCTATACCAAGCTGGCATGTCAGCGCCACTTCGACGACATGGCGGCCAGCCGGTCGAAGGGATTTAAGTACCGATTCGATCCTGCGGCGGCAGAGCGCAAGCTGAAGCTGATCGAGCTCATGCCCCATACCAAGGGCGAGTGGGCTTTCAAGAGGCAGCTAGTCACGCTTGAGCCTTGGCAGAAGTTCGGCCTTGCGTGTACGTTCGGCTGGAAGCGGAAAAAGGATGGGCTTCGCCGTTTCCGCGAAAGTTATTGGGAAGTCCCCCGGAAGAACGGCAAAAGTGTCATCGCCGCCGGCGTTGGAATCTCGATGTTCATTCTGGACGATGAGTTCGGCGCCGAAGTCTATGCGGGCGCAACCACCGAGAAGCAAGCTTGGGAGGTGTTCCGGCCAGCGCGCCTGATGGTCAAGCGGTCCCCGATGTTGATCGAGGCTGCTGGCATCGAGGTTAATGCACAGAACATGAACAAGCCGGAAGACGGCAGTCGGTTCGAGCCGCTAATCGGAAACCCAGGTGACGGTGCGTCGCCATCCTGCGCGATCGTCGACGAGTATCACGAGCATGACACTGCGGTGCTCTACGAAACTATGCTTACCGGTATGGGTGCGCGCCGGCAGGCACTAATGTTCATTATCACGACCGCCGGTGCGAACATTGAAGGGCCTTGCTACGACAAGCGGCGACAGGTCATCGAAATGCTTGAGGGCACTGTCCCCGACGATGAACTGTTTGGTGTGATTTTCACCATCGACGAAGGTGACGATTGGACGGATCCAAAGGTTTTGGCGAAAGCCAACCCCAATATCGGTGTTTCGGTGTTCCAGGACTATTTGGAAAGCCAGCAGCAGCGGGCTATACGCAGCGCGCGATTTACCAATACGTTCAAAACCAAGCATTTGAACGTCTGGACGTCAGCGAAAGCAGGCTATTTCAACATCGAGCGCTGGCATGCGTGTGAAGACAAGACGCTCACGCTCGAGCAGTTCGAAGGGCAGGAATGCGTTCTAGCCTTCGACTTGTCGAAAAAGCTGGATTTGACCGCGATGGCTCGCCTTTTCTGGCGTGAAATCGAGGGGAAAAAACATTACTACAGCGTGGCTCCGCGATTCTGGGTGCCAGAAGACACGGTCAAAAATTCCGACAACAAGCGGATGGCTGAGCGATACCAGGCCTGGGTGAACTCGGGACACTTGACCGAAATCGATGGCGCTGAGATTGATTACCGAGAGGTAAAGGCTGAAGCGCTCGAGGCTAACCGGCTCACACCGGTGCAGTCGTGCCCATTGGACCCTACCGGTGCGGCTGCGCTGGCTCACGAACTGGACGATGAAGGTCTGAACCCGGTCACGGTGACTCAGAACTACACCAACATGAGCGATCCGATGAAGGAGGTCGAGGCGGCGATCATGTCTGGCCGCTTCCACCATGACGGCAACCCGATCATGACCTGGTGTATCGGCAACGTGATTGGGAAGAATCTGCCCGGCAGCGACGATATTGTCCGGCCGGTGAAGCAGGGAAATGACAACAAAATCGACGGAGCAGTGTCGCTAATCATGGGCGTCGGACGCGCCATGGCCAGCGATACCGGCGGATCAATTTACGACCAAGGTGTAGGTATATGACAAAACTGGACTGGGCAACTTTTATTGCAGGCGTGGTCGGCTTGCTGCTGTTGTCGGTCGGTGCTGGCATGGTCTACTTTCCAGCAGGGCTGATAACGCTTGGCGCCGGCCTCCTTGGCTGGTCGTACGCCGTCGCGCGCGCTGGTCGCAAGGGGTAACCGATGTTTTTTAGTCAGCTCTTTGGCAGTCAGTCCACGCCTGGTAGCGGTGGATGGCTCTCCGGTATAGGCGGAGCGCGTTCGGAGGCTGGACAGATCGTTACGCCTGACACCGCGCTGGCGCTGACCGCGCTGCAAAACTGTGTCACTTTGCTGGCCGAGAGCATCGCGCAGCTCCCGCTTGAACTGTATCAACGCACAGGTGATGGCCAGCGAGCAGTGGCGCGTGAGCACCCGCTGTATCGCGTACTCGCTTGGGAGCCGAATGAATGGCAAACCCCATTCGAATACCGGGAGCAAGGTCAGATTGCGGCGGGCCTGCGCGGCAATGCCATCAGTTTGATCGATCGAGATCCGGACGGCACCGTCACGGCGCTGTACCCGGTAACGGATCCGGTGCAGGTCTTGCGCGGCAATGACCGAAAGCCGTATTACCGCATTAATGGTGCAGAGCCGATACCACAGCGCATGGTGCACCACGTACGCTGGATAAGCCTGAACAGCTATTTTGGCTTGTCGCCAATTGTTCTGCATGCGAATGCAATTGGGCATGCTCAAGCAATTAGGCAGTACGCCGGCAAGTCGTTCCTGAACGGCACCGCGCTGTCTGGCGTGATCGAACGCCCGCGTGAAAGCTCGCCGATTAAGGACCAGTCTGCTATCGATAAGCTGGTGGACGAGTGGCAAAGGAAGTATGGCGGTAGCGAAAATGCCAAGAAAGTCGCCCTGCTGCAGGAGGGCATGACCTTCAAGCCGCTGTCGATGACAAACGTCGACGCGGACCTGATCGCAGCGTTGAAGCTGACCTCGCTGGAGATTGCGCGCATCTACAAGGTGCCGCCACACATGATTGGTGAGCTCGACAAGGCAACGTTTTCCAACATCGAGCACCAGGCTATCCAATTTGTCATCTATACGCTCCTGCCATGGATCAAGCGGCACGAGCAGGCAATGATGCGTGATTTCCTGCTGCCATCCGAGCGGGCCGAGTATTACATCGAATTTAACGTTTCAGGCCTGCTGCGCGGGGATCAGTCATCGCGTTTCGCTGCATACGCGGTTGCTCGGCAGTGGGGATGGCTGTCCGTCAATGACATCCGACGCCTTGAAAACCTTCCACCCATCGCCGGCGGAGACGTATATCTGCAACCGTTGAATATGATCAATGCGGCGATGCCGCCAACATCTGTGAAGCCCACGGCCGAACAGATTGCTGAAATCGAAGGGATAGTGCAATGAAAAACTTTTTCCGGATTGCCGGGATGATCTTCAACCAGCCGTTGATGGTCACTGACGCGATGCTCGACCAGGCGGCGCATTGGGCAAATCAACAGCTGAGTCTGAATATCCTGAACCTCAGCGTTAGTGCTACAGGCGCGAAGATGATGGAAGACGATGACTATCCATCTGCGCAAGCTGCGCGAGGGGACGATCAGCGCCGGCAGGCCATCGCGGATACTGGTGTGGCTGTGATTCCGGTTCATGGCGTTCTGGTGAGCCGTAGCACGCAGTTGAACATGTGCGAAACAATGACGAGCTACGAACAGTTGCGCAGTCAGTTGAACACGGCACTCTCCGATCCGGCCGTCGAGCATATTGTTCTGGACATTGATAGCCCTGGTGGCAGCACCAACGGCGCATTCGAACTGGCTGACGACATTCATGCTGCGCGTGCAATCAAACCTATCACCGCAATCGTGAATTTCAGTGCATTCTCGGCCGGCTATCTGTTGGCATCGGCGGCCACCGATATTTCAGTGAGCCGGACGTCAGGTGTTGGCTCGATCGGTGTGATCGCCAAGCATATGGACATATCGAAGCGAAACGAGCAGCAGGGCGTAAAGGTAACGACCGTCTACGCCGGTGCGCACAAGAACGATTTGACGCCGCATGAGCCTCTTTCTGACCAGTCGCTGCAATTCCTGAACGACATGGTGCAGGGCTACTACGAGCAGTTTGTCGGCGCCGTGGCGCTATATCGAGGATTGACCGCCGATGCTGTGCGCGCCACCGAAGCAAACGTCTATTTCGGGCAGAAAGGTATTGACCTGCAATTGGCTGACCGCATCGAAACGCCGCAAATGGCCGTCAACCGGATCGCAGCCGAGGTGCAGCAGCGCCGCGCAGAGCGCAATCCCAAACCAACGAAGATTGCTGCTCGAGCTCAAGCGATGGCAATCCAGAACCAACTTTGACCGCGTTCGCGGAATAAGCAACCGGCCGCCTTCGGGCGGTTTTTTACTTTTAGGAGCATTACATGCCAACAATTAACGAACTCCGCAGCGAACGCGCAAAGATTAATACCGCCGTTCAAGCACTGGCCAAGATCGAATCTGACGGTGGCCAGCTCTCCGCTGAGCAGACCCAGCAGTTCACCGATCTGCAGGCTCAATTTGCTGACCTGACAGCACAGATCGACCGTGCCATTGCGGCAGAGCGTCTGGCAGCAATGGCCGCAGTACCGGTGGACAAAACCGGTACCGAAGCCAACCAGCCGAATGCGCCTCCTGCAACCTCTGCTCATGCAACTCCGCGCATTCCCGAAGTGCCGGGCGCCAAGGTGGCCCGTATGGTCCGCGCGCTGGCAGCCGCACAAGGCAACACGCAAATGGCAGCAAAAATTGCAATTGACCGAGGCTTTGGTGAAGAAGTCGCCATGTCACTCAATACCCTGACCTCGAGCGCCGGCGGTATCCTGGTGCCGACCAACCTGTCGAGCGAAATCATCGAGCTGATGCGCCCGAAAGCTGTCGTTCGCCGCCTTGGCGCGCGTGCTCTGCCTCTGAATAACGGCAACGTCACCATGCCTCGCCTGAAGGGTGGTGCGGTAGTCGGTTATATCGGATCTGATTCCGACGTGCCGGCGACGCAGCAACAGTTCGATGACCTCAAGTTGTCAGCAAAAAAGCTGGCTGCGTTGGTTCCAATTTCCAATGACCTGCTCGGATATTCTGGAGCCAATCCCAACGTCGACCGTATTGTCGTGAATGACTTGACCGGCGCGCTGGCCTCTCGCGAAGATAAGGCATTCATCCGTGATGACGGCACCGGCAATACTCCGAAGGGGCTGCTGAGCTGGGCTCTGGCGGGTAATAAGATTGCCGCTTCGGATGGTGCCACGCTTCAGAAGATCGAAACCGACCTGAACAAGCTGATCCTGGCATTGGAGGGCGTTGACGCGAATATGACAGAGCCAGGCTGGCTAATGTCTCCGCGTACGTTCCGCTTTCTCGAAGGCCTGCGTGACGGCAATGGCAACAAGGTCTATCCGGAAATGGCTCAGAAGTTACTGAAAGGCTATCCGGTTGGTCTCACAACTCAGATCCCGAACAACCTTGGCGTCGGTGCCAACGCATCGGAAATCTACTTCGTTGACTTCGGTGACTGCTTCATCGGCGAAGACGAAGAACTGATGATCGACTACTCCAAGGAGGCGACCTACAAGGATAGTGAGGGCAACGTTATCAGCGCCTTCCAGCGTGACCAGACACTGATCCGAGTTATCTCCAAGCATGACTTCGGTCCGCGCCACGTTGAATCGATTGCGATTCTGACCGGCGTCGCCTGGGGCGCTTAATACCGATCAGTTTAAGACCGGTAGTTCCGATGCCGGCCCATAACGGGCCGGCAGCCTTTAATCTAGCAGTGGAGTAAAAATGAAAACTATTGTGAAGTTTGCCAAGCCTTGGTCTATCTACAGCCCTGGCGACGTTGCCGGTTTTGACTCTGAACGCGCTGATCTTCTGATCAAAGGAGAGATTGCACAGTCTCATAAAGAGGCCGTCAAGCCTGCAGCCGGGAAAACGGCTGACCAAAAGACGGGCGATGACAAGCCAACTGACGACAAAGCCGCTGATCAAAAAGCCGGGAAGTAAGTCATGACAGCGGTGCTGGTTTCTTGGGCCGATGAGAATGAGCCGGTCACGCTTGCAGACGTGGCCGCTCAGTGCCGCATCGACGCTGATACTGCTGAAGCGGAAAAGGATTTGATCGAAAAGCTGATCATTCCGGGTGCTCGCCAGCTCGCTGAAACCCGTTCTGGCGCCGCGATCAGGAAGGGTACGTACCGCGAAATCCTCAGATTCTTTCCAGAGGATGAATTCCCTTTGTCCCTGGGGCAGGCGTCGGCGGTCACTTCGCTGAAATGTGGCGGCACGGTCGTCAATCCGGATACCTACCAAGTGATCAATCTTGGCAAAGAAACGCTCCTGTCGCCGTCGTCATCCTGGCCAGCTTCTGGAATGGTCGAAATTGAGTACGACGCAGGCATTGACCTTGCAAAGTACCCAAGCGTGAAACAGTGGATTCTTATGGCGTGCGCCTGGGCTTACAGCCAGCGCGGACTGCTCCTCGTCGGTCAAAAGGTCGAGGAAATGCCGCGGTCCTATGTCGATGCTCTTCTTGAACCCATCTGCACGCCGCCGAGGTTCTGAATGGATGCCGGCAAATTCAACCGACGGATAACGATCCAGCAGCCGGCCGTCAGCCGTGGCAGTAGAGGTGGCGCTGTTGACACTTGGATGGATTGGAAAAAAGACATCTGGGCGAAGGTTACGCCACTGTCTGGAACCGAGCGCCGCGGAACCGAACATGGCGGCGAAGTGGCAGAGGCCCGCACCGAATTTATTATTCGGTACCGCCCCGGCGTCGATGAGACGATGCGGGTCCTGTACAAAGGCAAGTTTTACAACATCAAGCATGTCAAGGACCTGAATGATGACCATGACATTTTGGTTCTGACCTGCGACACCGGTGCTAACGATGGCTGACCGCATCGACGCCTCGAAGCTCTCGGCTGCTTTCGGGGAGCTTCGCGACGACATGCAAAAGCGCACTGCCCGCCGTATGACTGCCGCTGGCGCGAAAGTCGTACGCGAAGATGCAAAGCGGATCGCAGCTGCGGCTGGCCTGCGGCGCACCGGTGCGCTCCTGAATAACATCGTTATGAAGCGCGAGCGGACTCCGGAAGGTATCGAACAATACAACTTGGGTGTCCGCCACGGCCGTGCACTAGGAAGAAAAGCGGAAAAGAAGCTGGTTGTTGGATCGAATGGTCGTGTACAAACGCGCTATGTGAATGACCCTTGGTACTGGGTCATCCTCGAGGTGGGCGCAAAGCCCCACGTCATCACGCCGACGAAGGGTGGCAAGTTGCTGGCATGGACGCAGGTCCCGCGGCCGACACAGTTTGCGCGCAAGGTGAGCCATCCGGGAACGCATGCCACGCCTTTTCTGGCGCCGGCTTTGGAAAGAAATAAAGATGCGGCACTGACGGCCATGGGCAAGCCGCTCGCAGCGGTAATCAAGAGGGCGAACAAGGAATGACGATCAAAGAACTGATCACCGCAGCTTTAACCCCGGTGTTGGCGAATTCATGGGCGGTGGAACTGCCAAAGCGACCGACATGGCCAGCGATTGTGTTCGAAGTGGCGACCGAAGAAGAAAAAGGCTGGTGCGCAGGCGCAGGGTACGACCAGCATGTGGTGAGCGTTTTTAGCCTTGCCAAGACCGTCGAAGAACTGGATTTGCTACGTCCGCAGATCATGGCGGCTATCGAGGCGCTGCCTGGCTACATGGCCGCCGAAGGCGAAGGCGACTCGGATTATGAAGGTGATCCGAACGTTTACGTGTATTACCAAGACTTCCGGATCCGGATGCGCCGAGAGTGATCCAATTCCGCTAAACCATGGCCAGCCACGCGCTGGCCTTTTTCATTTTCAGAGCTATGAGTAAAAAAGCCACAGAACAGCGAGCCGAGCCAAAGCCGAAAAAGCACGTGTCCGAGGTCATCGCGACAGACGAATTCGCCGGGAAGGGCGGGAGCTACATCCTGGACCCGGCAACCGGCAAGCGTACTCCCGTCCCGCAACCTGAAGAAACCCCGACTGAAAAGGAATAGTCATCATGTCAAAACTCATGCGCAACATGCTGGTCGTAATCAAGCCCGAGACTGTCTACGGTACTGATGCAGGCCCGACGGCTGCAGCCAATGCCATTCTGTGCCGCGGCATCACGCCGCAACCGCTGGTTGGCGAATTCGTCGAGCGCTCACTCGTACGCCCCTTCCTAGGCAATAGTGGAAGCATTAACGTTGCAAACCACTCGGAAATCGAACTCGAAGTGGAAATCGCCAGCTCAGGCACTCCCGGCGATGCGCCAAAATGGGGCCCCTTGCTGCGCGCCTGCGCGTTTAGCGAAACCATTGTCGCTGATGAATCAGTGACCTATGCCCCGATCACTGCAGGACAGGAGTCGGCGACGATCTGGGCCTATGTCGACGGCATCCTGCACAAGCTGACAGGGGCGCGCGGTTCTGTTGCATTGGCACTGTCGGCGAAGGGCATCCCGGCATTTAAGTTCAAATTCGTCGGTCTGTATTCCAACGGCGCGGACTCACCAATGCCGACGGATGCTGATTATTCCGGCTTCACCATGCCGCTCGCGATCAACAAGACCAATGTGCCGACATGGACCTTGCACGGCGTATCAGCGGCAATGCAATCGTTTGACATCGACATTGCCAACCAAGTGATCTTCCGCAGCCTGGTCAATCAGGAAGGCGTCTATATCACCGATCGCAAACCGTCCGGCAGCGCGTCGTTTGAAATGCCGTCGCTCGCAGCGAAGAACTGGTTCCAAACGACGATTGCAGGCACCGAGGCACCGTTAGCGATGACGATCGGCGCAACACCTGGTCGCATCATCGAGATCAGCGGACCAAAAGTGCAGATCAGCAATCCGCAGTATCAGGACAGCGAAGGCATCCTGATGCTCAATACGACGCTGGCATTCAATCCCAATGTCGGCAACGACGAGTTAATTATCGTCGCGAAGTAAGCGCCTAAAACTCATGGAAGGAGCTCGCTTCGGCGGGCGCTTCCGTATCTCCAACGTTCTTCAGGGAATAAAACCATGGCCTTTTGCATTGCCGTTAAACCAACATACAAACATCTGATCAAGTTCGACATGCCGGGCCCAAACGGTAAGCGGACCAACGAATCGTTCATGGCCGAATTCAATTATGTCGATCTGGACGAGTTGGACGAACTGCGCGGGAAAACACACAAGGAAGTAATGGAGCGAGTGTTGGCCGGGTGGAATGACCTGATCGACGAGAACGGTGACCAGGTTCCATTCAACGTAGCGACGAAGAAAGCCTTGTACGTCATTCCTCAAGCGTTTGAGGCGCTGGTCAAGGGCTTCTGGGAATCGATCTACGGTGCGAAGCGGGGAAACTGAAACAGGCTGTTCGAATCTGGGCGGGCGAAAGGCAGCCGGCCTCGGTCGCCAAGGTCGATGCGAATGTTGTCGACGGGTTGAGGCAGCTTGGTGCACCAGAGGAAGTAATACAGGCGGCAGAAAAGAATGCTGATAAGCCGGCAGAAGATGAGGATTTCGGTGTCTTCGAAGAAAACTGGCGGACATTCCTCTTCTTCCGGGATCTGCGCACGAAGTGGGACTTGGTCGTTTTGCCAAGCGGACGAGTTAAGCGAGTCGGTCTGCAATGGTCGGAAGCCGAGCGCTTGATGAAGATCCGCCACCTTCCCAGGAAGGATCGAACAGCCTTGTGGGATGACCTTTTGATGATGGAATTAGAGGCGCTAGACGTTTTCAGTCAAGCGCGATGACGGCTCGCTTCGGCGGGCCATTTTTTTAGGTACTGATATGTCGGCTCTTGGTTCTCTCGTTGTTAAGCTTGCTCTCGAGTATGCGCAATACACGCAGGGCCTGAACAAGGCGGATCAGGAAGCGTTGAAATTCGCCCAGAACGCGCAAAAGCACTTTGACATGGTGACATCGGCGGTCGGCGGATTCGTCGGCGGCGTCGTCACTGGCGCCGCGTCTGCCGCTGCTGCATACCTGACCATAGGATCGGCAATCGATCAGGTTAATCAATCGATCCAGCGCATGGATGCGATTGAGAACCTATCGCAAAGGTTAGGCATCGCCCGCGATAAGCTTCAAGAATTTTCGTATATGGCGAAAATGTCGGATTCCAGCCTTGATGGCTTGGCGACCGGCGCGAAGAAGTTATCCGTTTTGATGGCTGAAGCTGCGGGTGGATCCGAGGAAGCGCAAAAAAAGTTTAAGGGAATCGGCGTTTCGGCAACCGATTCAAACGGCAAGCTGCGCGATTCCGGCGAAGTGATGGCGGATATTGCCGACAAGTTCGAGGGAATGAAAAATGGTGCGGGAAAAACTGCGCTGGCGATAGAGCTTTTTGGCAAGTCTGGAGCCGATTTGATTCCGATGCTGAACGGCGGCGGCAAGGCTATGCGCGAAGCTGCGGAAGAAGCCCGCAAATTCGGCCTGGTAGTTTCGGACGAAGCGATCATTGCCGCTGCTGACTTTGGCGATAACTTGGATCGGCTTGGGTCGATCGTCGAAGGCACTTTTAACCAATTGTCCGAAGCCGCGCTTCCGACATTGAACGCGCTTACCGGCGCGATGATCGATTCGCTGACGTCGACTGATTCCCTGAATCAAGCCGCGCAAAATCTGAATAAGGATGGATCTATTGCCTCCTGGGCGGAAGGTGCTGGGCGATTCCTGGCGTTCGTCATGGATGGCGCAATGGGCGTTTCTCGCCTGTTCGAAGGTATCGGAAAAACCATTGGCGCTGCTGCCGCTCAAGTCGCAGCAATTCTCTCCGGCGACCTAGCTGGCGCGAAGGCGATCGGTGAGGCCTGGTCGAAAGATATGGAAGATTTGCTTGATCGTGAGTTGTTTTCATCGCGCTTCGAAGCGAAGCTTGCTGAAGTAAAAAAGACGCTTGCCGAAAAGGCTGAACAAGTTAAAAACGGAAGAAACGGCGGTGACAATGATGCGCCAAACATTTCCGGCGGAAGTGCAGCGAAGGCCGCAAAGGAGCAGCTATCCGATTTCCAGAAACTGACCATTGCTATTAATGAACGCATCGCCGCGATCTCCGCTGAAGATGCGTCAGTCACAAAATTGACAGAAAGCGAGAAATTCGCGACGAAAACGCTTGTCGAATTGCGCGATGGGAAGCTGAAACTTACGACCGCAGAAAGGCAAGCGCTTGCTGTTCGTATGGAAGAAATGATCCTGACGGACCGTCGTGCGGAATCGCGAAAAGAACAAGAAAGGATTGACGCCGAAACGCTGGCATCGCGTGAAAAAGATATTGTCGCCATTCAGGCACAGATCGATAAAACGAACGAGGAAACCGCCGCCTTCCAAAAGCTGCCTTCTGAAATTACGGCGACCACCATCGCCAAGCTGGAAGGGCGGAAAGCCGCACTTGAACTGGCTGGTGCGTACGATTATGAAATTCAACATGTCGAAGCGCTAATACTGAAGAATAAAGAACTGCGCGACTCGCAGGAACGGAAGCAGGTTCAAGCGGCGACGAAAAAGGAAGCGGACGAAGCGGCGAAGGAGTATCAAAAAGCTGCCGACAAAATTGAACAGTCATTGACCGATGCGCTGATGCGCGGCTTCGAGTCCGGAAAAAGTATCGCCGAGAACTTCCGCGACACCCTTATCAACATGTTCAAGACGACGATTCTTCGTCCGACGATTCAGGGTCTTATGATGCCGATTGCAGGCACCCTGGCTAGCGGCGCTTCCGCCGCAACTGGAGGCGGAGGATCTGCTGCTGGCGGCGCTGGAAGTCTTCTCTCGTCGGGCGCAAGTGCTGCTGGCTTGTTCGGTTCTGGCGGCTTGGCTGGCGCCGTCATGGGTGGTGCCGGCTGGGTCACTGGCGCAACGACATTCACTGGTGCGCTGTCGGCGGGCGCTTCGCTGATCGGAACCGGAACCGCCGCTGGCTTCGCGTCCGGCCTGGGCATGATTGCCGGTGCGCTTGGCCCCATTGCGCTGGGCGTCGGTGCGATCATGGCGATTGTTAGCGCGCTGGATGATTCCGGCACGATTCACACTGGCGGCGCCGGCTCTTATTCGGCATCGTCCGGAGCTTCGACGGTCGACGCGCGGGGGCTTGGCTTCATGCGTATCGATACGACTGAAGCGGCGAATGATGCTTCGACATCGATCGCGAAGAACATCGTCGCGGTTCTGGATGGCACGGCGAAGTCTTTCGGCAAGCAAGTCGGCTATTCCGCCGCGACTGCATTCGCTGACGATACTTCGAAGGATGGCGCATGGGGTGCGTTAAAGATCGCATTAAACGGGAATACCGTTCTTGATTGGGATTCCGACCGACAAAGCCGCTGGGCGCCGCGTGAGTATGGCGATGGCGAAGAGGGCCGCAAAGCATACTTGAAAGACCTTGGGTCATCGATCATGGGCGCGCTTGACGCAATGGATCTGCCAGCGTGGGCGCAATCGATGCTTGATGCGATTGGCGACACACCGGCGATCGAGAACATTGCTTCGGTCGTCGAGCAAATTAACGGCACGCAATCGGCAATCGAAATGCTTGGCGAGTTGTTCACCGAATTCGCGGACGTTTCCGATGAATCGATCGCCTTACTGATTAAGTCGGTCGGCGGCGCGCAAAACCTGCTCGGTTCGCTAAGTTCGTTCGCGAATAACTACCTGACAGATGCCGAGCGCCTGGTGCCAGTTTCCAATAAGGTCTCGGGCGTATATGCAGGACTTGGCATGTCGGGCGATACGACGCGCGAACAGTTCACGCAATCGGTTCGTGACGCGATGAAGGATCCGAGTGAGTCCGGGAAAGAACGGCTTCGTCAACTGCTCAGCATCGAAGGCTATGCAGACCAGCTGTTCGATTTCTGGGAAGCGGGTTCGAAGGATGCGGCGGCGCAGGCAAAGAAAAATGCCGACGACGCAATAGCAAAGGCACGCGCCACTTCTTCCAAAGAGGCTCAATGGTTGCGTCTGTCCGGAAACGCGGCAGAAGCGACGAAGATCGAACGCAATCTTGAGATCGATGCAATGGAGGCATCGCTGCGTCCGATTCAGGAGCGCATCAATAAGCTTCAGGACGCCAAAGATGCCGAAGCGTTGGCAATCGAGAATCTGGACAAGTCGCGAGACAACCTGCTTTCGGCCTACGATCGCGAATCTGGTGTGCTTGAGCAGACTGCCGACAAGTTCGACGGCTTTGCCAAGTCGCTAAAAGTATTCAAGGCCCAGCTTCTTATTGGCAACCTGACGACGTTATCGCCGGAGCAGCGTTACCAGGCTGCGAAGGAGAACTTCCAGTCTGTAGCGGCGCGTGCAAAGCAGGGCGACGAAGAGGCGATGGCAGAGCTGCAGGGTGCTTCGCAAGATTTTCTTGAGATCTCTCGGGAGTATTACGCGAGTTCGGAACAGTACGTCGCCGATTTCGCGCTGGTGCAAGCCGCAATCGGAAACGCTGCAGACTCTGCTGAAGACCAGGCACAAACTGCGCGTGACCAGCTCACAGAGATGAGGAACCAGCTTGCCGCGCTTGGTGTGCTGAACACGTCCGTGTTGTCGGTGAAGGATGCGGTAGGTCAGTATCTTACGGCTCTCAATTCCAAGGCGGCGGCAAGCCAGGGCGTTATTAATGCAGGCGGCACCGTAGCTGGCGGATCGCCCGCATCGGCCATTAATTCGATTGTCGAAAACCTGTACGCAACACTTGCAGGGAAGACCGGCAGTCAGATCGATGACGAAGGGCGTTCATTTTGGGCAGGACAACTGGCAACGAAAAGCTATGCGGAAGTCGAGCAGACCTTCTCGAATTCCGTAACCGACTACAACCGGCTTCATGGAAGCAACTATGGCGGCATCGACAGTGTTCCGTTCGATGGATTCGTGTCTGAACTGCACAGGGGAGAAGAAGTTGTCTCCGTGGCTAACAAGCAGCGGCAGGCCTTGGCCTTGGCGCAATTGAACAAGACCATGACCGAAGTAAAAACCGAGCTGCAGGCTGCCAATTCTCAGCGCAGTGCTGTGGCCCAGCTGGAAGCCGGCAAACTGGACGACGTAAAGACGAAGCTGGATACCGTCTCGCGCCAACTCGCAAAGGTAGGAGCATGATTCGAATCGAATTGACAGCAGCAATCGACGCTGCAGGCACGTTGCAGACGTTTTATCTGTCAGACACGGATCTTGCTACGACGCCAACCGATACACCGGCAAATCAGGCATTTGTTCCGCGCCTGATTGATGCGGGCCGGCTTGGCGTCAATGCGTTCTCCGATGGTCGGACCGGTGGTGGTACCAAGCTGGAAACGGGCGAGATTGTCATTGCCAATGCAGATGGCGTGCTCGATGACTGGATCAACTATTCGTTCGACGGGCGGCCAGTGAAGATCCGCTCAGGCGAGCCCGGTGCGGCATATCCGGCTGGCTTTGCCCTGATTCTTTCCGGGACAGTGGAATCGATCGATGCCTCGTTCGAAACCATCATCGTTCGCCTGAGGGACAAGCAATTCATTCTCGACAAACCTGTCCTCTCAAACCAGTACGCTGGGAACAATGCGCTTCCGAACGGTTTGGAAGGCCTGGCCACGGACCTGAAAGGGCGCCGTAAGCCACGCGCATACGGAAAGGTGTTCAACGTTGCGCCACCGTTGGTCAACACGTTACGACTGATCTATGAAGTCGGCGTTGCGGCGACTGTCGACGCAGTGTATGACCGTGGCTTGGTGCTGACTGCAGGAGCGGCGTACGCATCGCAGGCTGACATGGAAGCGAACGCACCGGCGGCTGGCCAGTATCGAGCATGGGCGGCAGGCGGCTACATCCGTCTTGGCTCCAACCCGGCGGGCCTGATCACCGCAGACCTGACGCAGGGCGCCACCGCAGCGGCGCGGACTGCAGGGCAGATCCTGCAGCAGCTTGCTTTGTCGGCTGGCTTGACGGCCGGTGAGGTATCCGCTGCGGATGTAACCGCGCTGGATGCCTTGAATTCGGCGGTGGTCGGGATCTGGCTAGACGGCGAGACCACGTTTCGTGAAGCAATGGACCAGGTTGCGGCGAGCATTGGTGCCTACTATGCGTTCGACTCGACCGGACTGCTCCGGATGGGGCGGTTATCAACTCCTGCGGGCGCACCGGTGGCGACATTGGAGCTGTACGACTATAAGCGCGATGTCCAGCGGCAGGCCCCGCGTGACAACGGCGTGCCGATATGGCGCGCGACGGTCAGACATTCCCGGATATGGAACGTTCAGGGCTCTGACTTGGCAGGAGGCGTGGCAGCTGACCGGCGCGCTTACCTGGCGGAAGAAGCCCGGGCGGAAAAGACGGAAGACGCAGCAATCAAGACGCAATGGACACTCGCCGGAGAGGCCGAATTCGAGACGCTTCTAACCTCGGCAGCCGATGCGCAGGCCGAGGCGGCACGCTTGCTGGCGCTCTACAAGGTGCGCCGGGACATTTTTGAGGTGCCGGTACCAATTTCCTACTTGTCGGCAAACCCGTTACGGATCATGGATTTGGTGCAAATGAAGATGCCGCGCTTCGGCATGGCCGCTGGCCGACTGTTCCGCGTGCTCGGGATCCGGATTGAGCTGGGCAACAAGCAGGCACTTCTGACTTTATGGGGCTGATGGCATGGCAAATTGCATGATCGGATTTCCGAACCGTGCGGACTCGGCGGCGCTTTCCGGTGGCGGATGGGTTGCAACACTGCCGATCACAAATATCAAGGACCGGACGCTTGGCAAGGTGGCGCGTTCAACGAACCTGCTCCCGGCCAATACCCAGTTCGACATCGACCAGGGCACCGCGGTCAATACGCGTGCGCTGGCCTTCGTCAACCATAACTTCTCGCTGGACGCCAAGTACCGGATCCGCGGCACCAACGATCCCGGCGGCTCCTATGCGCCTGGAGCACTAGCCTATGACTCGGGCTGGTCGGACGTCTGGCCAGAAGTCTATCCATACGGCACCAAAGAATGGGAAGAGGATTCTTTCTGGTCCGGCAAGTACACGCCAGAGGAAATTGAAGGCTATACGCGCACCCTGGTGCACCTGTTGCCAATCAATCTCGCTGTGCGTCGGTGGCATATCGAGATTGACGATCAGACCAATCCTGCCGGCTATGCCGAGTTCGGCCGCTTGTTTATCGGCCCGGTATGGCAGCCGGTCAACAACATGTCACGCAATGGTTCCGTCGGGTGGGAGACCAAGACGCAGGTACAGGATCTGTATTCGGGAGGCGAGGTCTTCGATGCCAGGAAGCCGTTCCGAGTGGCGCGCTTCTCCCTCAACTGGATGGACGAGGACGAGGGCCTTGCGATCGCGTTCGAGCTGCTGCGGCGGGCCGGCATTGACAAGGAAGTCCTCTGGATCCACGACCCGGATGACACCGTGCATGCCATCCGGCGCCGGTTCATCGGTCGCTTGCGTGAACTGAGCCCGATTGAAAACCCGTATCACAACGTCAATTCCACATCCTTTCAGATAAAGGAGATTCAGTAATGTCCCAAGTGACCTTTGACCCAGCGGTCGGTGGCGATGGCTCCACGGTAGCCGATACAAGTGATCCGAACATCGGCTTGGGCAATGGCGGATACCGCACACGCCTAGTGCCGGCACTTGCTCAGATCGTCGCGATTGCCATCTTCCTGAAGAACAAAGCTGCTGAAGCTCTGGGCTATCGCGATCAAACGCAGGCCTTGCGCGATCAGGCGGAAACGTTCAAGAACGCCGCACAGGCTGCTGCGTCGACTGCCGGCGGAGCTGCGGCTTTCATCGATACGAACCCGATCGTGAAGGGAAGTGCCGACGCGACGAAGCAGGTCCGTATCGAGGTCGATACGAATGTTCCTACTGCATCAACAGTTGTCCTTACTGCTCCAGCGGCAAACGGAACGCTTTACACGGCGGAACAGGCACTCGCCGATCTGCACACAGCTAATTTCTACTAAGGGAGGCACTATGCCAGCAGCAAAACTTTATACACGGCCACAGTTACAAGAAATCGTGAACCTTGAGGTCATCGCTGGTGCGGTCGCCTGTACGCTCAGTGCGTCAACCCCGGCGACCGTGTACCAACTGCAATCCCGCGATTACTCGGCCGGGGTAGCCGCCAATGCCCTTCTGAACTATACGGTCGGCGCCGAGGGTGCGGTCCTTAATGACATCCAGGCAGCGGTCATTGCCACCATTGCGTCGGACGTTATCGTATATCTGTTCACGTCTAACGACGGTGGTGCGACAAAGCGCTTGCGTGCGACAGCTACCATTAAAGCGCAAACGATCAACACGACCACCGCGCCAGTCCCTGCGAAATTCCAGTCAGCTGGTGCGACCTGGGCGACTGTCGATGATCCGCGACGTCTTGCACCAGGTACGCAGATTTACATCGGCGTTGCGACCGCGACTAGCGTTGTCGTTACCGGCGAATTGCAAGAGTACAAGAGGTTCGCATAATGGCGAATCAAGACCTTGAAACCGTCGCCAATACGCTACGGCGCAAACCCGCTACGGCGGCCGCGGCGGCCGTCGCGTCGGCAATGAAGTTTTACTTCGCAAATCACAACGTCGCGTTAAGCACATATGTCCAATCGAACTGCGGTTGCGCGTTTTCCGGCACTGGCCTAATCGGCTTTGTTAGTAACCAAAGTTGGACGAGCGGTTTGACGCTTTGCGGGGTATCGTCACTCGTTGGCGGTTCTGCAAAGCCGTATAAGCTTGAGGGCACTCCAAGAGAGTTGCGCAACGAAAACGGCGCGTTAATTGCCTTGACGAACGGGAATAGCGGAAGTTATACCGGTTCTTTTGTCATTGAGGATACGGTATTGCGTCGAGGGGTCAAACGCGATCCGTCGTACGCGGATACCAACGTTACGGCCGCGTATTACAATGGCGTGGCGTTCATTGCGGATAACTACTCGACGTTTACCGTTGACGCGTTTGAGTTACCGACGCCGGGCGGCGCGTCGCCGGTACTGAAATGGACAAAGCAATACAGCGGCGGGAGTTCTATAAACAAAATCGTCTGTACCCCTGCAGGCCGCCTTTACCTGCTATTCGATAGCTATTTGCTTGAGATTGACCCCGCGAACGGCAATATTCTTAAGCAAATTGGCACGCATCGCGCCGCGAGTAGCTACACGACGCGCATGTTTGCAACTGCCGAGGCTTTGTTTATTACGTACATGGATAGCGCAACGCTATTTTTCTATGTGTACGACTTGGACTTAACAACGTGGTGGACTTCGAACGCGAACGTATCGCCCACGAGTAATTATTCGCATTTATGCTCGGACGGTAAAAACGCATGGTCATTTTCCGCGTACGGGTCGAGTAACGCCCCCAGTCCGGGCGGCGGGTACGTTTACAAGCTTACCAAAGACGGTTGGGAGCAAGTCTATTCGATTTCCTTTAGTAACGGCGGGTACGCCTACGCGAACGGCATAGATTACGACCCAGTAACTGGCATGATTCATTGCATGGGCGCGTACGTATCGTTCGGGTTCCTTGCGGCCGACCCGTCGGCGGGCTCAAAGTCGTTCGGGTCCTATGGCTCAATGTCTCGTACTGGTACGAAAGGCACCCCCGCCAAAACGGCGACCTCGATCGCCTCGGCGGTTTCGGCCTCGACAGTTGGGCAAAAATTGAGCGTTCAAAACCTGTACGGCGGCGTCACCGTCGAAACCTAACGAGGGCAAACCATGTTCAGAATCTGTTTTCTCACTGACCCACCGACGGCCGACCGCGAGCCGGTACCGCCCGGCGTAAATACCGACCCCGACGTACTCAAGACGTTGACGCAATACGAGGGGCAAAACGAACTTACGATGGGCTTCGCCTGGTATAGCGACGAGCGGTTCGAGGTGCCGGCATTCGACCCGTCGACGCAAGCACCAGACGGCATCGACCAAATCCTTGAAATCAACACCGACGAATATTTCGTGCGGTTCACCCAAGGCCTCCGCCCTCTGACCGAGGACGAGCTTGCCCAGCGAGCTGCTGAGCGTGCGCAACAGGAGGCGGCCTTGATCAGACAATACGACGGTATCGTGCAGCGTCATCTCGACGCCGTCGCCAAGTCCTTTGGCTACGGTGATCCCAACCGTCCGGAGGTGTCGCCGATCCTGCACGCTATCTCGTACGCAGAGGAGCCGGCCGTCGAGCGGTTCATGAATGAGGGCAGGGCGCTGCGTGCATGGCGCTCGCTTGTATGGGTGGCCGCTGCCGGCATCCTTAATGCGGTCAAGGCCGGCGAACGAGGAGTGCCTACCGAAGCCGAGCTGCTCGCTGAGCTGCCACATCCACCGACGCAAGACCCGCTGTAACCCATCCAACCCGCTTCGGCGGGTTTTTTTATGCCCTCAACAATAAGGCCTGGAATGCCAAACATCGACAAAGACCTTCAGAAGGAAATCCTGAAAGAGGCAATTTCAGAGTGGCTGGATAAACAATTCGCCACTCTGGGCAAATGGACGCTGGGCGGCATCTGCTCGGCTGGGTTGGCAGCGTTGGCCTATTGGATGCTGACTTCGCAAGGTTGGCACAAATGAATATAGAAAATCTCACGTCGGAATTAATTGTCGACGAAGCATTGAAGCTGAAGCCGTATCACTGCACCGCTGGCAAGCTAACCATCGGCATCGGCAGAAACCTTGATGACGTCGGCATCAGTGCGGACGAGGCCCGCTACCTACTCAAGAATGATATTGATCGCGTCTGCACTCAGCTGGACGCGGCGCTTCCTTGGTGGCGGACGATGTCCGAGCGACGGCAGCGCGTATTGGCAAATATGTGCTTCAACATGGGTATCGGTAATTCGACACGTGGCCTGCTGTCGTTCCGAAACACCTTGGCGTCAATGCAGCGCGGCGACTACAAGGCTGCGGCAAAGGGAATGCGCGATTCGGCGTGGGCAAAGCAGGTTGGCGCAAGGTCCGAACGTCTGGCAAAAATGATGGAGGAAGGTTGATGAAAAAGCTAATCACACTTGCACTCGTCCTGCTGCTCGCGGGCTGCGCCAATCTCCGATTTCAATGGGCAGCCAGCTACGCCACCGATAACGTGCTCGCCGACCTGGAGCGCGCAAATAAACCCGTCGAGTCTGCAAAATGACGGCCCGCTTCTTGACGGATTTGCACTTGGGCTACAGTGCAGATGGTGAGCGCAAGAGGCTTGATGCGCCACTGGAATACGAATCTGACGTGGCCAAGCGCATTTTCGTCGTGCCTGCTGGGTTCGAGACCGACCTTGCGTCGGTCCCCAGGTTGCCACTTGCCTACATGCTGTTTGGTGGCGTGGGCGATGCCGCCGCGGTTGTGCATGACTATCTTTACACCACGCAGAAGGTCAGCCGAAAGATGGCGGATAACGTGCTGGCCGAAGCCATGAAGGTGTCAGGGGTCGCCGGCTGGCGCCGTGGCCCGATGTGGTTCGGGGTGCGTATGTTCGGCTGGCTGCACTGGAAAAAACCTAAGCCTTTACAGCTGGATTCGGAAGACTTCTACGTCGGCTGACCGGTCGTAAAAACACTGGGCGAGATCGTGGCGCGCTGAAACTGCGTGTTGAGGTAGCATTTGCGGCGGGAACGGCGTGTCAGGAGTTTATAACGATACAAGGGACGAATCCTTAGCCACAGAAACGTTGTTTATAAACAACAAAGTCGCCCCTAGACCAAAATATTTTTACCTCTTTTGTTGTATTGATCGCAACTTTGCATGGTAGCTACGGTAGCTATACTCATCGTAACTGACTGTTTATACAGTGGTTTTTAAGATATATTGCAAACCATTGTTGCATCAGATGAAACTTTTCCGCCTTCTTTAATCATCCTATTGATTTTAAAAGGATAGTTCTGTTTTTTTGCCGCCCCTCGAATCGCAATTCAGTTGTTTTGCAATTGCAAGATGATAGTTTTGTGATCGCAAGATGATATATATCGTGAGTACGGAAAAATACCTTTTAGGACTGCGAATGAATACTTTTAGGTACTAAATAGCCCATTTTGGACGCCTAAAGTGACTTCCGTACTGGGGTTGATGCGTAGATAAGCGACCATGTATATTGATTGCGTGCAATCAATGCACAAAGAAAAACCCCACGGAGCGTCCAGGCAGCCGCGGGGTTTAGTCCCTAACCCAAGTCAATTTAGGTAGAAACTCATGGAAAATCATAACATGTGCAGGTGTTCACGAGCATACAAGTTCAGTATTCAAGCTGGCGTCTGTGTCGGGCTCGACAGTCGTTTAACTGCAAAAGATCTTGCCAGTAAAAGCTTGGACCAACTTTCTGGACTGACCGACTTCATCGCGAATCCAGAAGTTCTAGCATATGCCAGTCCGAATACCCAGGCTAAGCTTGCGTGGATTCAGTCCGATCTGGTTGATACCATCAAAGCCCTTTGGCCGATCGTCACAAGGGGAGCGCATTAACGTTTGAAGGTCGCCTCGCTTCGACTTGGCGATTTCTAGGCTTTGACGTCGGTCTCGGTATTGCATGAGATCGACGTCACGCTTTCTGCGATGGCCGTTTGAAAGGGATGATCTTGCCAACCTTGCCCCCGAGTCGGCGCCGCGTGTTCTCTCGCTTTATATCCTCGAGCAGCTCGCCCATCAATTCAAATGTCAATGGCTCGGCATCCTTCGGGCGTTGCACGATCCATTCCATCAGCTGTTGAAAAGCAACCTGCTCTTCGACAGGAAGTCTCGACATCGCATCAAGAAACTGGGCTTCGCGCTGAGCCGCTATAAATTTTTCAATGTCGTCCATCATCCAGATTCCAGTTCATGCATCAACCCGTGTAAAGGCCTGGTGGATGAGCATAAACGCTGTTGGTATGGCGTTTGATTCGCCAAAATCCACCGGGTCGTCTGTTCGCTTATACACTCTCAGCCGCGAGGACTTAAGCATCCCTGCGTAGCTTGCGTCGAGATCTCTAGAGGCCTTGATGTGTTCGAATGCCTTTTCCTCGATCTCATGCATCAAATTCCACGTAAGGATGTCGCCGGCGACGCGGTGTTCCAGCACGATGTCATCAATGATGAGTTTCAGTCGGCTCCGTATGGCGTTTATTTCCGCCCAAGAGAAGTCTTCCATAGAAACCTTAAAAATACTGTATATATAAACAGTATTCGATGATACCGTAAACGTGTTGCAACGTTTAAATATTTGGTTGTATGGAATTCTTCCTCAATCTAGCCTTCAGCAGGGGTAAGCCACTTTCCAAGGACCGCGTTTTAAAAACCGATCCGGAGCGGGGCGACATGCTGGTGCAGGCATGTGAGCCTAATCCGTCATCCGGCATTCTCAGATTCGCCAGGGTGGCCAAGTTCTTCATTCCCATGGGTGACCACAAAGACGTGGTTGAGCTATTCGACCCGGTCATCGTGCACGCATCCACTGGATACATGGAAGTGCACGGCTACGAGCGAACGGATGATGGTTTCTACGTGCAGAGCTGGATACTGCGACCCACTATGGTCGACGGTGCTCGATCAAGCGGAGCGCATATTCACACAGGGCAGCCTGGGCATACGGGCTATCGAGGGACTGATATTGCGCCTTCAGAATAAACGGCTTTTATTCTGAAGCCAAAATCGAGAGCAATACGTTTGACGTCCTATTGAGCTGTTGATAACCTTTCCATTTGTCAATTATCGGATTATCGAAATGAGAGCATTAATGTTCGGTGCCTTGGTATTGCTTACAGGTTGTGCAAGTTATCAAGACATTGTTTCAAAAGCCCCGGCGCAAACGGTTCAAAGTTCACAGGCAGTTAAAAGAGCTGCCGTTTGTATAGCTCGAAATGCCAATGACAATACGGTACTGACGCTAAAGAGCAAGGTAACCGAATTTGATGCTCACGATGTTGAAGTAGAGGTTATGGGCGAGGATTCGCGATATGCGGTAGTCAAACTTAAATCTACTGAGAACGGCTCTAAAGCAGATTTCTATCTCGCCGGAATGGCCAAGATAGCGCCAACGATGGCGGTGCAAAATCTTGTCAAAGGTTGCACATAAGCGTGCTTATATTCCTCCGCCCTTAGCTGAAACGGCTCACGCTCCTAATGCGGAGGGCGGATTTCCTGCGAGCGGGGGAGCAACGGCAAGGCGGACTTCTGGCAGTCGCGCCCACACTTCTGGGAAGTGCTGCTTTGCGCCGGCCATCAGTTCTTCAGGCGTGATTGTCAACGACGGTGCGTAGAACACGCTATTGCTGCCTCCTCGGTTGTCGACCGAGTAATCCCAGAACGCCAGAGCAGACAATCCCCATCCGCCCAGTCGGGAGACTGCCGCAACGTACGGAGTCGCGTCTCCCTGTGGAGGCAACTTGCCATCGAAGTGAGTGAGCTTGTCCAACTGGCGATCATAACGAGGCCGCATGCCGGGCAGGAACAGATAGTGCCCGACTTGGCGATGGCAGCCAAAGTAAATCCAGTGTTTGATGTCCATTCCTATCCCCTTAAGTAGTCAATGCTCTGAGACCTGTTTCACTGCGAGATTCCAGATCCGCCTATCGGCTTTTGTCATCACTGCAAGCAGATCGCGCTTTTCCTGCAGGTAGGTTTCTGCGAACTTTGGGTCGTGCATCACGATGCTGGAGGTGTTGCTGATAAGGTCAGCGCATTTGATGGTCTGTATCCAATCAGGAGCTAGCGCCAGGCGTTCGCGTGACAGGCGCTTACGCGTGGCGCGATTGCCTTCCTCAAGGTCCGACAGCGCTTGCACGCCCAGCCCAACCTTATGGCCAAATTGCTGCCACAGTAAATCTGGCTTTACGTCCTGGTCCTCGATGCAGTCATGCAGCCACGCAGTGGCAATTACGATCTGTGCATCCTCGCTGGTGAACGCGTCCGTAACTGTGGCTACGATGCCGGCCACTTCCGCAAGGTGGTCCGCATAGGGATTGCCAGTGTACTTGCGCACCTGTTTCTTGTGCACCTCGCGGGCGAATGCCATGGCGGCAAATGCTATTGCGGAAGGTGAATTCATGCCCAATCCTCGTTCGGAGGGGTGCATACTGGGCCGGCCATCTAATCTTTGTCGCCGCAGTCAGCGCAACGCTCTCCGGATCCATCCCAGCTATGTGCTTTGGGCGGGATCATGAAATAGCCGCCGGAAGGAGAATCTGCTGGCTCCGCAGGCCGAAGGCTGGCCAGTTCGCTTTCAAGGCGTGAATTTTCCAATCGCTCACCGTCGAGCAGCCGCTGCAGATCTTGGATGCGCTCCACCAGGGAGCCGACCACGAGCGGATCGGCCGCGGCGATGAAGGCCTGATTGGCTGGGCTACATAGAATAGCCGGGCCGTTCGTGAGCATTACGGCCGACAGTACTCCCCCGTCTTTGCCGTCGGCGCCAGAGAGGCGAACTACGCTGTTGCTTGTCCACCATTTCCACGGTCCGGGCGTGGCCGCGTCAGCCAGGCGCGCAAGTTCGTCGAGGTCTGTGTCGCAGGTTCCTGTGCTCATTTCCCATCCATTTATTGATTCGGAAATGCCAATATAAGGCAGGTCGGAGTGCCTCTTGAGGTGCCTCGTATGGTGCTAGAATTTTCCAACGGCTCGTCTGAAAGCACCGTAATCCGTTGTGGATAACTATTGCTTCGTTGGAAAATCAGGAACGTGAAATGTAGGAGTGATGCGGCCTAGCGGCGAGTTGAGGCTGGGATTGTGATTCCTGTTGTCGCGGGTTCGAGTCCCGTCAGCCACCCCAAAGAATTCAAGCACTTAGCCCAGTTCATGCGACTGGGCTTTTTGCTTTCTGGTGGTCAATTGATCAAGATGGGCGTTCTAGTTCCGCTTGAATGGTCCTGGCTAAAGTGGCTGGGACTCTCTGAAGAGATGCCTCCAGCCGTAGCCCCTGCCTGCCCGCATTGCAATTACTGCTTGGTAAATGTGAAGGTGTCGGCACCATCGTAAATCGTGAGGGCGCGTCCATCTGCGGAGAAGGTGGCAAGCATAGTAGACGTGCCGCCACTTTCTGCCACTGCCAGCTTTTCAGCGGCGCCAACCATTTCTACGTAGGTTGCACTAAAGGGAATGCTCAGCTGTGCGGATTGCCCGCCGCAGACTGACCCGTTGTAGCCGTCCGTCACCAGGCGACCAGTTGCTGATTTGTCGTTGACTCCAAGTATGAGTGTCATTCGTGCCGAACCTTGGCCCTCGACGATGCACGTTGATGTCCATGTGCCAGCGTACTTGGTCATGTCACCAGGTGCAGCTACAATCGGCGCAGGTTGGGATCTTGAGGATGCTGTTGCGTCATCGCCGCCGCCTCCGCCGCCACATGCGGACAAGGCTGTTACCAGCGCGATAAGGATAAGTTTATTTTTCATTTCAATTGATATTAATGATGGAGCCAGGGGCATTCATCCCTATGTGACAAGCTCGACAGTTTTAGCTCGGAGGTGTCGGCAGCCAGCGCGCCAGTCGCAAGACCTTACTTGATGTGCCAACGTCGCACACCTACCCAGTCATTCTGATTTAGAGCGGTCGAATCTTAGCTTGGCGTTATGGCTAGCTCATGAATAAATAAAATATTGATACTCAAAAAGTTTTTGGCGTGTTGTAACCATGCCTAATCCATATCGAATTGGTTATTCAACTAGGCATGCGTTACCTAACGTTCCTGAAGAAATGACGAACACTTAAGTTAGCGTTACAAACCAAGAGGTGGCTCGTTTGGTTGGACATGAATTCGAATGCGGTAAGTGGGGCTTAGCGGATGTAGGGTTATTCATGGTGCTGCTCGCCATCCTTACGTAGGTCATGACAGCACCCGCAGACTGGCCCAGTTGATCACTGCAGCCAGGCAGTCATCCTGCATCGCAGCCTCACAGGTCCACTCTGGAAAGAGTAAGCCATGAGGGATTGCGAAGCATCGCTCTCTCATGCTGTTGGCTTCCGTATGCAGAGGGAGCCCTTGTAGATGAGTTGAAGCCGGGCTTTTTGCCTTCTGTATTACCGCAAATCCTTGATTCAGGCTAGTTTCTAGGCACTTGCCGCAATCGGCGTCACCGGCGGATGCAATCCCAACAGTTTGGCAAATGCACTTTCCAGCGCTGTCTGGCTACCAGTCGTAAATCCGGTGATCGTCCCGACGCCTTCTTGCCGCAACAAGCCTTTCTCAGTCAGCAAACGCACCAGTTGCCGGGCGACCGGTTCGCCGGTATCGACAATGGTGACGGGCTTTGACGTGATATGGGCAATCAATTCTTCGATCAAGGGCTGCACAAAAGGATAGTGGGTACAGCCAAGCACCAGCGTATCTGCACCTTGCTCAAGCAGGGGTTGCAGATAGCCGCGTACCAGTGCGGCGGTCGCCGCTGAGTGCAATTCACCTTTTTCGACCTGATCCGCCAGCCCGATACACGCCTGGGGCAGGAATGCGACGTTGGTCGCGGCGGTGATCTGCTCGCGCAGCAGGTTGAACTTGGTGCTCGACAGTGTGCCTTTAGTAGCCATGACGCCGACGGTGCCTGTCCTGGTCAGCGCGGCGGCAGGTTTGAGTCCGGGTTCGACGCCCACAACAGGCAAGGAAGGGTAGAGCTCACGGATCGCCTTGATTGCCGCTGCGGTCGCGGTGTTGCACGCCACCACGAGCGCCTTGGCGCCGTACTGCATGAGGAATTCCGCAATCGCCAGCGAGCGCGCAACGATTTCGGATTCCGGCCGGCCACCATAGGGTGCAAATCCGGAATCGGCAAAATACAAAAGCTGTTCGTTGGGCAGACTGGCGTGAATATATTTCAGGACCGACAAGCCACCGATACCTGAATCAAAAACGCCGATGGGGGCATCGGCCCCCATCAGGTTCGTCGCTTGAGAAGTGACGTTCACTGGTTTGATACCGGTTTGCTTACGCCACCGTGACCGGGATGCTGGCGAGCTTGCCGGTCGAAATACGCTCCTGCCATTCCTTCGGGCCAGTGTTGTGCACCGAAATGCCGTTGGAGTCGACAGCCACTGTGACTGGCATGTCTTTCACTTCAAACTCGTAGATCGCTTCCATGCCGAGATCGGCGAAGCCCACGACCTTGGCGCCCCTGATCGCTTTCGACACAAGGTAGGCAGCGCCACCGACCGCCATCAGGTAAGCCGACTTGTGGTTTTTGATCGACTCGATCGCTACAGGACCACGCTCGGCCTTGCCGATCATGGAGATCAGACCGGTTTTCTCGAGCATCATGTCTGTGAACTTGTCCATGCGGGTCGCGGTAGTCGGGCCTGCCGGACCAACTACTTCGTCGCGTACCGGATCGACCGGGCCGACGTAGTAGATCACGCGGTTGGTGAAGTCGACAGGCAGTGGTTCGCCCTTGGCCAGCATGTCCTGAATACGCTTATGCGCCGCATCGCGGCCGGTCAGCATCTTGCCGTTCAGGAGCAGGGTCTGGCCAGGTTTCCAGGACGCGACTTCTTCCTTGGTCAGCGTGTCGAGGTTGACGATTTTGGACTGCTCTGCGTCCGGTGTCCACTGGACGTTCGGCCACTCGGAAAGTGACGGTGGTTCAATGTATGCGGGGCCGGAACCGTCGAGTACAAAATGGGCATGACGGGTCGCCGCGCAGTTTGGAATCATGGCAACCGGCTTGGATGCTGCGTGCGTCGGATGCATCATGATCTTGACGTCCAGCACAGTGGTCAGGCCGCCGAGACCTTGTGCACCGATGCCGAGCGCGTTGATCTTGTCGCACAGTTCGATACGCAATTCTTCGGTCTTGTTCTGCGGACCGCGCTTCTTCAGTTCGTACATGTCGATGTCTTCCATCAACACCTGCTTTGCCATCAGCATTGCACGCTCGGCGGTACCGCCGATACCGATGCCAAGCATGCCCGGCGGGCACCAGCCGGCGCCCATGGTCGGCACGGTCTTGAGTACCCAGTCGACAATCGAGTCGGAGGGATTGAGCATGACGAATTTGGATTTGTTCTCCGAGCCGCCGCCCTTGGCCGCGACCTGCACGTCGACGGTATTGCCGGGCACCAGTTCCATGTGCACGACGGCCGGAGTGTTGTCCTTGGTGTTCTTGCGTTCGAACTGCGGGTCCGCGACAACCGAAGCGCGCAGTACGTTATCCGGATGGTTGTAACCGCGGCGCACGCCTTCATTGACGGCATCGGTGATCGAGCCCTTGAAGCCTTCGAAGCGTACGTCCATGCCGATCTTCAGGAAGACGTTGACGATACCGGTATCCTGGCACAGCGGACGACGACCTTCCGCGCACATGCGCGAGTTGGTCAGGATCTGAGCGATCGCATCCTTCGCTGCCGCGCTTTGCTCGCTTTCATAAGCGCGCGCCAGGTGCTGGATGTAATCCACGGGATGGTAATAGCTGATGTACTGGAGCGCGGCGGCAACCGACTCGATCAGGTCTTCTTGCTTGATGGTAGTCATGATGGTGTGAGCTAAGGTCAGTGTGAATTCTTATGATGGGTAGTGGTGCCGGCCATGATGCGGTCGCTGTAGGCAATGGCTATAGCCGACAGCAGGAACGTAATATGAATACCGGTCTGCGCAAGCAGCGTCTTGGGGTCATACGCTCCGGCATTGATAAATGTTTTCAGCAAATGGATCGACGAGATACCGATGATGGCGGTAGCGAGCTTGACCTTCAGCACCGAGGCATTCACGTGCGACAGCCATTCCGGCTGGTCCGGGTGACTTTCCAGGTTCATCCGTGACACAAAGGTTTCATAACCGCCGACGATTACCATGATCAGCAAGTTGGAAATCATGACGACATCGATCAATCCCAGCACCACCAGCATGATGGTGCTTTCGTTCAGCTTGGTCGGGCGCACGGCGCCGTCAATGGCAACCGCGTTCAGAATATGTTCAAGTGCTGCCTGATTACCCATTGCGGCACCGATCAGGTCAACCAGTTCGACCCAGAAGTGATAGACATAAACACCTTGGGCCAGGATCAGTCCAAGATAGAGTGGCAGTTGCAGCCACCGGCTCATGAAAATCAGGTTGGGCAGGGGGCGGATGGGACGAGACGCTTTTGAAGTTTCTTGGTCGAGGTGGTTCATGTTTCCGATGATTTTTAAATGAAACAAAACCCCAGCATTTTACACGCGTCAACGATTCCGCTCTCGCTATCCTTCGATGCAACTATGACAAGGCGGCTGGCTATGGCATGATTGAAAAAATGATGTATAGCTTGTCAATCAGTGCCCTGTGCGCGCTTTTGCCGAGCCCGGTGTTTGGTCGGCAGAGATGCCATTCCACCAAAGCCGCGCAGGCCTGAAACCAGGCTGAATACTCAGTGTAAGGCTTAAGTAAGCGTAGCAGCTTACCTTCGTAACAAACTAACATCACGCGGGAGACCTCCATGGCAGACATCGAAACCCTCAAAGTAGAAAATCGCATTTTCAACCCTCCCGCAGAGTTTGTTAAGAACGCCAACATCTCCGGGATGGATGCCTATCGGGCCATGTGCGCCGCTGCAGAAAAAGACTATGAAGGCTTTTGGGCGAAGTTGGCAAACGAAAACCTCCAGTGGCATAAGCCTTTCACCAAGACGTTAAACGAGACCAATGCCCCGTTCTATAAATGGTTTGAAGACGGAGAACTCAACGTCTCCTACAACTGCCTCGACCGCAATTTGCAAAACGGCAATGCGGGCAAGACAGCGATTATCTTCGAAGCGGACGGCGGCCAGATCACCAAGGTTACTTATAAGGAACTGCACGAGCGCGTCTGCCAGTTTGCCAATGGTTTGAAATCGTTGGGCATCAAAAAGGGCGATCGCGTTGTGATTTACATGCCGATGTCCATTGAGGGCATCGTTGCCATGCAAGCGTGCGCACGTATTGGTGCAACACATTCCGTGGTCTTCGGCGGCTTCTCCGCGAAGTCACTGCAGGAACGCATCATCGACGCCGGCGCCATCGCGGTGATTACCGCCGACGAACAGGTACGCGGGGGTAAACAACTTCCGCTGAAGTCCATCGTTGATGAAGCGATCGGCATGGGCGGCTGCGAGCACCTGAAAAACGTTGTGATTTACAAACGTACCGGCGCCAACATCAATGTCGTCGCAGGTCGCGATCTCTGGTTGCATGACGTCATTTCCAATCAGGCTAGCGACTGCGAGCCCGAATGGGTCGATGCCGAGCATCCGCTGTTCATCCTTTATACCTCCGGTTCCACCGGCAAGCCCAAAGGTGTCCAGCACGCCTCCGGCGGCTACCTGTTGTGGGCCATGCTGACCATGAAGTGGACTTTCGACATCAAGCCCACCGACATTTTCTGGTGTACCGCCGACATCGGCTGGGTCACCGGCCACACCTACATTACCTATGGTCCGCTGGCCGTCGGCGCCACGCAAATTGTATTCGAAGGGGTGCCGACTTACCCGAACGCCGGCCGCTTCTGGGACATGATCCAGAAACACCGGGTCACCATCTTCTATACGGCCCCAACGGCGATCCGATCGCTGATCAAGGCGGCTGACGCCGATGCCGATGTGCATCCGAAGCGATACGACTTGTCCTCGCTGCGCCTGCTCGGCTCGGTCGGCGAGCCGATCAATCCGGAAGCCTGGATGTGGTACTACAGAAACATCGGCAACGAGAAATGCCCGGTTGCCGACACCTTCTGGCAGACCGAAACCGGCGGCCACATGATTACGCCGTTGCCGGGTGCCACACCGATGGTGCCGGGTTCCTGCACCTTGCCGCTGCCGGGCATCATAGCCTCGGTGGTTGACGAGACCGGCAACGATTTGCCCAACGGGCAGGGCGGTATCCTGGTGGTCAAGCGTCCGTGGCCATCGATGATCCGCACCATCTGGGGCGATCCCGAACGTTTCAAGAAGAGTTACTTCCCGGAAGAACTGGGCGGCAAGATCTACCTCGCCGGTGACGGTGCGGTGCGCAATGAGCAGACTGGCTATTTCACCATCACTGGCCGCATCGATGACGTGCTGAACGTCTCCGGCCACCGGATGGGCACAATGGAAATCGAATCGGCGCTGGTGGCCAATCCGCTGGTGGCCGAAGCAGCCGTGGTGGGCAAGCCGGACGAGACGACCGGTGAATCAATCTGCGCATTCGTGGTATTGAAGCGTGCACGGCCGACAGGAGAGGAAGCGAAGCAACTCGCCAAGGAATTGCGTGACTGGGTCGGCAAGGAAATCGGCCCGATCGCAAAGCCCAAGGAAATCCGTTTTGGTGACAACCTGCCCAAGACGCGTTCCGGCAAGATCATGCGCCGCTTGCTGCGCGTGCTGGCCAAGGGTGAGCAGATTACGCAGGACATCTCCACACTGGAAAATCCGGCCATCCTGGACCAGTTGAAACAAGCGCAATAAACAAGCGATGAACAAGTAAGCGAATAATCACCAAGCAAGCACGACGCGGAATCCCTGCTGCGACAGCTTGGAGACAGCACAAAAAGCCGGTCCGGCCACAAGCCGAACCGGCTTTTTTACGTACATGAATATTGCCCGCTGAAAAAGTGCGGAAATTTTCGGAATTCTTGCTATAATCTGCGGCTTCGTGAAAGCGAAACCAGAATCCAGGAGAGGTGGATGAGTGGTTTAAGTCGCACGCCTGGAAAGCGTGTATAGGTTAATAGCCTATCGGGGGTTCGAATCCCCCCCTCTCCGCCAGAACAGAACGCGTAACTCTTTGATATAAAAGGCTTACGCGTTTTTCGTATCTAGGGTTAATGGGTTGAAATGGGGTGATGTAGGCATTGAAATGACAGCTTTTTTGCCAGCATCTGGCTGAGCATATTTGATCCATTTCCCGTAGACCCGGGCGATCATCGTCCAGTCTTTGCGCCCCATCTGCTGGGCAACCCATATCGGTGACTCCCCTACCTTGAGCTTGCGCTCCTACCATCCAGTTGTATGTGTAATGCGACTACCGTCAGGCATATACATGGTGAGGGATAGGTTTAGCGTCGTAGGTGTGCCGTCAGGTGCGAACTTTTCGTAAGTTTTCCATTCGATGCGTTGATTAGGTTCGTTGGGGTACCCTAACATGGGACCCACAGACCTATCCTTGATATCCCATGTGAAATTAAAATAACCGACAGGACCGAAAGTCTCAACGGTGTCCGCTCTTAGCCACCGTTGTGCGTCTCCCAAGCAGCCGACATTGAGAATGACCTCGACATGGTCTGGGAATATACTGGGTTCGACGGTAATTGAATTAAAAGTCGGTGTAGTACAACTACCGGTCGAGGCTACTGGAACAGTTGGGGGTGCTGGAGGCTGCGGAGATGGAGTCGGCGGCAAGGGAGGCGGGGAAGGGCATATACCGGTTATCACGCCATTGGCTTTGCAGACAATAAAAGTCTCAGCGGGGAAATTCCAGTATCTAAAAAGTTGCCTCACCGGTCCCGCTGCAGCAGCTACGTCACGTGCTAAGACCAACACATTGAATTTTCTCCAAATGGCTGAAAATAATGAGCCAGCCTTAGGGCTCAACTCAATCTTAGCCCCTCTAAGGCATTGTCCCAAATCTTCAATTGTGCTTTGATTGAAAGAAGGGAGTATCGTATTAAAATACTCAGCTGCTGCTTCACCAGTCTGGCTTTGCATGGCAGGGAATAACTTATCGTTTACCAAGCTCTGAGCCAATTGGTTTACGCAGGCTGCCGCATCCTTCTGCTTCACTGTAGTCATCACCGCCAAAAAAGCGAACATATATCTACGTGTCGCCTCTACAAGATTCAACTCTTTCGTCTGAGCGGTCTGCTCAAGCGTTACCCAAAATTCGGGGCCTGAACCGACAAGATTATTTATCGAAGCACTGCTTAGGTAGGAACCGAAAAGCTGGAGGACATTTGCCTCCAACGGTGGAGCAATCTTTTCATCAAGTATCTGGCCTTGGGGAGTTTTACTTCTTAATTGCCAGGAGAGAAAAGTCCGGTTGAATACATTTACACCACCATTTACGTCATTCATCCAGATAAATTCGTCGCCTACTTCAATGCTGTACTCAGGTTCCAGCATGGTTACCGGCAAAGGTGGCTTAACCAAAACGGGTCTAAGGGTGACGGGTTTGATAAGTGCGTCTAGCGACGGCACAACGTCTTTAGCGACAGCAAAAACAAGATCAAAGACCTTGTCTGAGTCTATGGGAGATTTTGCCTGATTCAGCGACTCAACGATTGCTGCTTCCAGTGCTGCATAGCTCGGTGTTCCTTTGACGGCCTGGTTGAACTGTGCGACGGTAATCTGTGGAGGCAATTCCATCAAATCAAGGGCGACACTAACCATGGCTATTGCAGTCGATGTCGCATCGAGAGCGCCGTCTTCGCTTCTAAAGGCAAAAAGCAAAGGCTGCCCTTGACTGTCAGCTGCGAACAATGCGGGAACAGTTCCATCTGGCGCCTTCGCAATTTGAGACCCTGGAACACTGTCCCCTGAAAATGAATGTACCGACACGACCGCATTCTTTGCTGCTGCTGGAACGGTAGGGGCCACGGTAGCGGTCACCGTAGAACCTGAACCAGACGGAGGAGTGAGTTGCGCCTGCGTAGGGTTCTTGACGGGGATAAGCGCCATTGCTGTCGTCATATCAGCTGGTGTCACAGCTGCGGCAATGGCCATCGTCTTGCGGATTGATTCTTCCGAAGTCAGATAATTGAGGCCCAAATCAATAGCAAACAGGTGCGCAACTGCATATTTGTTGTCCAGCAGTGTGGCCACCCATCCCCAAGTAGGATCACCTGTAAAGGTATGCGCTGAGTTCAGCATTGTGCGGACCAGTTGTCCCTTGGTGGCACGACCACTGTCAAGCTCACTAACCCAGAATTGGACATCTTGCGCTGGAGGTGCTGTGGATCCAGAGCGGCCAAGCACGTTCTTGTAAATGACTCTGACAAACTCTTCGCTCGTCATTGAATTTGAATATCCACTCAGATCACTATATTGGATGCCCGCCGCGTAGAAGTCATCAGCGATGAGATCGATCGATCTGCCATTGCGGAAACTATCAATCCAGAATGCCAGTCCATCAGCCTCGGGTACGCGGTTAAAAAATGCGAGATACAGTTCCGTCAGTATCTTTAGGTCTGTAGGAGCAATTGTCTGTGCTTGTGCCCTAATCGGAAGATTTACACGGACGTCAGCAAAGCGCAGTTCCCGGATTGCCGGGCCAATATTAGTTGTGCCGTCTGTGTTTACGGTATCTGTGACTGTGTGCCCGCCGGGCGACGCAGCGATATCATAAGAAACGCGCGGACCCGAGAACGTGACATTATCAGCTGCTACAGATACTGCGGCCAACCTCGATGATGTTGGTCTAGACCCAACAGTATTGGAAGATTCGCCGCCGCAACCGAACAAGACGACACAGGCTAGTGCCGCGAAGCTTTGAATCATTATTGACGAGCGCATACATCACCTGCGAAAAGACGCCTTTGGCTCTTTTGGGCTCCCTGGAGCATGAATGAATCACGTCAGAGATCAATTTATTCGCATAACGGACGCTGTGTTTGTGCAAACACAAAATCAAAGGATCCGACTCATTAATATCGGTTGGAGAAAGTTGCGGCAAGGGCGGGTTGAGCACAAGCATCTTAAAGGTGTAATGCATTCGGCGTGGTAGTTAGAGCCCCATGCATTCCTTTTCCTTAATTTCCAAGCTATGCGGCATAAAATGGCGCTAAAACAAAACCAGCTTCACGAAGATTAAATTGTTGCATTGGCTAACGCTATAGTGCCGCCGGCAAACATGGATACCGCTTTATTGCCTGCTTCGGGTTGGGCGTCTTTAATCCACTTTCCATACACCCTAGCAATCATCGTCCAGTCCTTGTGCCCCATCTGTTGTGCGACCCACATAGGAGACTCGCCTGCGGTCAGCATCATGCTGGCGAACGTATGTCTGGTTTGATACGGGCGCCGGTACCGGACCTTGGCCAGCTTCAATGCCCGTTGCCATGACGTCCGGATAACCAAGTCACCACTCCAATGCTTATCGGTTCGTGGATTCTTAAAGATATGACCGTCGGTTAGGTAGGTGAAAGCTTTTTGCGCCTGGATCGCTTCAAAAGCAGGGGAGAGCAGCTTGACATGGCGCCGGCCGGATTTTGTCTTTGGCGTTTCGCCCTCACTTTTGTTGGCAATGGCTGCGCGCGTAAGGGCGCGCCTGATCTCAATAGTCCCTCGCTGCCAATCGACGTCACCCCACTGCAGTGCAATCAATTCCGACGTACGCAGGCCGGTCCAGAAGGCGAATTGAAACAGGTTGCGTTCTTGTCCGGTCAGTTTCGCGAGGATGGCCGATTGTTCGTCAGCAGAGAACGGGTCGACATCATCCTCGGTGCTGATGGACTCCTTCATCTTCCACTGCCAGCCGAATAGCGGGTTTGACTCAATCAGCTCATCCTGCATTGCCTCTGTAAGGGCGGCGCGCAATACAGAGAGACGGTTGCGAATCGACTTGCTGGTCGTCTTCTGTTTTGCACACCAGTCCTTGATATGCATACGTTTGAGTTCTGTCAGACGAAGCTTGCCGAACTCGGGCGTCAAATGATTCAGCACTGTCTTGCGGTACCCGTCATACGTCGATGCCTTTAAGTGGGACCGTTGGCGCTCCAGCCAGCCATCAAGGTACTTCTCAACTGTGACGACTTCTCCTTTGCGCTCGACGAATTGTTCTGCGCGGGTGCTATCGGGGAAGGTGACGTGGTAATCAAACGTACCCTTGACGATTGCATCCATCACCGCGGCGCGATGCTGGGCTGCTCGCTTCAGGTTCGCAGGGGTCGGGGCGAGTTTGATCCTTTCCCTGCATCGCTTTCCACGATAGGTAAAGGTGATTTCGATCGACGTTTCACTTGCTGCCTTGACTCCCGTGCCATCTCTACCCATTGGTTATACCCCTCAACATCGATGAGGCGCCGGCCATCTGGCGCCTTTATCCATACTTGATTTTCTAGCCAAACGCCGTCGCGAATCTTGCTATTAATCGCGTCTTCGGTGTAGCCAGACTCAAGCGAAAACTTGTGAATTGTCTGATAGCGTACCATATTGTCTTTTTGTAACTATATGGAGTGGTCCAGATCCGGCTTGCAGTCAGGCGGGCTCGGATTATCAGCAAGCCACGCTGTTCCACAGTCGCAAACCATGCGCTTACCATGGCGCCACGCTTTGCAGCCCGGGCGAAGCTTCCGGAAGGCGATCAGCTCATCCGCACCAGCTACCGTGCCAAGGGTCCGCACCATCGCGTCGAAGTCGGCTTTGGTCTGTACAGTTCCGTCCGTGATAGCTTGCGCGACCACCAGGCGGTAGAGTTCGGCGTCGGTGAACTGCTCTGCGACCTCACCAGGAACCGGCCGGCGTTGCTGAATCACGCCACGTTGCATCAGCAATATATTGAGTGCTCCCGGTTTCATGCGATTATCCTTTTCATGCGCGCGATCTCTCCCTGCAGAGCCTCGATGCGGAACATCATCTTGGCCAGCAGAAGTGCATAGTCTTTTTCAGGTCCCGGGCCTGCGGCGATTATTGGTGTGACAGCTTGCCTTACCGACCGCATGTCCTCGTCGTCGATCGGCTTCGAGTCACGCTTGTAATAGATGTTAAGCATGGGTCAGCGCTCCCTCGATTAGAAGTAGGACGAAGATCAGCACCAGGCATAGCCATTGACGCTTGGCCAGCCAATCGTTCGGATTGAATAGGAGTCGCATCATGCCGCCACCCCCATCCGCCGCTGGTCCGCCTCTGCATCGGGAATCGCCTTCCGAACCTCAATCGTCCCAGGCGTGCGCTCAATGATCTGTATATAGCGCACCCCGTCTGCTGGCCGGAGAAACTTGATCGTCACCTTCTTACTCGGCCGGCCTAGCCTACCCGGCAGCATGCCGTCCTCGATAATGCCAGCTGAGACCAGCGCATCCGCCTCGCCGGTATAGATGTCATGTGTCAGAAAGCGATTGACGGCCACACCATTCTCCAACGCCTCAATACGCGGGTACTTCGGCTTGGTTGGGCGATGTAACCGTGAAGATTTCGGCAAGCAGACCACTGTTGCAGATGGTCGTCCTCTTGGTGGGCGAGGCATCCGGATTCGTACTGGACGGTCTGCAACCGGTATAGGCTTCGGACATGCAGGCACTAATCGCGCCTGCACCGCCTTGGTCACTGCTTTCCGTGCTTGCTGATAAAGATATTGAACCGCATCGGATGAGCGCCCCATAGACGCCGCGATTTCAGACGGCTCCATGTCTTGGGCATATCGCATAAGGAATGCTTGCCTCTGATGATCAGGTAGGCCGGCTGCTGCCTCATCAATTAACGCCAATACCTCATTGCGCTCCACCACATCGGCGCTCGACTCCGCCAGACGTGGCTCCCTTGCCTGGTGCGTCCCAAGAAAATCGAAGTCATCCGGATTCTCGGTGTTCGGCTTCAGGTCGCAAAACAGGATTTCCCGACCGGCTTTTCTTCTCCGGCTGTTGAACTGAGCGAATACGCAGCGCTTCAGGATGGTGTTAAACATTGGTCCCAATGCAACCGCAGGCAGGAGCCGACGGGCGCGGCACTTCATCAGCTCAATCATGGCGTTCTGCACCACGTCATGCGCCACCTCGTCGTGCATGACGTGGTAACGGGCGATGCGGTACGCAGTTGTGCGCACGCCCTTAAGGAAGTTTTCAAACTCCTTGTCCGTTACCGGGATCTGCTCCGGGTCGAATGCCGGAATTGGCGCGTTGGAGTGGAAAGCGATCTGGCTATGCATTACTCGCCTCCCTTGCGGATAGCGCGCAATGCCGGCATCTCGCTAGATGCCCAGCCGCAGGCCTGGCAAACTGTAGCCATCAACTCGAAGAACTGCGGACGGCTTGCCTCTGGCACTGAACGGAATAGGCGCAATGCGCGCTGCTCTGCCGGCGTAGGGCTTTCTGGTTTCTTGGCGATCATTGCGCACCGCCTTCCAATGCGCGCAGTTCATCCTTACGCTGGTCCTTAGTGGTGTTCATCAAGGATTCCATTTCCTCGGCATAGCGGTATGTCATCTTGGCTAGGCCATGAATAACATCCATTCGCTGAGACAAGTGTTTGCCTTCGACGTACGCAGGATCCGAGAGATCACGTAGCGCGGCGATGTAGTGCATGATCTCGCCGATACAGCATTCGCCCAGACTAGCTGCGTCAAGTGCAGCCAAGGCATGTTTTATCGCGGCGTCGTTTGGCATTCTTATTTGTCGACCTGTTGCGCCTTTGCTAAGGCTGGTGCTAGTATTCAATTCATCCATGAATGAACTCCCTGGTTTGTGATTGGCAGGCCGTCTTGGTGGTGCAAACACCTTGATGGCCGTTCGTCAATTTTTGTATTTCGCCGAACTTGTGGCGCTTCTCAATAACTCCAGTAGTGACAGAGAGTGCTCGGCGTGATCAATTGCGGATTTTGCTAGCACAGGGAAAATCAATTCTGGACATAGCCCGTCATGGTCAGTAATTGGTGTTACTGGAAGCATGTCTGCGATAGCCCTGGTGCTTGCCATCAATCCAATCATCTTATGCAGCTCTACGACCAAGGCTTCTACTAGGTCGCTCGGTGTCTCTACTTCTGAAGCTTGTACATTCATATCCCTTGCTCCTTAGTACGCCGAGAACATACTCAGCGTCTTAATAATAGTATTACTGTTATATTGAGTCAACAGTAATACTGTTTTTCCTAAAAATATTCTTAGCTCTACTGTTATGCGAGCTTCATGCAGGCAATAGAGGCCGAAGAAAAGGAATCTGTTGGCTTAGCATCGGTAACAGCATGGCTGTAATGATGCTTGTCTGGAAGAAAAGCGTCGAGGGATGAGTTCCGGAGATTAACTCTCCGGACATAGTGCAGAAATAATGTGTTCCGGTTGCTATAACGCAGGTTTTGCAACCGGATGTTCGCAGGAGGTTTTTGTCTCCGGAATGAAATTTGGTTATTTTCCTTCCGCTCGTTCCTGCAAGGCTTGGCTTCTAAGTGCATTTGTCATTAGTTCTGAAACCATTGACAGCGCTAGCGGCTTTACCACTTTACGGATTCGTTCGGGGAGATTGACGCTGTAATTGTTTGGAAACAGAGCTGTGCCCAATATGTGTTGAGGAATTTCCAAGGAGCGGGACTCAGCCCAATATACAAGATCGAGGTATGCGAGTATGTGATACTCGGCCCAGTCAGAAAAATCTTGTTTCGCGAAACGTTTTTTGGGCGCGTTAATATTTCTTTCCGCTTGAATTTTGCGCAACCAATGGCGGAAGTCTGCAAGGATTTTTTCTTCGGTGCCGTCTAGGTCGACATTAACCATGACGGTGTTCTCATCGTCTACGCTAGATTCAAATTCCATCCGCCAAACCGGTGTATCCAACAGTTCTTGATCTTCTTGTGTAGCTGCAGATGGAACTTGCTCCATCCGACGGAAAGCGGAGCAAAACTTCCCATACCTCCCAATCGCTTCTGCTGAAGCGGCGCCTAGAAACATATAATCGAAAACTTTTAAGTCTTCAACATGTGACCGATTCACATTTTTGTTACTGCCAGCCTCATCGTCAATGTCTCTTCTTGGCCGGAGTGGTTCTTCTAGAAAAATCGTCGTTCGGGTCTTCAAACCCTCTTCTAGGCCGGGGAATCCAGTAGGCATATGTCTACGTCCCTTCCCAAGCATGAAACGTGTGAGCCCGCGGGCCTCTAAATTGATCACCCAATCGGTGATGTCAAATTTGTTGGTTTCTTGGTACCTAGTTAAATCGAATTCCTTTGGCAATTCTTCAAGGCGGTCGATCTTACGCATTAGTAGCCCCCAAGCTGCCAATGGCACTGGATTCACGCCAGGTTGGGTGACTTGCTTCTAGCGCGGACAAAGTCTCCGGCCTGAAAACTTTAGTGGCAAGCGGTCTGATTACCTTCCGAATTCTCTCACTAAGGGAAATGTCATACTCGTTGGGGAATAAAAGCATTCCAATCTGATGATCGGTTAGTGATACGCCTAAGATTTTTTTATAAAGATTAATGTCTACATACCCAAGGATCCTTGATCGATGCCATTTTGCTAGCTGCACATCATCAGGGACCTTTGGCAAGGCATCGACTCTATGAAGCGCGCGCCTTCCATGTACTAAATTGAGCATTTGCTCGATCAAGACGGAATCGGGCGCCTCCAAATCAACGAGGAGAACCAGTTGAATGTTCTCATCTCGAACTGCTCCAAATTTTTCCGTGTACAAGTCATCGATAGTCTTGTTGCCGACTGTGTTACTGAATTCTTCATCCCAGATATTGCCGAACAAGACCTCACTTTCCCTGGTCGGACGGCTATTGATAAGTTCGTTTGCGAACGCACCAAGAGTAGATAAATCACACTCGCGCACAGCTTGATATTGATACTTCGTGTCGCTCCCCATGAACGGACTTTTGCGTTGTGGGCGCGGGTCCTGATGAATGTTAACTATGCATTCTGACCAAAGTGATGTGCGCAGCTCAGGCGCCAATGGCCACTCCGTTGGTTCCGTCTTTATCATTAACTTGAGAAATTCATCAGCGAAAACTGAAGTTATTTCATCGACCGCAACCAATAGGTAGTTTCTCCAGAGAATTGCGTAGTACCACTCCTCCGCCGTCCATTCTTTGCACTGATCATAATTTGATACATCAAACCAATTGAAGTGATCCATATTGAAAAAATTAAACTACTAGATTAGCGCTTCGTCTGCCGACGGAAGAACGTCGAATGCAGCCAGTTGCGCAAGAACGGCTTTTTGAGCTGCTTTCGGCAGTCGCTCAAATGCCTGTGCAACTATCAGTGCTTGAGGTGAAAGGGACCCTGAGTCCGATTCTCTGGGGAGTCTGACTGACATGATTCTTGCGCCTAAGCTCGGGCTGATTTCAGTCACCGAAACGTCAAGCGCAGTTGCAAACTTGATTAATGCATCTAAATTCAACGGAACATTCCCGTTCATGTACTGCTGCGCTGCAGACTGAGTTTTCCACCCACATTCAGCAGCAAGTTTCTCTTGCGTCCACGATTTATCTTGCGCTTTGCGAACTTCGAAAATCTGTCGCAGCCGCGCAGCATCATTGAGTTGTTCTTCAGTCAGTTTGGTAGCCATAACATCACCTTAATAGGGTTACTCATAAAAAACAAACAGTAATACTGTTGACAGCGTAGAACAGTAACACTATTATTTCCTTCAATGAAGCAGTTTATTGATGAGGATGTGATGCGCTTAGATGAGTACAGACGGGAAGCACAACTGTCGCAGCGTCAGCTGGGGAAACTGCTTGATCCGCCGGCCTCGCCAAGCCTAGTAAGTCAATGGGAATGTGGCATTACGCGAGTGACCTTGGATTACGCTCACAAGATTCAAACTCTCACAAAAATGAAAGTCACGACTAAGGATTGCGCCGCGATGTACATCGCGCCAGAGCGTCGACAGAAGGAATCTGCGTAAAAAAATTCATGAGCACCAATCTAGTGTGGCGTCCCGCAAGTAACTTTATATAAGTTGAGGTGTCTATTGGCTATGCTGCTGAAACAGGAGTATGGCCATGGAACGCGGACGTCCAAAGAAAGCGGAGGTCACACTATCGGAGCAGGAACATGCCGACTTGCAAGTGTTAGCACGCTCGCGTTCCTTGCCGCATAGTGTCGTGCGGCGCGCCCAGATGATCCTGATGTCGGCTCAAGGTTATTCCAATACCGCCAT